>NZ_JBEZHO010000043.1:0-77348 GCF_040650615.1 Streptomyces sp. NPDC048643
GGGCTCGAGTTGATGATCGACAGCCCGGCGATCGGCTGGGGCGTGCAGATCGACCGCGTCGAGATCAAGGACGTGTCCCTGCCCGAGACGATGAAACGCTCGATGGCCCGGCAGGCCGAGGCCGACCGTGAACGGCGGGCCCGGATCATCAACGCCGACGCCGAGTTGCAGGCCTCGAAGAAGCTCGCCCAGGCCGCCGAGGTGATGTCGGAACAGCCGGCCGCCCTCCAACTCAGGCTGCTCCAGACCGTGGTGGCCGTCGCCGCCGAGAAGAACTCCACCCTCGTGCTGCCCTTCCCCGTCGAACTGCTCCGCTTCCTGGAACGCGCCCAGTCCGGGCAGGCCCCGGTCGCTCCGGAGCCGCAGGCGAAGCGGCCTCCGGAGACACCGCCCCCGATGGACGCGCAGCAGGTCACCGAGGACACCGAGCCGACCGCCCTGGCGAACGGGGCCGGCCGGCTGCCGGAGGGCCTCGGCGTTCCGGACGCCTTCGGCGACACGGACGGGCTCGGGATACCGGGCGCGTTCGGGGACCTGGACGCGCCCGGGAGGCTGCCGGAGTCCCGGGAACCGGAGGCTCCGGAGGAACCCGTCGAGAAGCCGCTGGACTGACCCCGTCCGGCTCGGGGCACCCGCTGCGGGCACGCGGTGACCGGGCCGTCCGAGCACACCGAACGGGTAGCGGGCCCCGGACACCCGGCGCACCATCGAGGAACACGGCCGGAAGGGGCGCGCGGTGGGCAAGAAGCACGGCGGGAAGCACGACAAGGACGAGACGAAGCACGAGAAGAAGCACAGCAAGAAGCACCACGGAAAGGGCGGCGCCCAGGACGACGCCAGGCCCCCGGCGCGACTCCGGGAGCTGCTGCGCGTGCCCGGCGGGCAGGGCGTGGACCTCTCCGCGTACGACGCCGAGGCCACCCCCGGCGGACCGCACGACAAGACCTCCGGCCTGGCCGCCACCGCCCGGATGGGTGAACACCTCGCCGACCTCCAGGAGCGTCTGTGGGCGGCGAGCACGGCCGGCGACCAGCGCCGGATCCTGCTGATCCTCCAGGGCATGGACACCAGCGGCAAGGGCGGCGTCGTCAAGCACGTGATCGGCCAGCTGAACCCCTCGGGCTGCCGCATCCGGGCGTTCAAGGCCCCCACGCCGGAGGAGCGCAGGCACTCCTTCCTCTGGCGGATCAGGCGGGCCCTGCCCGAGCCCGGCGAGATCGGCATCTTCGACCGCTCGCACTACGAGGACGTACTGATCGGCCGCGTGCGCGAGCTGGCCCCGCGCAAGGAGATCGCCCGCCGCTACGGCGAGATCAACCGCTTCGAGGAGTCCCTCGCAGACGAGGGGATCACCGTCGTGAAGTGCTTTCTGCACGTCTCGTACGAGCAGCAGCGCCGCCGCCTGCTGGCCCGCCTCGACAACCCCGAGAAGTACTGGAAGTTCAACCCGGGCGACATCACCGAGCGCGCCGTGTGGCCCGCGTACCAGAAGGCCTACGAGATCGCCCTCGACCGCTGCTCCACCCCGGGCGCGCCCTGGTTCGTCGTCCCCGCCGACCGCAAGTGGTACCGCAACTGGGCCATCGGCAGGCTCCTCCAGGAACACCTGGAGGCCCTCGACCCGCAGTACCCGAAAGCGGACTTCGACGTGGAGGAGTGCCGGCGGCAGCTGCTCACCGGTGACACCGGCCCCGGCACGGCCCCAGCCGGGTGACGTGTCGACCCTGTGCGGGCGCCACACCCCCATGACGGCTAATTAGTCACATTTCATTTCATATCTTCATGCGGTGATCCTTTCCGTACGGAGTTTCGCCCTGGCCTGTGCCCTCGGAGCGCTCGGCGCCGCACTCACCGCGTGCGGCGGCCCGGCCGCCCCGCCCGTCGCGCGCCAGGGCCACCACGCGCCCGCCACCAGTGCCGCGCCCTCGCGCCCGCCCACGCTCGCGCCGGGGCCGGCCGGTCTGACCCCCGTCTTCAAGAACGGGCCGCGTACGCAGGCCAAGACCGTCGCGCTGACGTTCGACGCCGACATGACCGCCGATGAGGGGGCCCGGGCCGCGGCCGGAGAACATTTCGACAACCCCCAGCTGATCGCGACCCTGCGGGCGTTCAAGGTCCCGGCGACCGTGTTCATGACGGGCCGGTGGGCCGACGAGTATCCGCGAGAGGCCCGGGACATCGGGCAGGACCCGCAGTTCGAGATCGCCAACCACTCCTACAGCCACTACGCCTTCACGGACGACTGCTACGGACTGCCCACGGTGTCCGAGGACAAGATGCGGGCCGACGTGGAGCGGGCGTACACCGCCTTCGAGCGGGCGGGCGTCCGGGACGCGATGCCGTACTTCCGCTTCCCCGGCGGATGCTACGACCAGCGGTCGCTGCGGACGCTCAGTTCGGTCGGTGTCACCGCCGTGCAGTGGGACGTGGTGAGCGGTGACGCCTTCGCCACGGACGCAGACGCCGTGGCGCAGCAGGTGCTCGACGGTGTGCGGCCCGGCTCCGTGGTCGTCATGCACTGCACGCGGAGCGCGGCCCCGGTCACCGAGCGCGCGCTGCGGACGATCGTGCCCGAGCTGCGTAGGAAGGGCTTCCGGTTCGTCAAGGTGTCGCAGCTGATCGGCGCCTCCGCCGGACGGCACTGACCGCCCCCGCCGCCCCGACGTGGCGGACTCCCCTCCCCGCGCTTCCCGGCCGCTTGCCCCTCGTCCGTACGCTGGTGACATGAGCGACGACTACCGCGCCGGCGGCGCGGACGAGCCGGGCGGGGAGTCCCGCGGCCTCGGGGCGGCGGGCGACCAGGGTCCGGCGTACGCGGAGTGCGTGCTGTGCCGGAAGCCCACGGAGTACCCGGCGTCGCAGAAGGGCGTCACGCTGTGCCCGGTCTGCGAGTGGCAGGAAGCCCAGCGCACCGCGTGTTCGGGCTGACCCGCACGGAACATGGCCCTGCTCCCGCGCGAACCGTCCGCTCGGCGCCGATCTTGCGCCTGGCAGACTGGGGCGGGTGAGCAGCGAGCCGACCCCCGCCGACGACAGTCCCTTCCGTACCGAGCCCACCTCGCGCGACGAGGCGCCGCAGTTCGTGCTGCCGCTGGTCGTGCACATCGAGAAGGCGGCTCCGCCCGCGCGCACCGACGCGCTGGAGACGTCGGCCCGGGCGGTCCTGACGATCCTGAGCGACGAGCGGTCACTCGGCGACGGGGAGTGGGCGCGGGCGATGCGGGACTGGCAGGACGCCCGGATCCGCAAGGTCGTCCGGCGGGCGCGCGGTGCCGAGTGGCGGCGGGCCGAGGCGCTGCCCGGCATCACGGTGACCGGCGGGTCCGCCGAGGTGCGGGTCTTCCCGCCGGTGCCGTTGGACGGCTGGCCCAAGGACCTGGCCCGCCTCCAGGTGTCCGGGACGGATCTCGACGATCCGGAGCCGCCGGGAGAGGCCGATCCGGACGCGCCCGTGCTGTGGCTCAATCCGGGGCTCGACATGTCGGCCGGGAAGACGATGGCGCAGACGGGCCATGGCGCCCAACTGACCTGGTGGGAGCTGTCGGACGAGGAGAAGGCGGCCTGGCGGGACGCGGGCTTCCCGCTCACCGTGCGCACCGCGCGGCAGGATCACTGGGATGAACTCATGCTGTCCGACGGGCCGTTGGTGCGCGACGCGGGTTTCACGGAGATCGCGCCCGGGGAGACCGTCGCCGTCGAGGGCGTGGACCGCGTCAGGTCGCTCAAGCACTGACGACGCACCCCGCCGAGCCCGGTCGGGCCGCGCGGGGACGACCGGTGCCGACGGCCTCGGGTTCGGGGAACCGGAGGGACGTCGGCACGGTCGGGCGGTGGGTCAGGTGGTGACGGTGGCGACGGGGTCGAAGCCGTAGGTGCGGGCGTAGCCGTTCTCGGTGCCGACCAGCAGGTCGACGATCTCGAAGTAGTGGTCCCAGAACGGCGTTTCGCGCAGTGCGTCGACAAGGCGCTGGTAGGCGTCGTGGTCGTCGGCCTCCCAGACCCACACGTCGGTGACGCGGGTGGAGTAGAACTCCGTGTCGTAGAAGCGTGACCGGACGCCGCTCGTCCTGGCCTCGATGGCGGGGACGACCTGGCCGGTGAACGCGGTCATGCGTTCCTGCGGGGTCATGGCGAGCCATTCGGGCCTGGTCTTGATGAGCATGAACGCGGTGACCGGCGGTGCGGCCGCGGGGGTGGGCATGTCGGGCGCCTCCGAAGTGGCTGATGTTCGCGATGTGTCGGACCTCGGGCGGTCCGTGCCGGGGTGGTGCGTCACGGGGCGAGCACGGCCGGCTTGAGGGTCCGGGCGCACCACTGTTCGAAGGTGGTGGGGGTCGCGGTCTCCTGGGTGCGGACGACTCCCGCGTCGAGGCCCTCGTCCTTGGCGCGCTTCATGTCGGCGATGCCCTGGACGAACGCCTCGTCGAGTCCGTAGCCGACGAGGGTGGTGTACAGCTCGTCGAGGGGCTGCCGTTCGTAGCGGACGGGGCGGCCGAGCTGCTCGGTCATGATGCGGGCCAGGTCCTCGGGCGAGAGGTCCTCGGGTCCGAGCACCGGAACACTGTCGCTGCCGGTCCACGAGCGGTCCAGCAGCAGACCGGCGGCGACGGCCGCGATGTCGGCGACGGCCACGAGCGGAGCCCTGCGGTCGGCGGCTACGACGTCGGTGAAGACACCCTTGTCACGGAGGGAGCCGGCCTCCTCCAGCAGGTTCTCGAAGAACGACGGGTTGGCCAGCGCCCGGTAGGCCACACCGGTGCCGGTGATGAGGTCGTCCAGGGCGAGGGAGGCGGTGACCAGTCCCGCGCGTCCGGCGACCGCTGTGCCGCGGCCGAGCGCGGAGACCCCGACGACGTGACCGACGCCGTGGGCAGCGAGGGCCTTCGCGGCGGGACGGCTGAAGCCGCTATAGGCCTCCTCGGGGGTCCGGGAGGAGTCCGGCGGGACGAGCCAGAACACGGCGTCGGCGCCCTCGAAGGCCCGGTCGACGACGTCGGCGTCGCCGTGGGAACCGGCGACCACATCGACGCGCTCGCGCACCGCGTCGGGGAGCCGGGCGGGGTCGCGCACGATCACGCGCAGTTCCTCGCCGCGGCCGGGGGCGGACTCCAGGAGCAGGGGCAGCAGGTGGCGGCCGATGTTGCCGGTGGGAGCAGTGATGACGATCATGAAAACCTCGTGGGTCGTGCCGGATCGGTACGTCCCTCATCCTGCGGAGCCGCCCGGCGTTGCCACAATGGGAACTTCAGCAAGGGATCTTTGCCTGGAACGGAACAACCCACATGAGCAGCACACCAGAACCCGTCATCGACGCGAATCTCGCCGTCGCGCTGGACGCTCTGCTGACCGAGCAGAGCGTCACGCGGGCTGCGGCCCGCCTGCACACGTCTCCCGCCGCCATGAGCCGGACGCTCGCCCGCCTCCGCCGTGTCCTCCAGGATCCGCTGCTGGTCCGGGCCGGTCAGGGCATGGTCCCGACCCCCCGCGCCCAGGCCCTGCGGGACGAGGCCGCCGCGGTGGTCCGCCGTGTCGGGGCGCTGCTCTCTCCGGGCACCGGCGTCGATCCGGCCGCCCTGCGCGGCACGTTCACGCTCCAGGCGGCCGACCTGGTCGGCGCGGCCCTCGCTCCTGGCCTGCTGCGGCTCGCCCGTCAGGAGGCACCCGGGGTCTCGCTGCGGTTCCGGGCCGAGGAGTTGGAGGCCGGTCCGGCGCTCCGCGACGGCAGGATCGACCTGGAGGTCGGTTCCATCGACCACGTCGACCCCGAGACCAGGGTCGAGGAACTCGTCAGCCTGCGGATGATGGCCGCCGTACGGCCGGAACACCCCCTCGCCGAGGGGACCCTGACGCCGGAACGGCTCGCCGCCGCCGAGCACGTGGTGGTGAGCCGCAGAGGACGGTTCACCGGCCCGCTGGACAGCGCCCTGGCCGAGCGGAACCTGAGGCGGAGGGTCGCTGTCGTCCTACCGGGGCACTTGGCCGCGATGACGCTCGCCGCCGGCAGTGACGTCGTGTGTCTCATCCCCACCGCGCCGCCGGGCGTCGCGCCGTCACCGCTCACGGACGCGGCCGGCGCGCTCGGCCTGCGGCTTCTGGAGATCCCGCTGCCGCTGCCACCGCTGGCCATCGGCATGGCGTGGCATCCTCGGCACGCGGCCGACGGCGGCCATCAGTGGTTGCGCGACGCGGTCCGCCGGACCCTGGGACCACGGAGCCCGGCGGCCTGACGCTTCTGCGACGGCTCCGGCTCCGGCTCCGGTGGTGTCTGTCCACTGCGCGGTCGGGGTACGCGGGCCGGGTGTACCCGGGTACGGCGGCCGGACGTGTCAGTCGGCCAGCGCGGAGGCGAGTTCGGTGGTGACCCGGACGAGTTCGGTGTCGGGTTCGTCGAGCAGGTGCTGGAGGGCACCCCGGCGGGCGCGGACGGCCTGGCGGGCCTCGCGCTCCCAACCCACGTAGTTCTCACGGCGGTTGAGCAGCTTCGGGTAGGCGCGGGCCGTGCGCTCCCACTGGCGGGCGTCGGCGATGTCCTTGAGGAGCTGGACGATCTGCACCCGGCAGGTGACCTGCGGGAGTTCGACGAGTTCCCACAGGAAGGGAACCGTCGCGGCGGTGGCCTGTTCGACCACGAATCCGTACTGGCAGATTCGTTCCCGCAAGTCGTGAAGTGCTGCCCGGGCCGTCGGTTCGTCACCCCAGGCGACGGCGTTCAGCAGGAACGGGATGGCCTGAGCGGAGCCGCTGGAGTCCTTGATCTCCTCCCACGACACGTGTTCCAGGTTCTCGAGTGGTGTTGCCATTTCCGCTCCCTCCGAAGGCGTCGGACAGTGTCAGGTGGTGCGAGCCGCTCGACGTCCCGGCCCCGGTCCCGCCCCCTGGGGCGCTTCCTGAAACAACGTCAGTACCTGGCGCTGGCAAGCCCGTTGGCGCCGCCGCTAGTATCCACCTGACACCACCTTCGTGCAATTGCACGAGAAATTGCACGAAGGTGGAGGGAGAAGATCAAGCCACGTGGTGTCCGTCCGATTCCGGGACGGGGTGGCCGGTATCCACGTGATGGAACGTCAGCAAGGAGAGTGCGTGGTGCGATCGGTGCCGAACGGAGTGCGGGCGAGCTCACTGGCAGCTCACTGGGTCAAGAGCAGCCACAGCAACGCCGAGGGGAACTGCGTCGAGGTGGCCAGCCTGGGCGAAGGGGGTATCGCGGTGCGCAACTCCCGCGACCCGGAGGGTCCGGCCCTCGTCTACACCCCGGCGGAGGTGGCCGCTTTCCTGGCCGGTGCGAAGGGTGGCGAGTTCGACCACCTCCTGTGAACGGTCTCCCGCGTCACGGAGCCCGGATCCCGGTCCCGGCGAAGCGGAGGAGTGATTTTCCACTTCTGTCGACGCATGCGGCGGAGACCGACTCGGTGCGATAATTTGGGCTGTCTTCTGCCGGTCGACTGGGAGCCAGGATGTCTGTCGAGTCACCCCGCGTCTCCCGCCTCGAACCGTATCTGAGTCGGCAGGAGCCCGCGCCCACTCTGCTGAAGATGCTGGTCGGCGTTCAGCTGACGGGTGCCCGCGAGGACGCCGGCCTCTCCCAGGAACAGGCGGCGCGCTCCCTGGGGTTCAGCCCGGCGAAGCTCTCACGCATAGAGGCGGGCAAGGGCCGCAAGCCCCCCACGGAGGCCGATGTCCGGTCCCTCCTCGACCTGTACGGGACCGACGACTACGAGGTGTCCGTCCTGCTGCGGCTCCTCCAGCGCGCCGGTGAGCCGGGATGGTGGCAGCGCTACGACAAGCGGCTGATGCCCGAGTGGTTCGACCGGCTGGTCGGGCTCCAGGAGGCGGCCACCACCATCCGTACCTTCGAGATCCAGTACGTGCCGGGCCTGTTGCAGACCCCGCACTACACACGGGCGGTCGTGCAGCGCGGGCTGCCGACGGCGACGGCCGGCGAGGTCGAGCGCCGGGTGGAGCTGCGTATGCGCCGGCGGGAGCTCCTGGACCGGGAGGACGCGCCTCATCTGTGGGCGGTCATCGACGAGTCCGTGCTGCTGCGGGTCCTCGGCAGCCCCGAGGTGATGCGCAGGCAACTGGAGCACCTCGTCGAGATGGCCCAGCGCCCCCATGTGATCGTCCAGGTCGTGCCGTTGGACGTGACGAACGCGTCGGCGCCGGCCATCCCGGTCACCTATCTGCGCTTCGGCGGCGTCGAACTGCCCGACGTGGTCTACCTGGAGCACATCAGGAGCGCCAACTTCCTGGAGGACCGCGACGAGACGGAGGAGTACCGCGTGGTGCTCGACCGGCTCGCCGACGAGGCCCTCAACCCGCGCGAGTCCCTGGCGCTGCTGCGCGACACGATGGAGCGGCGCTACAGCGTGTCGCGCTGACGCGACGGCGGACGCCCCGGAGTCGCGCGGGCACGGCGATGCGATGCTCCGCCGCCGAGTCGCGCCGGCACGGCGGTGCGGTGCTTCCGCGCGTCGCGCCGAAGCGGCCACCCCTCCGCGTCACCCGATGCGGCCGACTCCGCCGAACTCGATCCATTCCTGGGTGAGTTGACGTGCCACCACGTCGGTGTCGGGACGCCAGGTGGACACCTCGACGAGGCCGGGTTCCAGGATCTCCATCCCGTCGAAGTACTCCGCGACGTCCTTCTCCTGGCGGACCCGGCCCCAGTGGCCCTGTGTGGCGGTGTCCATGAAGTCGGTGACGAACGTGCGGACCTCGGGATCCTCGCTGACCAGCTGGCACATCACCATGAAGCTGCCGGGGGCGAGCCGCTCGGAGACGCGGGCGATCACGGCGAGCGGCCCGTCGGTGTCACTGTCCGGGATGCAGTGGAACACCGAGTTGAACAGCACGGCGACCGGCTGCGAGAAGTCGATCAGGCGCTCGGTGTCGGGGTGCGTGAAGATCTGCTCGGTCTCGCGCAGGTCGGCGTGGATGACGGCGGTCCGGTCGTTCTGGTCCAGCAGGGCCCTGCCGTGCACGAGCACCATCGGGTCGCTGTCGACGTACACCACCCGGGACGTCTCGTCGATCTGCTGGGCGACCTGGTGCACGTTGTTCTGCGTGGGCAGGCCGGATCCGTGGTCCAGGAACTGCCGGATCCCGTACCCGCCGGCGAGGGTCTTCACCACCCGCTGGAGGAAGCGCCGGTTGTTCAGCGCCAGCGCGCGCGTGCTCGGGACGACCTTGTCCAGCTCCTCGCACGCCGCCCGGTCCGCGGCGTAGTTGTCCTTGCCGCCGAGATAGTGGTCGTACATGCGCGCGGCCGTGGGCACGGTGGCATCGATCGCCGTGGACAGCTGCTGGTCAGGCTGCATCGTTCCCCCAGATCAGTGCCGCGCCAAAGGTCTGGCCCGACGGTCGATCCATAGTAGATAAACGGAAGTTGGCGTTACCAGTCCCCGAACGAAGCATGGGGTGGAGGACCGGCACCCGCCCTCGCCCTCCAGCATCCCGCACGCCCCGCCGGACCGTCCCGGAAGCCGGAACATTCCGCGGCCGTCGCCCCTGCCTCCCGGCGAGGCGACACGGCCCGGCGCGAACCCTGCGACCCGGACGACGTGCTCCGGTGGCCGGCCCGGTCGCCGCGCCGGCGGGCCCCGAACCTCAAATGTTGCTCTGAACGTCCGCTCCGATGGGTTGGGCGTTCGCCGCCTGGGCCATGACACGGTCACGCCGGGGGACGGGCCGTCGTGAGGAGACGACACACAGGCAGGCCGGACGGGCACCGTGACGGAGGAGGGGACATGCAGCAGCTGAGGCGGCTGGGAACGGGAATCGGATGGCGGCCGGAGATCGCCGAGGCCGTGGAGCGCATGCCCGGCATCGACTGGGTCGAGGCCGTGGCGGAGAACGTGTGCCCGGGCCACGTCCCCGAGTCGCTGCTGCGGCTGCGTGAGCGGGGTGTCACGGTGGTGCCGCACGGCGTCTCGCTGGGCCTCGGCGGCGCCGACCGTCCCGACGAGTCCCGGCTCACCGCACTCGCCGAGCGGGCCGAGGCACTGGGTTCGCCGCTCGTCACGGAGCACATCGCGTTCGTCCGGGCGGGCGGACCACTCACCGCCTCGCCGCTCCTGGAAGCCGGGCACCTGCTGCCGGTGCCGCGGACCCGGGACGCGCTGGACGTCCTGTGCGCGAACGTCCGCGCCGCGCAGGCCGCGCTGCCCGTGCCGCTCGCCGTGGAGAACATCGCCGCGCTGATCTCCTGGCCCGGCGAGGAGATGACCGAGGGGCAGTTCCTCTACGACCTGGCCGACCGCACCGGGGTCCATCTGCTCATCGACGTCGCCAACCTGCACACCAACCACGTCAACCGCGGCGAGGACCCGGCCAGGGCACTCGACGAACTCCCCGTCGAGGCCATCGCCTACGTCCACGTCGCCGGGGGCTTCGAACGTGACGGCGTCTGGCACGACAGTCACGCCCACCCCGTCCCCGAGCCCGTTCTCGGCATCCTCGCCGACCTCGCGTCCCGGGTCGCCCCGCCCGGGGTCCTCCTCGAACGGGACGAGAACTTCCCCGAGCCCGCCGAACTGGAGCGGGAACTGGCGGCGATCCGGCGCACGGTGACGAGGGCGCGGGCGCGGGCCACCGTCGGGGCGGGCACGCGAGGAGGCGTGACGTACGCGCCGAGCGCGCCGAAGGCGATCACCGGTAACGGCGTGGAGCCGGACGCCGGGGCCGCCGGACGCTCGGAGCCCGGTGCCGCGGTACGGGCGGAGCCGGCGTCCGGGGCCGAGGACGCCGCCCGGCAGCGGCTGGCGCTCGCGCAGACCGCCCTGCTGTCGGCGCTGGTCGCGGGGACCCCCGCGCCCGAGGGCTTCGACCGGGTCCGGCTCGGGGTGCAGGCGCGCGCCCTCGCCGCCAAGCGTGCGGACGTGGTCGCCAAGGTCGCCCCCGAGCTGCCGGAGATCCTCGCGGAGGTGTACCGGCCGGCGTTCCTGGCGTACGCGCAGGGCCACCCGATGACCGGCGGGTACCGGCGCGACGCGCTGGACTTCGCCGAGCACCTGCTGCTCGCGGGGCTCCCGGAGAGCGCGGAGACCCGGCTGCTGCGCGAGTGGTGGCTGGAGCGATCGGGGCCGGCCCCGCTGTCCCGGCGCCCTGGAGCGCGGCTCGCCCGCGCCACCCGCAGGGTGCTGCTGGGCCGCTGACGGACGGGTCGCGGGGTGTGGACGCGCCCCGCGACGGCCGGGGCTCCGGACCGTCCCCGGCCTCACCGCGCCGCCTCGGCCACGCACGCGCGACACGAGGCGTCCGCGGAGTGTGCCCGGACTAACACCGCTCCCTGTGAAGGTGATGTGCGCGTCCGTTTCCGGTGGGTTCCGTGCGGTCTGACGTAGGCACGAACCACCGCAACCGGCGCCTTCCACCCTCCGCGCAACCCCATTTTCCTGTACGGCAGTTGGCGTAGACCCCGCAGTAGCATGCCAACCCGCACGCGAAGCGCATTAGCGTGCGGTGCCGCAACAGGAGGCACCATGCGATCCATCAACCGCACCGGATTGGTCAGTGGAACAGGGCTCATCATCACCGCCCTCCTGGCGACCCTGGCCGCCCTGGCCTTTCCGATCTGGTCGTACGCGGACCGCTCCGGCACCGGCCTCGACACCCTGAACGCGCAGTCCGTGTCGACGCGGTACGGACCGCTGTCGGCCCTGGACCGCGAGTTCGTCACCAAGGTCCGGCTGGCCGGGCTCTGGGAGCTGCCCGCGGGTCAGCAGGCCCAGGAGCGCGGCACCACCCAGGCCGTACGGACGGCGGGCGAGCACCTCATCGAGGGGCACACGTTCCTCGACGCGCGCGTCCGCAATGTCGCGGCCCGCCTCGGCCTGGAGCTGCCCAACCAGCCGAACCCGCAGCAGCGCGGCTGGCTGGCCACCCTGAGCGCGGCCCACGGCACCGAGTACGACCGGGACTTCGCGAACATCCTGCGCACGGCGCACGGCAAGGTCTTCGCCGTCGTCGCGCAGGTCCGCGCGAACACCCGCAACTCCCTGGTCCGCGATCTCGCCGACGACGCGAACACCACCGTGCTCGACCACATCAAGGTGCTGGAGGCGACCGGTTACGTCGACTTCGACGCACTGGCCGAGGACGCCGCGACCGCGAGTCCGCCGCCGCTCACCAGCTCCCCCGCGCCGCCCGGTCCGACCGAGGCCCCGCAGTCGCCGGTCCCGGTGACACCGTCCTCGGGATATCCCCTCCCGCCGCCCGCGACCCGCCCCAGGCCGACGTCGATTCCCTGACGGCACCCCGGTCCGTACGACACCGGTCCACACGTCGTCGGCCCACCCCTCACCGGGCCGAGCGGAACGTCACAGACCCACAACGCTCCGTCCACATGGTGAATAAGGCATGGCGTCCGCCCCGCACTTCGCATAGAAACACGCCATGTTCTGGGTCCTTCTCCTGCTGCTGGCCTGGGCCGCGGCCGGCATATCGTGCACGCGGCTGTGCCTGGCCGCCGTGCGCGCCGCGACGGTCGACACCCGTGAGGCGCACGGGCACGACCTGACGCTGTACGAGGCGGCGTTCCTGTCGGGCGGCCCGGCGCGGGTGGCCGACCTGACCCTGGTGTCGATGGCCCGCCAACGCCGGCTGCTGCTCGCGCACACCGGCTGGGCGACGGTGGTGGACCCGCGCGGGCGGGACGACATGGAGCGCTCGGTGCTCGGGGCGATCGGCCCGGAGGGCCAGTCCCGGATAGCTCCGGTGCGGGCGGCCACGGCCGCCGCGGACTCGGTGCACCGGCTCGCGGACCGTCTGGTCGCGGCGGGGCTCGCCGTGCCCGATGGGGCCCGCAGCACGGTGGCGGGCGCCGTCCGCCAGGTCCAGGCCGCCTCGGCGGCGGTCCTCGCGCTGGCCGTCGCGGCCCTGTTGCTGCCGGCCAGGACCAGCGGGAGCGGCGTCCCGGTGGCCGTCTGGTTCGCCCTCCCGCTGGTTCTGACCCTGAGCTGTCTCGCGATCGCCCGTATCGAGGTGCACCCGTACACGCGCTGGGCCTCTCCCGCCGGTCAGCGGCTGCTCGGCACCCTGGCCCGGCACTCCGACGCGTCGGGTGACGACCGTACGTATCTCACCTCGGTCGCCGTGCGCGGTGTCCGGGCGATCGGCGAACCGGACGTGCGCGCGGCGCTCGCCCACCGGGACCGCGGCGCCGGCCACAGCGGCTGACGGCGGGGGCTCACGCGGGGGCTGAGGGGCGCCCCGGGGGGCGCATCGGGGTCATTGCGGCCGACACCGACGGCCGGTGCTTTACATCGCCGACGGTCGAACGAACCATCCTTCTGTCGCTGCCGTGCGCCGAAGGGATTCGCGATGAGAGCTGCCGTCCTCCACGGAACCGCGGGGTCCCTGCTCCTGACGGCCCTCGTCGCCGCCCCGGCCGGCGGCACCACCGCCTGGCCGGACGGGACCGGTTCGGCATCGGCCGAGGCGCGCGGCACCGTCGTCGCCGCCCGGCGCGCCGCGGCCGCCGGCATCCGCTTCGGCGCGTGCCCCAAGGTCGAGCAGCTGCCCGGCAACCTCCAGTGCGGCACGGTGACCGTGCCCCTCGACTACGCGCACCCCGACGGCAAGCGGATCAAACTGACCGTCAGCCGCGTCAAGGCCACCGGCAAGGACGCGCGGAACCCGAAACGCAAGGTCCCCCGTCAGGGCGCCCTCGTCTACAACCCCGGTGGGCCCGGCGCCTCCGGCATGTACTTCCCGCTGATCGGCTTCCTCCCCGAGTGGAAACCGATCGGCGCCGCCTACGACCTCGTGGGCTACGCGCCGCGCGGCGTCGACCGTTCCGCGCCGCTGTCCTGCCAGGACCCGAAGCGGTTCCAGAAGGCGCCCTCGCAGTCCCCGACGTTCCCCTCCGAGTCGTACAAGAAGGAACGGATCGCGGAGGCGAAGGCGTACGCCCGTGGCTGCGCGCAGCGTTCCGGGGCGGGCCTGCGCCACTTCACGTCGCTGAACAACGCCCGTGACCTGGACGTGCTGCGCGCCGGACTCGGCGAGCGGAAGCTGACGTTCATGGGCGCGTCGTACGGGACGTACTTCGGTGCCCTGTACGCGACCCTGTTCCCCTCGCACGTGCGCCGGATGGTCTTCGACTCGGCGGTGAACCCGGACCCCGAGCAGATCTGGTACCGCAACAACCTCGACCAGTCGGCCGCGTTCGAGGGCCGTTGGACGGACTTCCGTACCTGGATCGCGCGCCATGACGACGTGTACGGCCTCGGCGGCACGCCCGAGGAGGTGCTGCACTCCTACGAGAAGGCACAGGCCCGGCTCGCCGCGAAACCCGCGGGAGGCAAGGTGGGGCCGGCGCAGCTGCAGGGCGCGTTCCTCCAGGCCGGGTACTACGACGACTACTGGCCGCAGCGCGCCCTGGCGCTGTCCGCCTACCTGAAGGGTGACCCGAAGCCGCTGGTGCAGATCGCGGGGCCGCATCCGGAGGCGGCGGCCGAGCAGGAGAACGGCAGCGCGGTCTACACGGCCGTGGAGTGCAACGACGCGTCCTGGCCGACCGACTGGCGCACCTGGGACCGCGACAACACGCGGCTCGCACGGGTGGCGCCGTTCGAGACCTGGGACAACGTGTGGATGAACCTGCCGTGCGCGTACTGGCCGGTGCCGCGGCAGAAGCCGCTCGACGTGCGCACGCTGCCCGGGCAGTTGCCGCCGACGCTGATCCTGGCGGCCGAGCGGGACGCGGCGACGCCGTACGACGGGGCCAAGGAGTTGCACAGGAGGCTGTGGGGTTCGGTGCTGGTGACGGAGAACGGCGCCGGGACCCACGGGATCGGCGGCGGCCCCAACAAGTGCGTCAACGGCTATCTGGACGCCTACCTGCTGGAGGGGCGGCTCCCCGAGCGGAACGCCGGATGCGCGCCGCACAAGGAGCCCACGGCGCAGGCGCCCGACGGTGAGCGCGGCGCCGAGGGCGCGAAGGGCGCGGCTGCGGCGCCCGAGGACTCGGACCGGGCGGAGCCGGCCGCGAAGAGCGTCGGGCAGGCGCCCTGACGGACGGCTCGGTGACATGACGACGGCGGGTGCCCCTTGGAAGGGGCGCCCGCCGTCGTGTCGTGCCGGTCAGGCGAGGCCGGCCACCAGTTCGGCGACGTCCTTGCGGCGGCCCGTGTAGAACGGGACCTCCTCGCGCACGTGCATCCGGGCCTCGGAGGCACGCAGATGACGCATCAGGTCGACGATGCGGTACAGCTCGTCGGCCTCGAACGCGAGGATCCACTCGTAGTCGCCGAGGGAGAACGAGGCGACCGTGTTGGCGCGCACGTCCGGGTAGCCGCGGGCCATCTTGCCGTGGTCGGCGAGCATCCGGCGGCGGTCCTCGTCGGCGAGCAGGTACCAGTCGTAGGAGCGCACGAAGGGGTAGACGCTCACGTAGTCGCGGGGCGACTCGTCGGCGAGGAACGCCGGGATGTGCGAGCGGTTGAACTCGGCGGGCCGGTGCAGCGCCATGTTCGACCAGACCGGCTCCAGGGCGCGGCCGAGGCGGGTGCGCCGGAAGAGGTTGTACGCCTCCTGGAGCTGGTCGCTGGTCTCGGCGTGCCACCAGATCATGAGGTCGGCGTCGGCCCGCAGCCCCGACACGTCGTAGGTGCCGCGGACGGTGACGTCCTTCGCGGCGAGCTGGTCGAACAGCTCCTGGACCTCGTCGGCGTAACCGGCGCGGTCCTCCGGCAGTACGTCCTTCAGCCGGAAGACGGACCACAGGGTGTAGCGGATGGCCTCGTTGAGGTCCTTGGCCAGCTTGCCCTTGTTCGGGACCCTGCCGGACTCGGTGGTGGGGGCGTCGTCACTCATGGGGCTATTCTCCCGCTCCGCCGTGCAGGCTCTGCACCGGGTCGGCCCGCAACGTGTCCAGGCCGCCGAAGTCGCCGCCGAGTCCGTCCACGGCGGCGTACGCGGAGGCGATGCAGGCGGGGATGCCGACCCCGTCGTAGGCGGCCCCGCAGACGGCGAGGCCCGGCAGCCTGCCGACGTGTTCGCGGACGCGGACCACGCGCGCGTGGTGGCCCACCGGGTACTGGGGCAGTCCGTCGTCCCAGCGCGTCACCCGGGTCTCCACCGGCTCGGCGTCGAGGCCGGTGGCCTCCCTCAGGTCGTGCCGGGACACCCGGACGAGGTCGTCGTCGGGGCGGCCGAGCACCTCCGTCTCGCCGTACCGCCCGACGGACGTGCGCAGCACCGTCAGGCCCGGGTTCCGCTCGGCGATCCAGCCCCACTTGCGGGAGGCGAACGTCGAGGCCTTGATGGTGTGCCCGTCGACCGGCGGGACGAGGAATCCGCTGCCCTCGGGGAGGGCGGTGTCGGCGCTGCGGTAGGCGAGCGTCACGAGGGCCATCGACGCGTACTCGACGGCGGCCAGTTCGGTCGCGGCGGCGGGTGCCTCGGCGCGCAGCAGCGCGGCGGCGGCCGGTGCGGGCACGGCGAGGACGACCGCGTCGGCGTGCAGGACCCGGCCGCCCGCGACGATCCGCCAGGCGGACCCGGGCCGCTCGCCGGACGCGGGGCCTGCGGGGTTCGTCCTGCGCAGTTCGGTGACCGGGGTCCCGGTGAGGATCTCGCCGCCGTGTGCGGTCACCGACTCGGCGACGGCGAGGGGCAGTCGGCCCACACCGCCGTCGATGCCCATGAACACCGGGCCGTTCTGCTGCGCGGCGGCGGCCTTGGCCTGGATCTCGCGGACCGCTTCCGTGAGGGAGGTGTGGGTGCGGGCGGCGGCGTACAGCTGGGGGACGGCGAGGCGCAGGGAGATGCGGTAGGCGTCGCCCGCGTACACCCCGCCGAGGAGGGGTTCGACGAGGCGGTCGACGACCTCGCGGCCCATGCGGGCCGCCACGTACTCGCCCACCGCGATGTCGTCGCCGACCTCGGTGCGTGGGAGGTCGGCGTCGCGCTCGACGCGGCGCAGGCCCTCTTCGGAGAGGACGCCCGCGAGGGCGGAGGCGCTGCCGGGGACGCCCATGACGTGCCCCTTGGGCATGGGGCGCAGGACGCCCCGGTTCCACAGCGAGGCCGAGGCGGTGGCGGGCGGCTGGAGGAGGTCGCCGAGGCCGGTCTCGCGGGCGAGGGCCACGGCCTCGGGGCGGCGCGCCAGCATCGACTCGGCGCCGAGGTCCACGCGCGCGCCGGCGATCTCGCCGGTCAGCAGCTTGCCGCCGAGGCGGTCCGACGCCTCCAGAACGGTGACGCGGAACCCGCGCCCCAGCAGGCGGTGGGCTGCGGCCAGCCCGGCGATGCCGCCACCGACGACCACGACGTGTCCCGAACCCGTACGAACGTCCTCTTCGCGCATGTCTCCACCTTCTCAGACCCTGTCGGCACCTCGGCCGGGGAGCCCGGTGTCCGGTGCGAGTCCGGACCGTGACCGCATCGGGACCGGATCCGGCCAACGTCCCGCGCCGGCCGGGCGTCGAAGGAGCGTCAGTCAGTCACCGTCCCGGGGGTAGGCCATGCGCACACATTCGTCAGCACGTCCGGCAGGATCCGCGTCGCCGGAACCGTCCCCGCATCGTGCTCTCCCGTCACGCCCGTCCCGGCCGTTGCGTGTTCTGGCCGGGGTGCTCCTCGTCACCGCGCTCGCGCTGACGGGGTGCGGTGCCGGCGACAGCTCGTCCGACAGCAAGTCGGCAGCGGAGGGCGGGGGCGCGAACGCGCAGAAGGCGGACTCGGGCGCCGCGGGCAGCGCCAGCGCGACCGGCCGCAAGGCCACCGCCCCGCCGAAGCTGTCCGCGAACAGCATCATCCGCACCGCCTCGCTGACGGTTCGGGTCAAGGACGTTCCCGAGGCCCTGGACGACGCCCGGACCACCGTCGAGAGCGCCGGGGGCTACGTCGGCAACGAGACGACCACGCGTGACGGCGAGGGTCGCGAACGCACCCACGTCGTCCTGCGGGTGCCCACCGAGCGGTACGACGAGGTGCTCGCCGACCTGGAGGGGACCGGGAAGGTCCTGGAGCGGACGGCCAAGGCGCAGGACGTCACCGACCAGGTCGTGGACGTGCAGAGTCGCATCGCCTCGCAGCGCGCGAGCGTGGCCCGGGTCCGCGAGCTGATGGACAAGGCGACCAAGCTCAGCGATGTGGTCACCCTGGAAGGGGAGTTGAGCGGCCGCGAGGCCGACCTGGAGTCGCTGCTCGCCCGCCAGGCCTCGTTGAAGGACCGTACGAGTCTGGCGACGATCACGCTGTCGCTGTCCCAGACGGCGGTGCGGCACGCCGAGAAGAAGGACGACGACCCGGGGTTCCTGGACGCGCTCGCGGGCGGCTGGAACGTGCTGGTCACCATGATCCGCTGGCTGGCTCTCGCGATCGGGGCGGTCCTTCCGTTCGCGGCGGGCGTCGCGCTGATCGCCGTGGTGTGGCTGTTCGTGGTGCGGCCCCGGCTGCGCCCCCGGCGGGCCGCGGCCACGGCGTCGGGACGGGCCACGGTGTCGGGACCGGCCGCCGTCCCGGCGTCGCGCCCGTCGCCGGGCACCGCTTCGGGGACCGCGGCTCCGAAGGCCGGTCCGCCGGCCGGTGGCAGGGCCGAGGACGGTGGTGAGCAGGACTGAAATGCCGGGCCCCCGTAGCGTGTTCGTATGAGCATGAGCCGAACGAGCGGTAGTGGTGGGGCCCTGGAACGACTGGTCGTGATCGGCGGTGACGCGGCGGGCATGTCCGCCGCGTCACAGGCGCGCCGGCTGCGCGGGCCGGACGAGCTGGAGATCGTCGCCTTCGAGCGGGGCCACTTCGCGTCGTACTCGGCGTGCGGCATCCCGTACTGGGTGGGCGGCGACGTGCCGGACCGTGACCGGCTGGTGGCGCGGACCCCCGAGGAGCACCGGGAACGCGACATCGACCTGCGGATGCGCACGGAGGTCACGGAGATCGACGTCGCGGGCGCCCGGGTGCGCTCCCGTGAGCTGGACACCGGGACCGAGGCGTGGACGTCGTACGACAAGCTCGTGATCGCGACCGGGGCGCGGCCCGTGCGGCCCGAGCTGCCGGGCATCGACGCGCCGGGGGTGCACGGCGTGCAGACCCTGGACGACGGACAGGCCCTGCTCGACACGCTGGAGCGGACGGAGGGCCGCCGTGCCGTGGTCGTCGGCGCGGGCTACATCGGCGTGGAGATGGCCGAGGCGCTCATCAACCGCGGGTACGAGGTGACGGTCGTCAACCGCGGCAAGGAGCCGATGTCCACGCTCGACCCGGACATGGGCCGCCTGGTGCACACGGCCATGGAGGGCCTCGGCATCACGATGGTCGACGACGCCGAGGTCACCAAGGTGCTCACGGGTGACGACGGCAGGGTCCGCGCGGTCGTCACGGACGACGCCGAGTACCCGGCGGACGTGGTCGTGCTCGGCATCGGCGTACGCCCCGAGACGGCGCTGGCGCGGGCGGCGGGGCTGCCCGTGGGCGACCACGGCGGCCTGCTCACCGACCTGGCGATGCGGGTGCGCGGGCAGGAGAACATCTGGGCCGGCGGCGACTGCGTCGAGGTGCTGGACCTGGTCTCGGGGAGTGAGCGGCACATCGCGCTGGGCACGCACGCGAACAAGCACGGCCAGGTGATCGGCACCAACGTGGGCGGCGGGTACGCCACGTTCCCCGGGGTCGTCGGTACGGCGGTGAGCAAGGTGTGCGACCTGGAGATCGCCCGCACCGGCCTGCGCGAGAAGGACGCGCACCGGGCGGGCCTGCGGTTCGAGGCCGTCACCGTCGAGTCGACGAGCCGCGCGGGCTACTACCCGGGGGCCGAGGCCATGACGGTGAAGATGCTCGCGGAGCGGCGCACCGGACGGCTGCTCGGCGTGCAGATCGTCGGCCGCGAGGGCGCGGCGAAGCGCGTGGACGTCGCGGCGGTGGCGCTGACCGCGGGCATGACGGTGGAACGGATGACGACCCTCGACCTCGGCTACGCGCCGCCGTTCTCGCCCGTCTGGGACCCCGTCCTGGTGGCGGCCCGCAAGGCGATGGCGAAGGTGCGGGCCGGCGCCTCGTAACGGCGCGCACCGCTCCCCCACGCCGACCGCCCCACCGCGTACCGCAAGCCGACCGGTGTCGCCCGGCCGTCAGGCGGACTCGTGGCCCGCCGATCCGTTGATGCGGTCTATCGCCTGGCGGGCCTGCTCCCCCGGCGGCCGGGCGGGCAGCGACGAGACGGAGGCGGGCGCGGTGACCGCGGGCGGCGCCTGGGCGGGCTTGGCGTGCGCCGCCGACCGCGTGGACCGCAGGCGGTGGCTGACGGCCTCGTCCAGGGTCACCGGACGCTGCATCCGGGCCGCGAGCCGTCCGGCCTCCTGGCCGAGCGCCGCGACGTCCTCCCAGGGGAGGTGCACCACCAGGGCGATCTCCGCCTCGCCGTCGGGCAGGGCCTGCATCGGAGGAGTAACTCGGTCGTTCATCGCCTGTGTCCTCACGTCATCACGTCGTCGCGTCGAACCCACGCCGGAACGTCCGTCACGGCGGGGGCGGTTGAGGACACATACGGCTGACGGGGCGGGTGTGTTCAGTGGGACGACGCGGTGAACTCCGGTCGGGCGCACGGGCCCTGGGGCTCGGTGACCCGCGGATTCGCCCCGTACATCGCGGGCAGTACTTCCTTGTGGTCATTCCCGTCCATGACGTGAACCCGGCGCGGCGCACGCCCTATGTGACGTACGCACTGATCGCCGCCAATGTCATCGTGTTCCTCTACACACCCGGTCTGGCCGGATCCGCGGCGGGTGACAGCGCCCTGTCGCAGCTGTGCCACCTGCACGCGTTCATGGACCAGTACGCGGCGGTGCCGCAGGAACTGATCCACCATCGGATGGCGCGCCTGGTGCCGACCGGCGACGTCGGTGTCGGGCCGCACGGCGCCGGCTGCGTGACGGGCCCGCCGGACTACGACAAGTCGCCCCCGCTGTCGGTGCTCACGGCGATGTTCCTGCACGGGAGCTGGCTGCACCTGCTGGGCAACATGCTCTTCCTGCTGATCTTCGGCAACAACATCGAGGACCGCCTCGGCCACGTCCGGTTCACGCTGTTCTACGGGGCGTGCGGCTTCGCGGCGGCCTACGGCTTCGCGCTGGTCAACGAGGACTCGGGGGACCCGCTGATCGGCGCCTCGGGAGCGATCGCGGGAGTCCTCGGCGCCTACCTGGTGCTGTTTCCGAAGGCGAGAGTCTGGGTGCTGGTGCCGTTCCTGGTGTTCCTGCCGCTCCGGCTGCCCGCCTGGATGGTCCTGGGCTTCTGGTTCGTGCTCCAGGCCGCGTACTCGTCCGGAGCGGCCGTGCCGGACGCGGGCACCGTCGCCTACGCCGCGCACGTCGTGGGATTCCTCGCGGGCATGCTGCTGGCCTGGCCGCTGCGCCCCGGCACCCCACCACCGCCGGAACCGCGCCGCCTGCTCTTCGGCAGACAGGCGCGGCACAGCTGGTGAGCCGGCGGCCGCACGGCCGCCGGGCTAGCGCGCCGTCCGGGTGTGGACGTACTCCACCAGGCGGGTCAGGGAGTCCGGGTCCATCGAGGGCAGGACGCCGTGGCCGAGGTTGAAGACGTGGCCCTCCAGACCGGCGGCGGCCTCCAGCACCTCGCGGGTCTTGGCCTCCACGGCCGCGGTCGGTGCGAACAGCACGGCCGGGTCGAGGTTGCCCTGGAGCGCCTTGCCGGGGCCGACACGGCGGGCGGCCTCGTCGAGCGGGACACGCCAGTCGACGCCCACCACGTCCGCGCCGGCCTCGCCCATGAGGCCGAGCAGTTCGCCGGTGCCGACGCCGAAGTGGATGCGCGGGACGCCGTACCCGGCGACCGCGTCGAAGACCTTCGTGGACGCGGGGAGGATCGAGCGGCGGTAGTCGGCGGGGGCGAGGGCGCCGACCCAGGAGTCGAACAGCTGGACGGCGCTCGCGCCCGCCTCGATCTGTACCTTCAGGAAGGCGGCGGTGATCTCGGCGAGTCGGTCGAGCAGGTCGGCCCACAGCTGCGGGTCGCCGTACATGAGCGCCTTGGTGTGCTCGTGGTTCTTCGACGGTCCGCCCTCGACGAGGTAACTCGCGAGGGTGAAGGGCGCGCCCGCGAATCCGATGAGCGGGGTCTCGCCGAGCTCGGCCGTCAGGATCTGCATCGCCTCCGTGACGTACCAGACGTCCTCGGGGGTCAGATCGCGCAGCTGGGCCAGGTCGGCGCGGGTGCGGATCGGGTTCTGCACGACGGGGCCGACGCCCGGCTTGATGTCCAGGTCGAGACCGATGGCCTTCAGCGGGACGACGATGTCGCTGAAGTAGATCGCGGCGTCCACGCCGTGCCGGCGGACCGGCTGGAGCGTGATCTCGGCGACCAGCTCGGGCCGCATGCAGGACTCCAGCATGGGGATGCCCTCGCGCACCTTGAGGTACTCGGGCAGTGAGCGACCGGCCTGCCGCATGAACCACACGGGCGTGTGCGGCACGGGCTCGCGCCTGCACGCCTTGAGGAAGGCGGACTCGTACGTGGCTGTCGGCTGCTGCCCGGCGGGGCTGTGGTTGGCGCTCACGACGGAAAGTCTCCCACGCCACACGGACCGCCCGGTCCCGGGCTCCGGCGGCCCCCCGCGGGCGCCGCGGCCCCTCGCGGGAGCTGCCCGGAAAGCGGTGTTCGCGCGGCGCGATCCGGACAGGGGTCCCACGCACGGGTGTCTCTCCCTGCACGCGGGCTCCGTTCCCCTTAATCTTCCCCGCATGGCTGCGGCTCAGGGACGACTGTCGGACGGCGCTGGCGGAATGGACGACGCGAAGGAGGAGGACAGGAATGCGGTGGAGACGGCCCCGTTGCCCTTCCGGGCGGCCGTCGACGCACTGAGGGCCGCGCGACTGCGGCCGGACATCGAGATCGACCCGACGCGACCACCGCAGCGACTGGCTCCTTACGCCTACGCGCTGGAGGCCGCGGTCGTCGCCGACGACGAGGATCTGGCCGACGGCCGGCTCGTCCTGCTGCACGATCCGGCCGGGCACGACGCCTGGCAGGGCTCCTTCCGCCTGGTGACCCTGGTCCGCGCGGAGCTGGAACCCGAGATGGCCGCGGACCCGCTCCTCCCCGAGGTCTGCTGGTCGTGGCTGACGGGCGCGCTCCAGGCCCGCGGACTGTCGTACGGCGAACCGAGCGGCACCGTCACGCGCGCGAGCTCCCACTACTTCGGCGGGCTCTCGGAGCGTCCTGCCGCCTCACAGATCGAGATCCGGGCGTCCTGGACGCCGCGGGAGGGCCTCGGCGGCGTTCCGGACACCGCCGCGCACCTCGCGGGCTGGTGCGACCTGCTGTGCCAGATCGCCGGTCTGCCGCCGTTGCCCCCGGGCGACGCCTCGGTGGTCACCCTGCCGCAGCGCCGGGGGCCGCAGTCCCGCTGATCCCGCTCTCCGACTCTCCGAGAAAGGCGCGCGTCGCGACGCGCGCCTTTCTCATGTCCTGACCCGTTTGACCTCCGGCCTTCACCCGCTTGCCGGTTTCTTTGTCGATACGACCACTTTCGGCCGCGTATCGACGTGGAGCGACTCGGTTCGATCTTCGGATGATCGATCGCGTGTCCGAATTGCACGGATTGTTACTCACCACATCGTGATCATTCTCTAAAGGTCGACGGGTTTGATGCCGAAGACGTCTGTGACCTTGAAAGCACGGTTCGTCCTGGCTCGCCCCCCAGAGCCGGTCCCCGTCCCCGCACCCCCAGGAGGCCTGGTGTCCGTTCTCCTCGAGCAGCCCGCAAGCCTGGTCGCCTACCGCCCGAACAAGCCGACCGCCATGGTGGTCGTGGCCGACCCCCGGGTCCGCTCCACCGTCACCCGCCATCTGTGGGCGCTCGGAGTGCGCGACGTCATCGAGGCGTCGTCCGTCGCGGAGGCACGTCCCCGCATCGGCAACCCGCGCGACATCTGCGTCGCCGATGTCCACCTGCCGGATGGTTCCGGCCTCACCCTTCTGTCCGAAACCCGAGCCGCGGGCTGGCCCAACGGCCTCGCCCTCTCCGCCGCCGACGACATCGGCGCCGTGCGCAACGCCCTCGCGGGCGGCGTCAAGGGCTATGTCGTCACCGGTACCCGTACGAACGTCGGGCTCCCCACCCGGCCCGGCGCCGCGCCCATCGGCTCGGCCGCCGCCCGTATGCACCGCCGCCCCCCGGGTTCCCCGAGCCACCCGGGCGGCTACCGCGAACTGTCCGGCCGAGAGGTCGAGGTCCTGCGCCTGGTCGCGGAGGGCCAGTCGAACAAGGCCATCGGCGTCTCCATGGGTCTGTCCGCGCTGACCGTCAAGAGCCACCTCGCCCGTATCGCCCGCAAGCTCGGCACGGGCGACCGCGCCGGGATGGTCGCGGTCGCGCTGCGGACCGGCATCATCCACTGACCCTCCCCCGCACCGCTCCCCACTCCCCCACCCGGCCTCCTCCCCCCGTGCGTGAACCGGATCTTTCACCGAGCTGACTGGTTTACGACCCTCAGACGCCCGTCGACGGAACGTTCCGTCGACGGGCGTTGTCCATACCCGGATACCCTTGACAGGTGACCGACGCCCAAGAGACCGCAGCAGACAGCTCACTGCGAACCACCGGAGGCGGCCCTCCGGACGACGTCGAATCGGCGCCGATCCCCTTGCTCGAGCCCCGCGAGGGCATTCCGCCGGTGATCGCCGACGACGCCGCCCTCGCCGAGGTGATCGCGGCCTTCGCCGCGGGCACCGGCCCGGTGGCCGTCGACGCCGAACGCGCGTCCGGGTACCGATACGGCCAGCGTGCCTATCTCGTGCAGCTGCGCCGCGAGGGCGCGGGCAGCGCGCTGATCGACCCCGTCGCCTGTCCCGACCTGTCGGGTCTCGGCGAGGCGATCTCCGGCGCCGAGTGGGTGCTGCACGCCGCGACCCAGGACCTGCCCTGTCTCCGCGAGATAGGCATGATCCCCACCAGCCTCTTCGACACCGAGCTGGCCGGCCGCCTGGCCGGGTTCCCCCGCGTGGGCCTCGGCGCCATGGTCGAGAGCGTCCTCGGCTTCGTCCTGGAGAAGGGCCACTCCGCCGTCGACTGGTCCACCCGCCCGCTGCCCGAGCCCTGGCTGCGCTACGCCGCGCTCGACGTGGAACTCCTCGTCGACCTGCGCGACGCCCTGGAGAAGGAGCTCGACCGGCAGGGCAAGCTGGACTGGGCCCGCCAGGAGTTCGACGCCATCGCCGCGGCCGAGCCCGCCCCGCCCCGCAAGGACCCCTGGCGCCGTACGTCCGGGATGCACAAGGTCCGCCGCCGCCGGCAGATGGCCGTCGTACGCGAACTGTGGGAGACCCGGGACCGGGTGGCGCAGCGCCGGGACATCTCGCCGGGCAAGGTGCTCGGGGACGCGGCCATCGTCGAGGCCGCGCTGGGCCTGCCGGCCAACGTGCACGCGCTGTCCGCGCTGAACGGCTTCGGACACCGCATGGGACGGCGCCAGCTGGACCAGTGGCAGGCCGCGGTCGACCGCGCAAGGGAGCTGCCGGACGCCGAGCTGCCGCAGCCCGGGCAGCCGGTGACCGGTCCGCCGCCGCCGCGCGCGTGGGCCGACAAGGACCCGGCCGCCGCCGCCCGGCTCTCCGCCGCGCGGGCCGCCGTGTCGGCCCTGGCCGAGCAGCTGAACATGCCCCAGGAGAACCTGATCACCCCGGACACCGTGCGGCGGGTGTGCTGGGAGCCGCCCGCGACCCCGGACGCCGAGTCCGTCGGCGCGGCCCTCACCGGGTACGGGGCGCGGCCCTGGCAGGTCGAGCTGGTCACGCCCGTCCTGGTGACCGCGCTGTCCCTGAAGGCTGACTAGAGGCCCCGCAGGGGCCCTTGGACACCCCCTGAAGGGACGCGCTGCGACGCCTGTGACGGCCGGGACTACGCCGAACGGGCTCAGGACGCCGGGCCGGAACGTCGAGATCACGCCAAGATCCGCGAACCGGGCCGGGGCACACGCGGGTCCGCCCGCGAATCCCTTCGTGCGCCTTACGGATGTGACCTTCACCGCTCCCGGCCGCGGGACTGGGCACGATGGTTACTCGTAAGTAGCATGGGTGCTGAGCGCACGCTCAGGCGTGTGCCCGCGCAGCAGTGCCATCCCGCATCTGGAGGAGAGCCATCGTGCCTCGTACCGTCAGGGACGTCGTCTTCGTCGACGGCGTCCGCACCCCGTTCGGCAAGGCGGGCCCGAAGGGCATCTACCACGAGACCCGCGCCGACGACCTCGTCGTGAAGGCCATCCGGGAGCTGCTGCGCCGCAACCCCGGTCTTGACCCCCAGAAGATCGACGAGGTCGCCATCGCCGCGACCACGCAGATCGGCGACCAGGGTCTGACCCTGGGGCGCACGGCCGGCATCCTCGCCGGGCTGCCCCAGTCGGTCCCCGGCTACTCCATCGACCGCATGTGCGCGGGCGCGCTGACCGCCGTCACCAGCACCGCGGGCTCCATCGCCTTCGGCGCGTACGACGCCGTCATCGCCGGCGGTGTCGAGCACATGGGCCGTCACCCCATGGGCGAGGGCGTGGACCCGAACCCCCGGTTCGTCAGCGAGAAGCTGGTCGACGAGTCCGCCCTGTTCATGGGCATGACCGCCGAGAACCTGCACGACCGCTACCCCACGATCACCAAGCGGCGCGCCGACGAGTACGCCGTGCGCTCGCAGGAGAAGGCCGCCAAGGCGTACGCCAACGGCAAGATCCAGCAGGACCTGGTGCCGGTCTCGGTGCGCAACACCAACGCGGAGGTCGGTGAGACGGGCTGGGGCCTGGTCACCGCCGACGAGCCGATGCGTCCGGGCACCACGCTGGAGAACCTCTCCGGTCTGAAGACCCCGTTCCGCGTGCACGGCCGGGTCACCGCCGGCAACGCGGCCGGTCTGAACGACGGCGCGACCGCCTCGATCATCGCCTCCGAGGACTTCGCCCGGGAGCACGACCTGCCCGTGCGGATGCGCCTCGTCTCGTACGCCTTCGCGGGCGTCGAGCCGGAGGTCATGGGCTACGGCCCGATCCCCGCCACCGAGAAGGCCCTCGCGAAGGCCGGTCTGTCCATCGAGGACATCAACCTCTTCGAGATCAACGAGGCCTTCGCCGTCCAGGTGCTCGCGTTCCTGGAGCACTACGGCATCGCCGACGACGACGCGCGCGTCAACCAGTACGGCGGCGCCATCGCCTACGGCCACCCGCTCGCCTCCTCCGGCGTCCGTCTGATGACGCAGCTGGCCCGCCAGTTCGAGGAGCAGCCGGAGGTCCGCTACGGCCTCACGACCATGTGCGTCGGCTTCGGCATGGGCGCCACGGTCATCTGGGAGAACCCGCACCACAAGGACGCCGGAGGCGACAAGTGAGCACCACCGAACTCCTCAAGGGCGCGGCCGAGCTGTTCCCCGACGAGGTCGTGACGTCCGCGCACGTACGCCACCTCGACCTGCCGTTCGGTGCCGGGCGCTTCGCGCTCATCACCCTCGACAACGGCTTCGACCACACCAAGCCGACCACCTTCGGCCCGGCGTCGCTGGCCAACCTCGACGCCGCCGTCGACCAGGTCGAGAAGGAGGCCGCGGCCGGCGAGATCGTCGGTGTCGGTATCACCGGCAAGCCGTTCATCTTCGCGGTCGGCGCCGACCTCAAGGGTGTCGAGCTGCTCAAGCGGCACGAGGACGCGCTCGCCATCGGCAAGGGCGGCCACGAGGTCTTCAAGCGTCTGTCGGGCCTCGCGGCCCCGACCTTCGCCTACTACAACGGCGCGGCGATGGGCGGTGGCGTCGAGGTCGGTCTGCACTGCACCTACCGGACCGTCTCCGCGGCCCTGCCGGCGTTCTCGCTGCCCGAGGTCTTCCTCGGTCTGGTTCCCGGCTGGGGCGGCTGCGCGATCCTGCCGAACCTGATCGGCGCCGACAAGGCCGTCTCGGTGATCATCGAGAACTCGCTCAACCAGAACAAGCAGCTCAAGGGCGGCCAGGTCTACGACCTCGGTATCGCCGACGCGCTGTTCGAGGGCGCGGACTTCCTGGAGCAGTCGCTGCTGTGGACGGCCGCCGTCCTCAAGGGCGACATCGCCATCGAGCGCCCGGCGATCGACCGCGGTGAGGCCTGGGACCAGGCCGTCGCACGCGGCCGGGCCATCGCCGACAGCAAGGTCCACGGGGCCGCTCCGGCCGCCTACCGCGCGCTCGACATCATCGCCGCGGCCAAGGACGGGGACCTGCAGAAGGGCTTCGACGCCGAGGACACCGCGCTCGCCGACCTGATCATGGGCGGCGAACTGCGGGCGGGCATCTACGCCTTCAACCTGGTCCAGAAGCGCGGCAAGCGTCCGGCCGGCGCGCCGGACAAGTCCCTCGCGCGTCCGGTCACCAAGGTCGGCGTCGTCGGCGCGGGCCTGATGGCCTCGCAGCTGGCGCTGCTGTTCCTGCGCCGCCTCGAGGTGCCGGTCGTGCTGACCGACATCGACCAGGAGCGCGTCGACAAGGGCGTGGGCTACGTCCACGCCGAGATCGACAAGCTGCTCCTCAAGGGCCGCGTCAACCAGGACAAGGCCAACCGCCTGAAGGCCCTGGTCTCCGGTGTGCTCGACAAGGCCGAGGGCTTCTCCGACGCGGACTTCATCATCGAGGCCGTGTTCGAGGAGATCGGCGTCAAGCAGCAGGTGTTCGCGGAGGTCGAGGCGGTCGCCCCGGCGCACGCGATCCTCGCCACCAACACCTCCTCGCTGTCGGTCAGCGAGATGGCGTCGAAGCTGAAGAACCCGGAGCGGGTCGTGGGCTTCCACTTCTTCAACCCGGTCGCGATCCTCCCGCTCCTGGAGATCGTGCGCGGCGAGCAGACGGACGACGCCTCGCTCGCCACGGCGTTCGCCGTCGCCAAGAAGCTGAAGAAGACCGCGGTCCTGGTGAAGGACGCCCCGGCGTTCGTCGTGAACCGCATCCTCACCCGCTTCATGGGCGAGATCCAGAACGTCATCGACGAGGGCACGCCCGTCGCGGTCGCGGAGAAGGCGGTGGAGCCCCTGGGCCTGCCGATGTCTCCTCTCGTCCTCCTCGAACTGGTGGGTCCCGCGATCGGCCTGCACGTCTCGGAGACCCTCAACCGGGCCTTCCCGGACCGCTTCACGGTCTCCCCGAACCTCGCGGCGGTCGTCAAGGCCGGCAAGCGCGGCTTCTACGTCTACTCCGCCGAGAACGGCTTCAAGCCGGAGCTGGACCCCGAGGTCGCCGCGCTCCTCCAGCAGGGCGACGTCGTCCTGACCGAGGAGCAGGTCCGTGACCGCGTCCTGGACGCCGTCGCCCAGGAGATCGGGCTCATGCTCGACGAGGGTGTCGTCGCCGAGGCGCAGGACATCGACCTCTGCCTGATCACCGGTGCCGGCTGGCCGTTCCACCTCGGTGGGATCACGCCGTACCTGGACCGCGAGGGTGTCTCCGAGCGAGCCACCGGCAAGCGTTTCCTGGCCCAGGGCCTCGCCTCGGTCCCCGCGTGACGCTCCGCTGAGTCACACCGGTGCCCCGCAGGCCAGTCGGCTTGCGGGGCACCGTCGTATCGCGGGGCGTTGACGAGGAGAATTCAGCCCCGCCGGCGCTTGAGGAGCGGGGGCCCGGGGGCAGCGCCCCGGGTACGGGACGGGCAGGGGCGGAGGGGGGCGAAAGGAGCTTCCGGGGTCACACCGGGTGCCAGGGTTCCAGGGCGAGGACCGGTTCGGGCTTGCGCCGGGTGAGGAGGAGTTCCCCGGTCGCCGGGGAGAGGCTCGCGGCGACGACCCGCCCGTGCTCGTCCTCCGCCATCGACACCATCGCGTCGGCGGGAAGCTCGGGCCCCGACTCCGTCCACCACGCCCCCGCCGCCTCGTCCTCGGTCGGATACGCGGCGAACGCCACCCGCCCGCTCGCGGACCGCTGCGCGAGCAACGTGCAGTCGTGCCCGTCGAGTTCACAGCGGATGGCGCAGACGGGCCCCGGCCCGGCGGAGGCGAGAACGGGCGCGGGCTTGGCGCCGGGACGCCAGGCGCACACGTCGCCCGACGCGTCGGTGAAGAAGAGCGTGGTGGAGTCGAAGGAGGTCGCGAGCGCGCGCAAGGTGTCCGCGCGGACCGGCGCCTCCAGCGCCTCGTCCAGGGCCGGTTCGGCACCCGCCTCCTGCTGGCGCCAGTGTAGGACACCGCCCGGCACGGCCGCGTACAGCTCGACCAGGCCCGACGTCCCCGTGACGGCCGCCAAGTCCCCGTGCACGTCGCGTCCCTTGAGGTCCCGCCAGGGCCCCCAGCCGCCCTTGAGTTTCTGCGCGATCATGCTCACTCCGCCGCCCTCGTTGCGCACGAAGACGTGGGCACGCCCCTCCGCGTCGACGGCGACGGCCGGGGTGCCGGTCCGGCCTCCGGTGCGGTTGGGATGCCCGATCGGATGCCAGTCGAGCGCGGCGAGGTCCGGCCGGTAGTGGGTCGAGTGGACGAGACCGGACTCGTCACGGACCGTCGGGCGCCAGGAGACGAGGTGGGCGTAGCGGTCGGGTCCCTGGCCCAGGGCCAGTACGGGGTGCAGGCGTTGGCCGCCGCCCACGGTGCGCGGCGGGTCCCAGGGGCCACCGGGTCCGCGCTCCGCCCGGCAGCGGACGGCGGCCTCCGACAGCAGGTACACACTGAGCCTGCCGTCACGGCCGCGTATGAGCCAGTCGACGTTCACCGGTTCACCTTAATCGGGACCACCCCCGACACCGAGGCCCGCCCCCGCCCGCTCACAACCGCTTGGCGCTGCGCAGCAGACCGGCGTAGAAGCCGTTGCCGTCGATCCGGGACGCGCCGCCCTTGTCGCCCATGGTCGGCCCGTTGACCTCCTTGCGGCTGGAGATGAAGACGCGGTGACCGTCGGTGTCGACGCCGAGGTACAGGGCGACGTGGTCGAGGTGGTTGCCGGTGCGGTGGTCCATCTTGAAGAAGAGGAGGTCACCGGGCTGGACGACGTCGATGTTCTTGGGGCGGGTGTACCAGGGGGCGGGGCCGGAGAGCTTCAGGATGTCGACGCCGACCTTGGAGCGGGCCATGCCGTCGGCGCTGCGCGGCAGTCCGTCGCCGGACGTGTTCGTGGCCATCAGGGGGTAGCGGGCTCGGTAGCCCCAGATCATGCGCATGAAGCCGGAGCAGTCCAGGGCCCGGTAGCGCTCCTTGCGGGCCTGCATGGTGGAACCGTCACGGAACGTGTAGTTGATACCGAGGTAGTCGTAGAAGTCGTTCTGTTCGAGGCGGTCGACGCCGTCGTCCTTGAACGGGCCGAAGACCGCGTCACCCGCGTACGGAACGCCCTCGTCGTCCTTCTTCACCGGCGCGCCGTCGACGTACTGGAAGGCGATCGCGAAGATGTCGTCGGCCTCGCTGCCGTAGAACTCCTTGAACCAGTCCTTGAACCACTTCTCCTTCTCGGCGCCCTTGCGCCAGGCCTCCGGCATGAGGCGCACCCAGTCCTGGGTGACCACGCGGGACTGGGTGTTGGCCGGTTCGGTGAAGGTGCGGGAGGGACCGCGGAGGGTCGCGGTGCGGGCTCCGTCGGTGAAGGTGGCGAGGATGTCGCCGTTCTCCCCGCGCAGCACCGAGCGCGTGGGGTTGTTCAGACGCTCCCAGGTCTGCTTGCCGGTGGCCTTCCCCGAGTTCTCCAGGTCGGGCCGGTCGGTGACGGCCTGCACGGCCGGGACCTTCGCCTCCTCGTCCTTGCGGAGTTCGAAGGTGAGGAAGGCGCTGCCGGTGAGCAGCACGAGGACGGTGGCCGCGTGGAGAACGGGACGGCCTTTGCGCTTCGGCATGGTGACGGCTCCAGAGGTTCCGAAGAGAAGGCGGGTCAGGCGGTCGGCATGGCGCCGAGGAGGATTCCGGCGGTCAGCACGACGTAGGTGGCGAGCGTGACCGAGCCGGTCGACAGCAGCGTGGCCCCCTTGGGCTGGCGCACCAGCTGGTAGCCGATGAGACCGGGGACGATGAAGCCCAGGGTCTGGTTGGCGTAGAGCAGCGGGAACTCCATCTGGAGCACGATGATCACGGTCGCCTGGATCAGCACGCCGGACAGCACGACGGCCGCGAACAGGCGCTTGCCGTAGAGGATCACGAAGCGCTGGAGAAGCAGCGTGGTGACGTACGTCAGGACGGTGACGCCCACGACGAGGGCGGCGCGCTGCAGGTCCTCGATGAGGGTGAGCGCCAGCCAGCCCGGTGTGATCATGCCGCCGGGCGAGAGGTTGGTCGTGAGGTAGCAGATCAGCGAGAACATCAGGCCCAGGCCGATGCCGATCGCGGCGATCTCGGGGGTGAGGACGGAGGGGATCAACGGGGCTCTCCTGGGCTGTGCCACTGCTGGTCGTCGGCGGGGTGTGTGGGTGGTACGCGGGGTTCGAACAGGCCTCGGGCCGGCGGCTGTTCACCGTGCTCGGGCGGCTGGGACCGCGCGGCGGCGGGTCCCTGCGACACGTCCGGCCAGGCCGCACGCGCCTGCTCCGGCCGGCGGCTCTCGTGGGCCGCCCCCGCGGTCTGGTGCGGATGCTGCGGCTGGTGCGGGTACTGCGACTGCTGCGCCTGCTGAGGGAAGTCCGGGAGCGTCGGCCTGCGGCGAGTCTCCGGGCGGCCCTCCGAGGAGAGCGCCGGCTGCGGGTCGACGTCCTGGCGGTGGCTCTGCTGCGGCCGGCCCGGCTGCTGCGGGTACGGGTTGTCCGCCGAGCCCTGCACGGGCACCTGGGTCCGGGGCTGGTTGGTCTGCGGTGCGTACCGTGTCTCGTACGCCTCCGAGTACGGCTGGTACGGGTCGATCCGCGGCGCGTACAGCTGGACGGTCTCGACGTGCTCGCGCACCGCCACCGCGGTGCGCGGCGCGGTGGGGACCGCGGGCCCGTTCCTCCTTCCGTCACCACGGCCGGGGGCGATGCTCTCGGCGCTGTCGTCGGCGCTCTCGTCGGCGGGAAGTTCGGCGAGGTGCTCCAGCAGGTGCTCGCCCTGGCCGTGGATGTTGCCGATGGCCACCAGCGAGCTGTCCGGCCCGAGTTCGGCGAGAAGCCGCCGCATGAACTCCTCCGGGTCGCGGCGGTCGCCGCCGAGGTCGACCGCGCGGGAGCGGTACTCGGCGGGCATGGCGTCGATGGCGCTCTTCGCCGGGTGCCCGATGACGAAGACCTTGTCGGGGTCCAGCTCCGGAATGATCTCGCCCATCTGCCCATTGCGCTCGACGCGGTCGGGGCGACAGTTGATGACCACGTTGAGCGGGCGGTGGATGGCACCGAGGTCGAGCAGCTGGTTGATGTTCATCAGCGTCGACTCGGGGTCGTTGGCCGCGAAGACGTTGGCGAAGCGGACCTTCTTGCCGTCCTCGGTGACATACCGCTCGACGGAGAGGACACCGGGGTCCGGCGGCGCGTCGTACATGCCCTGGAGGGCCGTCTCCCGCTCCACGCCCAGCAGTTCGGCGACGGTGAGCGCGATCGCCACGTTCTCCTTGAAGGTGAACCAGCTGAACCCGCGCAGCTCCTCTTCCGAGACCGTTTCCGGGTCGGCGTAGATCAGCTTGCAGTCGCGGGAGTCGGCCTCCTCCTGGAGGATCGCGAAGCGCTCCTGCTCGGCGGTGACACAGATCCCGCCCTCCGGCATGGACCGGGAGAGCGAGCGGGCCACGTCGTCGAGGGTGGGGCCCATCTCCGCGAGGTGGTCCTCACGGACGTTGCACAGAACGCCGATCGTGGAGCGGATCAGCTTGGACTGGTTGATCTCCTGGAGCGCCGGCATCACCGCCATGCACTCGATGACGAGCGCGTCCGGGTTGTACGCGGCGGCGCGCCGGACGATGCCGATCTGCTCGACGACGTTGGCGATGCCGAACTTGCGGTAGACCGGCTCCTCGGTGGCGTCGGGATGGATGAAGCGGGCGGCCGTGCCGGTGGTCTTGGCGACGGTGGCGAGGCCTCCGCCGCGCAGCGCCCCCGCGCAGAGCCGGGTGATGGACGACTTGCCGCGGATGCCGTTGACCAGCACCCGGGTGGGGATGTTGTCCAGGTTGGTGAAGTGGCGCCGCTGTTCGACGATGCCCGCCACGAGCAGGATCGCGCAGCACACCATCAGGACGGTGTAGAGGAAGAGCACGGCCGATCAGTTCCTAACGTGCTGCTGCTGGGCCGTGCCGGGTGCGCTCCGGCGTGGCGTTGGCTGCTGTCTGCGCTGTTCCTGGAGCTGCTGACGGAGGAGTTCGAGGGAGCGGGTGACCGCGCCGACCTCGTCGTGGTTGCGCGGGAACAGGACGGTCTTGCGGTCGCCGTCGGCCAGCGCCTCGGCCTGTCCGGCCAGGGCACGCAGCGGGCGGGCCACCACGATCTGCATCCAGCCGAGGCAGGCGGCCGCCGCCGCGGCGCCGAGGAGTCCGGCGAGCACCGTGCGGTGCTGGACGTCGTACTCGGGGATCGCGAGCCGGTCGGCGGGCTGCCAGCTGACGACGGTCCAGCCGAGCTGCTTGGCCGCGCCGCCGCCCACGAAGGGGGCGGCGGCTGCGATCTGCACGCCGTTCTCCCGGTAGAGGACACCGGCGGCGTGCGCGGACTTGCCGACCTTCTGGCCGGATGCGGAGACCAGGTCCTTGAGGCGCTGGTCGGGCAACGACTGGAAGGCGAGGTAGCCGGTGTTGCCGGCGATGACCTCGCCCTTGTCGTCGACGAGGCGGACGACACCGAGACCGGGTCGCTTGAGCACGGAGTTGAGGAAGTCGATGCGGAACTCGCCGACCAGGGCCGAGCCGTCGCGGCCGGGAATCTCCGCGGTGCCGACGACGAGCGGCTTCTTGCCGCCCCGGCCGAGCAGCTGCAGCGGGTCGGCGGTGGCGGGCTTGGGCCGGGCCTCGCGGGGCTCGTCGCCGACCCCGGCGATCACGTCCCCGGAGGCGTCGACGACGTAGAGCGCCTGGTAGCGCAGGTGCTGGTTGAGGGTGCGGTCGAGGACCTTGGTCATGTCCGCGGGGGTGGTGCGGTCGCCGATCAGCGTGGCGACGGACTGGAGGTCGGCCTCGCCCTCGTTGAGCGCGCGGCGCACCCGGTCGGTCAGGGTGTCGGTCCGTTCGCGCTGGTCGTTGACGAGCTGCTGCGGGACGACGACGGTGCCGTCGGCGCGGTTCAGGATGAGCAGCAGCGGGGCGGACCAGGCGAGCAGGAGGACCGCGCACACGGCGAGGAGGGCGCGGGTGCCGACGCGGCGCAGGCCGCGCGGGCGCGGCGCGGAGTCGTCCCGGTCCGCGGGTGTGCCGAGCAGTTGTCCGCGCAGCCGCTCGAGGGCGAGGCCGATGCGGCGGGCCTCGCCGTAGCCCGGGACGCTCACCGGGCGTGCCAGGTCGCCGCGGGTGAGACGGCGCGACTCCAGGAAGAGCCGGATGAGCGGTCGCTGCACCGTGCCGAGCAGTACGGCGACGGCGATGCCGCCGACGACGAGGAGCGCTCCGGCAGCGATCAGACCGAAGACGGGTGAGGTGGAACGGGTGGGGTCCTCGGCGACCTTCACCATGGCGACCACGGTGAGACCGAGGGCGGTCGCGGTGGTGGTCTCGCCGGGTTCGGGCGAGGAGAGGCCGGCGTAGCCGGCGACGGACCGGTCGCTGAGGAAGCTGCCGCCGAGCAGGCTGCCGCTGACGCCCAGGTACCCGCCTGAGCCGGGCTCCTTGGTGCTGAGCGGGTGCTGCGCGGCGCGGCCGGCCGCCTTCTTCGCGAAGGCCTTGAGCTGCTTGTTGGAGGCGGCGACCTCTTCGCGCTGGAGGTCGGTGAGGACCTGCTCGGGCTCGGGGATGCCGTCACTGCTGAGGATCGTCCCCGAACGGTCCACGACCGCGATGGAGCGGAACTGGCCGAGGCTGATGCCGGGGAACTTGAGGCTGTTGGAGGCGACGAGCAGCAACTGCGGCTTGCCCGGCCAGGAGAGCAGCGCGAACGACAGCAGCCGGACCTCGCCGTTCTCCAGGCGCACCATGCGCGGCGCGAGGCCGCCCTCGTCGCCGAGAGTGGACCGGTCGAGGGAGGTCAGCGGCACGGTCTCGCCACGGGTCGCGACGAGCTTGCCGGACCGGATCTCGACGACCGCCGTTCCCATCCACTTCTGGTACGTGTTGCCCAGTTTGTCGAGGACGGTGTCGGCGGAGACCGGGGCGCCGGCGCTGAACAGCGCGGCGGAGCGGTCGAGGTCGGTCACCGACTCGTCGATGGAGGCACGCATGGCGATCGCGCCGTCCTCCGCGAAGTGCTGCTGGGACGTCTGCACCGCCTTGGGCACCGAGGTGTCCCCGGCCGGGCCGAGGACGAGTGCCGTGACGGCCGCCAGGGAGAGGAGGAGCGCTGACAGGACCGCAATGGGCGGTCGTATGCCGCCAAGCAGCGACATGTCTGCTCTGCGGCGAGCACGGTGCTGCCGCGCCGGGGGCGATGGCGCCAACGGTCGGGTCCTCTCAAGCGGTTGTACGGGCGTGCGGGCACGGAGAACGGCCCGCGTGCGGGTGCGGGTGGGGCGCGGGGACACGGCTGGGAAAACTGAGTCTCCGCGCGTGTCAGACCAGCGAAGGCGTCAGGAAGTTGCACCGATCAAAAGTGATCTAGACAACATCACGTTTTAGTTGGGCATCTTCGGGCAGGACTGATCAATTCCGGTTCAGGTGAAGTTCAGGCACATGTCGGGGTCTGGACATGTGCGGCCCTGACCATGCCGGACTCCACCCAGGACGGTCCGGCCCGGGACGTGCCGCGCGCCCGACCCGTCGAGGGGCCGGGCGCGTCCTGACGCCGGGTGTTCTCAGCCGGGCAGCTCAGTGAGGGGCTTCAGACCGTCCTTCGCCGCTCCGCGGTTCAGCATGGTGCCCTCGGTCCGCTCGAAGGCGAGCCGGAGGCGGGAGCGTTCCTGGTCGCTGAGGTCGTCCCGCTTGAGCTCGGCGGCCACGTCCACCAGCCGGTAGTTCTCCACCTGGCCCTTGGCGGGCTCGGCCGGGGTGCCGTCCGTGGTGACCTCAGGGTCCGGCGGGATCTCCACGAGGGTCGGCTCGTAGCGTGCCTCGACGTCCCACTTGCCGCCGCGCTGCGTGAAGGTGAACCAACCGATCACGCCCTCCTCGGTCAGCCCCGTGGGCACGTCGTGACGCGCGACCTGATTGCCGAGGCCGTACGCGATCCACGTGCCGTCGACCTTCTCCATCGGCTGCACGACGTGCGCGTGGTGACCGATGACCAGGTCGACAGTGGTCTCGCGCGCGAGCTGCCGGGCGAACTTGAGCTGCGGGGTCGAGGGGTTGGGATGGTGCTCACGGCCCCAGTGGATGGACAGGATCACGACCTCGGCACCGGCCGCGCGGGCCTGCTTCTCGGCCTTCTTGATCCGGCTCAGGTCGTTCTGGTTGACCAGCCAGGGCTTGTCCTTGGGCAGCTCGTGGGCGTTGAAGCCGAACGCGAAGGAGATCTGCGCGACCTTCACGCCCTTGACGTCCATGACCAGCGGGGTGAGGGCGTCCTTCGCGGTCCGGAAGGAGCCCGTGTGCTTCAGGCCGGCCGCGTCCAGGGTGTCCAGGGTGCGCTTCACCCCCTCGTATCCGTGGTCGATCGAGTGGTTGGAGGCGGTCGAGCAGGTGTCGTAGCCGACGTCCTTGATGGTCCCGGCGATCTGCGGCGGGATGAGGAAGTTGGGGTAGCTCTCGAAGGGGCCCTTCGGCTTGCCGATCACCGGCTCCATGTGGCAGATGCCCAGGTCCGCCTTGCTGATCACGGGCTTGATCCCGGCCATCAGCGGGCCGAAGTCCAGACCGTCCGTCCCCTTGCCCGTCTTCTTGGCGTCGGCACTGGCCTGGTCGATCAGCTGAGGATGGATCAGGATGTCCCCGGCTGCGGCGACGGTGAACGACCGGCCGCCCCCCTTCGACGAGGAGTCGGAGTCCTCGCCGCCTCCGACGAGACCGCACCCTGCCAGCGCGGCGACGAGGGCGAGCGGGGGCAGGAGAGCGGGCAGGGTGCGGCGGCTACGACGTCTGGTCACCGAGATATCTTGATACAACCATGAGGGCAAACCGCTCCAGAACGATAACGATCGCAACACTTCTCCTGGTCCTCACCGCTCTGGCCGGTTTGGGCGCGGTTGTCGTGCGCGGGAGCCAGGACAAGGGGAGGACTCCCTCCACCGACGAGCGCGGGGGCGGCCCTCCGTCGGTCGACCTGGCGCGCTCCGTCGCCGCCTACACCGACCGGTTCGCGCCGGACGGCTCCTTCCAGCCGCCGTCCCGTACCGAGCGGGAAGCCATCGCACAGGCGGTCGGCCTGCTCCTCGACGGCCACCGTGAGCAGGCCGAACAGCGTCTCACCGAGGTGGACTTCGCCCTGCGCACCGTGGTCGACAGCTCGTCCGGCCGACAATTCGCGGAGGTGTACGACCGCGTCGACCAGGGCCCCTCGCCGCGCGGCTGGGGCCGCGTCTTCGTCGACCTGGAGCACCCGGTCCGATGGTCGGTGCAGGTGCCCCACCCGGTCGCCGACCAGGATACGGAGCTGCTCGGCGTGCGGGTCCTCAGGGGTGCTCCGGGAGGTCTCCTTGTGATTGCTGGCGCACATCGCAAATCAGGTGAGGGTAATGCGGCGGACGTAGCTCACCGGCGGGACACGGTGTTCCACGCGATCTGCGCCGAACTCGTCCGGCGCGGTGTCCCCGGCGTCCAGCTGCACGGGTTCGCCGAGAAGTCGGCCCCGCGCTACGACGTCATCGCCTCGACAGGAGCCGGCGAGGACGGGCTCACCGCCGGCCGACGGCTCGCCGACGCGCTGGGCGACCGGGACTTCGCCGTGTGCCGGGCCTGGGCCCGCTCCTGTCCGCTCGCCGGGCGGGACAACGTACAGGGGCGTGCCTCCGCCGACGCGGGGGTGCCGTTCCTCCATGTGGAGTTCGCTCCCGGACCGCGGACGGACAGCCGCCAGACCGTCCGGGCCGCCGATGCCCTGGCCGTCGTGACGCGCGGCTGGGCCCGGAGTGCTCTGGCAGGGTGAGGGCATGACGACTCTGCTCATCGTGGACGGCGCCAACGTGGTCGGATCCGTGCCCGACGGATGGTGGCGCGACCGGCGGGGAGCGGCCGAGCGGCTCCGGGACGGGCTGGCCGGCGTCGCCGAGGCCGGGGTGCCCGGTCGTCCCGGTCCGCTGGAGATCGTCCTCGTGGTCGAAGGCGCCGCCCGGGGAGTGGAGTCCGTCCCCGGGGTCCGGGTGGACGAGGCTCCGGGCAGCGGGGACGACCGGATCGTGGAGCTCGTGGCCGGATCGCCCGACCGCCCCCGCCTGGTCGTCACGGCCGACCGCGAACTGCGGCGCCGGGTGACCGAGCTGGGCGCGGAGGTCACCGGCCCACGGACCGTACGCCCCGGTTCCTGAAGTCCCTGAACCGGTTCCTGAAGCGGTCCCCGGGCCTCTCGCACTTCGGGGGCGTAACCCGCCTCCGGCTCCGTTGCGACGCAGGCGAGCGCCCGGCCCCGCGCCGAGCCACCCGACCCCCCCAGCCCTCCCCCGGCGGACCCCGGACACGTCACCGGCCCCGCACCTCCGCGCCGAGGCGGGGACGTGCGGGGCCGGAGGACTCCCGGGTGGGAAGGTGGCGTGCGAGCCGAGCGGTGGGACCGTCAGGCCGTGGGGCCGCTCGGCGGGGGGCCCGTCGGCGGGCTTCCGCCGGTGCTCGGGGAGGGTTCCTGGGGGCCGGCCAGGCGGCTGTGCGAACGGCCGTACAGGAAGTACACGACGCTGCCGATGACCATCCAGATCGCGAACCGCAGCCAGGTCTCGGCGGGCAGGTTCAGCATCAGCCACAGGGACGCGAGCACCGACAGGATCGGCACCCAGGGGACCAGCGGGGTGCGGAAGGCGCGGTGCAGGTCGGGGCGGGTGTGACGCAGGATGACGACGCCGATCGCGACGACGACGAAGGCGAAGAGCGTGCCGATGTTGACCAGTTCGGCCAGCTCGCTGAGGCTCGTGAAGCCGGCCAGGATCGCGATGATCACACCGAGCAGGATCGTCGGCCGGTGCGGGGTGCGGAACCGGGGGTGGACGCGGGAGAAGAACCGCGGCAGCAGCCCGTCGCGGCTCATCGCGAAGAAGACGCGGGTCTGGCCGAGCAGCAGGATCATGCAGACCGTGGTGAGGCCGACGGCGGCGCCGAAGCTGATGACGCCCGCGTACCAGGGATGTCCGGTGGCCTTGAACGCGTCGGCGAGCGGGGCGTCGACGGACAGCTCGGTGTACTTCTGCATGCCCGTGACCACGATCGACACGAGGACGTAGAGCGCGGTGCAGATGAAGAGCGAGCCGAGGATGCCGCGCGGCATGTCCCGCTGCGGGTTCTTCGTCTCCTCGGCGGCCGTCGCGACCACGTCGAAGCCGATGAAGGCGAAGAACACGACGGAGGCGGCGGTGAAGATGCCGAGCAGGCCGAAGTTGGTGGGGGCCCAGCCGAACATGAGCTGGATCAGCGGCGATTTGATGCCGCTGCCCGCCTCCACGTTCTGCGCCTTGGGGATGAACGGCTTGTAGTTGTCGCCCTTGATGAAGAAGGCGCCCGCGATGATCACGATCATGACGACGGTGACCTTGATGGCCACGACCAGCGTGGTGATCCGCGCGGAGAGCTTCACGCCGACGACGAGGATCGCCGTCAGGACGAGCACCAGGCCCGCGGCGAGGATGTCGAACCCGAACCCGGTGCTGCCCTCGCGCCCGCTCAGGGACTCGGGCAGATGCCAGCCCGCGTTGTCCATCAGCGAGCGGACGTAGCCCGACCAGCCGACCGCGACCACCGCCGTGCCGAGCGCGAACTCCAGGACGAGGTCCCAGCCGATGATCCAGGCGGGCAGCTCCCCCAGGGAGGCGTAGGAGAAGGTGTACGCGGACCCCGCGACCGGGACCGTGGAGGCGAACTCCGCGTAGCAGAGGGCGGCCAGGCCGCAGGCGACGCCCGCGACGACGAAGGCCAGCGAGACGCCCGGCCCCGCGTTCTCCTTGGCCACCTTGCCGGTGAGGACGAAGATTCCGGTGCCGATGATGACACCGACACCGAACACGGTGAGATCCAGAGCGGACAGCGACTTCTTGAGTGCGTGCTCCGGCTCCTCAGTGTCGGCGATCGACTGTTCGATCTTCTTCGTCCTGAAGAGGGTGTTCCTCACGGGCGTACCTCCCACGCTTGTCGTCCTCGACATCATCGAGAGGGCGGGTGACACGTATGCCCCGACGCGGGCCCCGTTAACGCGAACGGCCGGTTTCACCACCCGTCCAGGGGTGCTGAAACCGGCCCTTCGGCCCTGCTGTCCGCGCGTCAGTCGCGCGCCGGCTCCACCGCGTCCACGGCCTGCGGGGTGTTTCGCTCGTAGCGGCCGTCGAGCTTGGCGACGAGGCCGGTGACCTGCCGGGCGATGTCCGGCGCGGTCAGCCCGATCTCCGCCATGACCTCGGCGCGGGAGGCGTGGTCGAGGAAGCGCGGCGGGATGCCGAAGTCGCGCAGCGGCACGTCGACGCCCGCGTCGCGCAGCGCCTGGGCGATCGTCGAACCGACACCGCCGACGCGCGAGTTGTCCTCGACGGTGACGACCACGCGGTGCTGCTCGGCGAGCGGGGCCATGGCCTCGTCGACCGGCTTGACCCAGCGCGGGTCGACGACGGTGGTGGAGATGCCCTGCTGGTCGAGGAGCGTGGCGATCTCCAGGCACATCGGGGCGAGCGCGCCGATGGAGACCAGGAGCACGTCCGGTGCGTCGGTGCCGGGCGCCCGCAGGACGTCCATGCCGCCGATCCGGCCCACGGCGGGCACGGCCGGGCCGACCGCGCCCTTGGAGAAGCGGACCACGGTGGGCGCGTCCGTCACCTCGACGGCCTCGCGCAGCTGGGCGCGGACCTGGTCGGCGTCGCGCGGTGCGGCGAGCCGGAGGGTGGGAACGACCTGGAGGATCGACATGTCCCACATACCGTTGTGCGAGGCGCCGTCGGTGCCGGTGACACCGGCGCGGTCCAGCACGAAGGTGACACCGCACTTGTGCAGGGCCACATCCATCAGGACCTGGTCGAAGGCCCGGTTGAGGAACGTCGCGTAGACGGCGAAGACCGGGTGGAGCCCGCCGGTGGCGAGGCCCGCCGCGGAGACGGCGCCGTGCTGCTCGGCGATGCCGACGTCGTAGATGCGGTTCGGGAAGGCGTCGGCGAACTTCTTCAGGCCGACCGGCTGGAGCATCGCGGCGGTGATCGCGACGATGTCCTCGCGCTCCTTGCCGAGCGCGACCATCTCGTCGCCGAAGACGGAGGTCCAGTCGGCGCCGGAGGCCTTGATGGGCAGGCCGGTGTCGGGGTGGATGGGGCCGATGCCGTGGAAGCGGTCCGCCTCGTCCTGGAGGGCGGGCTGGTAGCCGCGGCCCTTCTCGGTGAGGCAGTGCACGATGACCGGGCCGCCGAACCGCTTGGCGCGGGCGAGGGCGGACTCCAGGGCCTCGATGTCGTGGCCGTCGATCGGGCCGACGTACTTCAGGCCGAGGTCCTCGAACATGCCCTGCGGGGCGATGAAGTCCTTCAGACCCTTCTTCGCGCCGTGCAGCGTCTCGTAGAGGGGCTTGCCGACGACCGGAGTACGCCCCAGGAGGTCCTTGCCGCGGGCCAGGAAGCGCTCGTAGCCGTCGGTGGTCCGCAGGGTCGCCAGATGGTTCGCGAGGCCGCCGATGGTCGGTGCGTAGGACCGCTCGTTGTCGTTGACGACGATGATCAGCGGACGGTCCTTGGCGTCGGCGATGTTGTTCAGCGCCTCCCAGGCCATGCCGCCGGTGAGGGCGCCGTCACCGATGACGGCGACCACGTGGTCGTCACGGCCGAGAACCTCGTTCGCCTTCGACAGACCGTCGGCCCAGCCGAGGACGGTGGAGGCGTGCGAGTTCTCGATGACGTCGTGCTCGGACTCGGCCTGCGAGGGGTAGCCGGACAGGCCGCCCTTCATCTTCAGGCGGGAGAAGTCCTGGCGGCCGGTGAGCAGCTTGTGGACGTAGGACTGGTGGCCGGTGTCCCACAGCACCCTGTCCTTGGGCGACTCGAAGACGCGGTGCAGGGCGAGGGTCAGCTCCACGACACCGAGGTTGGGGCCGAGGTGGCCGCCGGTCTTGGAGACCGCGTCCACGAGGAAGGTCCTGATCTCGCCGGCCAGCTGGTCCAGCTGCTCCAGGCTGAGCCGGTCCAGATCGCGCGGTCCCGTGATGCGGGTCAGCAGCGGCACCCGTGCCTCCTTGCAGTAGAGCTGTTGCCGGGCTTGTCGAGTCTAATGTTCCGCCTTTTCGGCCGCGGGCCGGGCCCGGCGATCCACGCCACACGATCGGCCGTACCGGATGGGAACACGCATTCGCTTACCGGACATGACTGTGCCCGGCGCCGCCATTGGCGCCGGGCACAGGGTCGTGAAGGGCGTGAACCCTACGCGCGACCCGCCGACTTCTGGGTCTTGCGGGTGACGGCGTCGATGACGACCGTGGCGAGAAGCACACCACCGGTGATCATGTACTGGACCGGCGAGGCGATGCCCTGCAGGGCCAGGCCGTACTGGATCGAGACGATCACGAGGACACCCAGGAGGGCGTTCCACGTGCGGCCCCGGCCACCGAAGAGGCTGGTGCCACCGATGACGGCCGCCGCGATGGCGTTCATCAGCAGGTCACCGGCACCGGCGCCCTGGTTGGCGGAGGCGATCTTCGAGGCGATGAACAGACCGCCGATGGCGGCGAAGGTGCCGGAGATCGCGAAGACCGAGATCCGGACCATCTCCACGTTGATGCCCGCACGCCGGGAGGCCTCGACGCTGCCACCGAGCGCGAAGATCTTCCGGCCGTACGCGGTGCGGCGCAGCACGAAGTCCGTGAGCAGCAGGACCGCGACGAAGATCACCACGGCGAGCGGCAGGCCCTTGTACTGGTTGTACACGGCGCCGACGGCCAGCGTGAGGACCGCCAGGAGCGCGGTGCGCACGATGATCTCGCCGAGCGGCTGGGACGGCACGCCGGCCGCCTCGCGGCGACGGTTGCCGAGCAGCGAGGTGACGAAGTACCCGGCGGTCACGACGATCGCGAGCGCGTAGGCGGCGGCCACATCGGAGAAGTAGTAGCTGGTCAGCTTGGCGACGATGCCGTTGCTGTCCAGGTTGATGGTGCCGTTGCTGCCCAGGATCTGGAGCATGAGGCCGTTCCAGAACAGCAGACCCGCCAGCGTGACGGCGAAGGCCGGCACACCGATGCGCGCGAAGAAGAAGCCCTGGATGGCGCCGGCGACCGTGCCGGTGAGCACGGCCAGGACGAGGGCGAGCCACTCGTTCATGCCGTGCGTGACGCTGAGTACCGCGAACGTCGCTCCGGCCACACCGGAGAGCGAACCGACCGACAGGTCGATCTCACCGAGCAGCAGCACGAAGACGATGCCGACCGCGATCATGCCCGTGCCGACCATGGCGACGGAGATGTCGGAGAGGTTGCCGGCGGTGAGGAAGTTCGAGTTCAGGCTCGCGAAGATCGCCCAGATGATGATCAGGCCGATCACGACGGGGATGGAGCCCAGGTCGCCGGACTTCACCTTCCGCTTGAACTCGGTGACGTAGCCCTTGACACCCTGCTCGCGCACGAGCAGTCGCGGGTCGACGACGGGGACCGCCGCGGCGGCCGCCTCCGGGTTCGGTACCGCGTGGTCCTCGGGGGACTCGGAGGTCTTGTCGATGCTCACTTCTGAGCCTCCCCATTGCTGCTGCGCGCCGCACGACGGGTCACGGCGTTCTCCGTGGCGCCCGTGATGGCGGAAATGATCTCTTCCTGGGACGTCGACTTGACCTCGAAGACGCCGTTGTTGCGCCCGAGGCGCAGGACGGCGACCTTGTCGGCCACGGCCTTCACATCGGCCATGTTGTGGCTGATGAGGATGACCGCGTGACCCCGCTCGCGCAGACGCTCGACCAGGTCGAGGACCTGGGCGGTCTGCTCGACGCCGAGCGCGGCGGTGGGCTCGTCGAGGATGACGAGCTTGGGCTCACCGAGCATCGAACGGGCGATCGCCACGGTCTGACGCTGACCGCCGGAGAGCGAGGCGATCGGGATGCGGACGCTGGGGATGCGGATGGACAGCGTGTCCAGCAGCTCGCGGGAACGGCGCTCCATCTCGACCTCGTCCAGGATGCCGCGCCTCTTCACCTCGCGTCCCAGGTAGAGGTTGCCGACGACATCGATGTTGTCGCAGAGCGCGAGGTCCTGGTAGACCGTCGCGATGCCCAGGTGCTGGGCGTCGTGCGGGCGGTTGATCTGGACGGCTTTGCCGTCCCACTCGATCGAGCCCTCATCGATGGGGTGCACGCCGGCGATCGTCTTCACCAGCGTGGACTTTCCGGCACCGTTGTCGCCCACCAGGGCGACCACTTCACCGGCGTGGACTTCAAGCTCTACATCGGTGAGCGCCTGGACGGCACCGAATCGCTTGGAGACCCCGCGCAACGCCAGAACAGGCGTAGCGGACACGTTAACCATCTCCTTCGCCGCCTGACCCGGCGGGAGGTTGTGCAGAAGTTTTTTGTGGAGGGGTGTTCTCTCCGGCGCCCCGCCTAGCTTGCGGGGCTGTTGGATGCGGGGCGCCGGAGGGGCTTTGTTTCAGCAAGTCACGTACGGGAATTCAGGTCCGAATTCCCGTACGCGGTTCGTGACTTGCGGTTGCTTCTACTGGAGACCGATCTTCTTGCAGGCCGCGGCGTAGGCCGGGGTGCAGATGTCCTGGACCGTGTAGACGCCGTCCTTGACGACGGTGTCCTTGATGTTGTCCTTGGTCAGCGAGGTGACCGGGACCAGGACGGACGCGACCTGCTTGGTGGTCGGGCTGTCGACCTTGTCCTTGGCGATGGAGTCGAGCGACTTGCCCTGGGCGAGCGCGACAGCCATCTCCGCGGCGGCGTCGGCCTCCGGGGCGTACGGCTTGTAGACGCTCATGAACTGGGTGCCGGCGACGATGCGCTGGACACCGGCGAGCTCGGCGTCCTGGCCGGTGACCGGGACGGAGATGCCGGCGGCCTTCAGAGCGGTGATGATACCGCCGGCCATGCCGTCATTGGCGGAGTAGACGCCGATGATGTTCTTCTTGCCGAGAGCCGAGATGGCGCCCTCCATGTTGGAGTTGGCGTTCTCCGGCTTCCACTCCTTGGTGTCGTACTCCTTGCCGACGTTCACCTTGCCGTCCAGCACCTCGTGGGCACCGGCCTTGAACAGGGCGGCGTTCGGGTCGGTGACCGAACCGTTCATCATGACGATCTTGCCGGACTTGGCCTTGGAGCCGAGCGCCTTGAGGAGCGCCTCACCCTGCGTCTTGCCGACAGTCTTGTTGTCGAACGAGGTGTAGGCGTCGATCGGACCCTGCGCGAGGCGGTCGTAGGCCACGACCGGGATGCCGGCGTCCTTGGCCTTCTGGACCGAGCTCTTGATGGCGGCGGAGTCCACAGCGTCAACGATCAGCACGTCCACCTTGTTGGTGATCATGGTGTCGACCTGCTGGTTCTGGGTGCTCGCGTCCTGCTTGGCGTTGGCGTAGACGATCTTGCCCTTGCCGTTCGTGAGCTCCGAGACCTTCTTCTCGATGAGCGGCTTGTCGAACTTCTCGTAGCGGGCCGTCTGGTTCTCCGGAAGGAGCAGACCGACCTTGATCGCGTCGCCCTTCTTGGCGGAGCTGGAGCTGTCGCTCCCGCCACCGGAGTCCTTGGCGCTGCCACAAGCGGCGAGCGAGACAGCCATTGCACCAGCGGCAACGGCAACGGCGGCACGACGCATCTGCGTGTTCACTTTGAAACCTCCCTGACGAGGCCGCGTCGTTGCGGCCGAGGTGGCTGGAAGTCAACTCGGCCACACGTGCGACGTCAAGAAGTAAATACTTAACGAGATGGCAACGGTGCCATGCGTTCTCTAAGTGAAGGCAGGCGTTACGGCATTCAGAGAACCGTCCAAAAGGGTCGAATCGCCCATCTCGCTGAGCGCGAGAGCGAGGGCTCCGAGCACCTCCGCACGGCCGCCAAGTGCCCCTGGCAACACCGAGAGTTGACGTGCGGCGCTGGGGATCGCGTACCGGCCGACAGACTCCCTGATGGGCCCGAGAACGAGCTCTCCGGCCTCGGCGAGATCGCCGCCGAGGACCACCCGGCTCGGGTTCAGCAAATTGCAGAGATTCGCAACTCCACTCCCGATATGTCGGCCGACGTCGGCGATCACCCGGCGGCAGCCCGGATCGCCGTCCCGCGCCAGCCTGACCACGCCTTCCATGGTCAGGTCCGTCCCGTGACTGGACTGGAGGAGCGGCAGCACATAGCGCGCCGCCGCAAAGGTCTCCAGGCAGCCGCGGTTGCCGCAACGGCACACGGGGCCGGATTCATCAAGAGTAATATGCCCGATTTCTCCCGCTGTGCCACCCGGGCCACGGTAGATCTTGCCGTCGATCACCAGGCCCGCGCCGACACCGCTCGCGACCTTGATGTACGCGAGGTCCCTGACCCCGCGCCCGCTCCCCCAGACCATCTCGCCGAGCGCGCCCAGATTGGCGTCGTTGTCCACGTGCACGGGCACGCCGAGCCGCCCCCGCAGCTCCTCGGCGGGCCTCGCGCCGGTCCAGCCCGGCAGGATCGAGGTGGACCCGAGGGTCCCCGACTCCACGTCGATCGGACCCGGCACACCGAGCCCCACACCCGCGATCTTGGACCGGTCGACACCGGTTGCTGCGATCAGGCGACTGACCAGCTCCTCGGCCCGGTCGAAGCCCTGGGCGGCCGAGGCGTCCACGTCCAGCGGCTCGGACTCCTCCGCCAGCACCTGATGGGCCAGATTCCCGACCGCGACGCGCAAATGGGTGTGACCGAAGTCGACCCCGATGACGATGCCGGCGTCCCCGCTCAGGGACACGCTGCGGGCCCTGCGCCCGCCCGCCGAAGTGGGAGTGACCTCGACCGTTCCCCCGTCCTTGAGTTCACGGACGATATTGGAAACGGTCGCGGCCGACAGCCCCGTCGCCCTCGCGATCTCCGCCTGCGTGAGCGATCCGGCAAGGCGCACCGCTCTTACGACGCGCTCCAGATTGGCTCGGTGCAGCGACGACTGCGACCCCGGAGTCTCCATCGACTCATCCACTCCTGCCCTCAGCCGGACGGCCCCGATGCCGCCCGTGTGATCCGGGTCACAGCAACGGGACGCCGGTCACTTACAAGTTGTGAACTCCAAGCTCCGCTGAACGGGTTACCGCAGTCAAGTCCTTGACGGAAATCGGGTCCGTCCAGTCTTGTTCGATTTCCGTCACCGTCCGGACACGCGTACGCCACCCCCGCGGGACGGAGGTGGCGTACGCGTGGAAGGCGGCGGGCTACTTGAGCGTCGCCGAGGTGAGGCCGGCCTGTACCTGGCGTTGGAAGGACAGGTACACGATGAGCATCGGGATCATCGCGATCGTCACGCCCGCGAAGAGGACGGGAAGGTCGGTGGCGTATCCCTGCTGCTGCTGGAGCTGGATGAGTCCCTGCGTGAGGACGTAGCGTTCCGGGTCCGAACTGCTCTGCGGCTGCATCAGCACCGAGGGCAGGATGTACTGGTTCCACTGGCCCAGCACGTTGAAGATGCCGACGCTGAGCAGTCCGGGCTTGGCCATCGGGAGCATGACCTGGAAGAACGCCCGGGTGTGCGAGGCCCCGTCGAGAACCGCCGCCTCGAAGACCGCCCCGGGCAGCGTTCGGAAGAACGCGTGCATGAAGAACACGGTGAACGGCAGCGAGTAGGCGACGTACACCAGGATCAGACCTTGGTACGAGTTCAGCATGTCGAGGCGTTTGACCATGAAGAACAGCGGGACCAGGGCGAGGAAGACGGGGAACATGGCCCCGCCGACGAAGAAGAAGTAGATGGCCCGGTTGCCGGGGAAGTCGTAGCGGGCCAGGACGTACGCCGCCATCGCCCCGAGGAGCATGGTCAGCGGGACCGAGAAGACCAGCACGATCAGGGTGTTGGCGAAGTAGTCGCCGATGCCCTTGTTCCAGGCCCTGCTGAAGACGTCCAGCTGCCAGTTGGACGGCCAGCCGAGAGCCGACCCGCCGATCTGCGCGTCGGTCTTGAAGGAGCTCAGGACGAGCCAGAGCAGCGGCAGGATGATCAGGATGGCCCACAGGGCCAGGAAGCCGTGCGAGAAGACGTTGAGGGCCATTCCCTCGGTGCGCTTGTCGCCCGGCCGGGGCGGGGCCTTCTTCACGGTTCGTTGCGGGGGTACTCCGGCGCCGTCGACCTTCGTCGGCTCCGTGATGGGTGCGCTCATAGTCGTGTCTCCCGCTCAGAACTCGATGCGCTCGCGGCGGGTGGCGCGCAGCGTGACCACGGACAGGATCAGGGTGAGAAGAAGCATGACGACGCCCATGGCACAGGCGTAGCCGCTCCTTCCGTAGTAGAGGAAGTTGCGCATCATGACGTTCGCCATGACCTCGCTGTGGTGGTCCGGTCCGCCGCCGTACCCCGTGCCCTGGGTCATGGTCGAGACGAGGACGAACATGTCCATCGCGATGATGCCGAGGTAGACCCAGGCGGTCTGCACCGTGTCCCAGAGGAGGGGCAGGGTGACCCGGAAGAAGGTGTGGGTGCGGCTCGCGCCGTCGAGCAGCGCGGCCTCGTAGATGTCCTTCGGGATGGACTGCATGGCGGCGGAGAACAGCACCAGGTAGAAGCCGACGCCGTGCCAGACGACGACCGCCATCAGGCACCAGAGCACCAGGTTGGGCTCGTTCATCCACTCGATGGGGTTGTTGACGTCGACCAGGCCGAGCTTGATGAGCAGGCCGTTGAGCAGCCCGCCGCCGTCACTGCGGTAGAGGGCTCCGAAGAGCACCGCCACGATCGCGAGCGACAGCACCTGCGGGAAGAAGTACACGATCTTGTAGAAGCGCGAGCCGGCGACGCCCTGCACGCCACCGGCGCCGCCCCGCCCGCCCGCGTTCACCATGAAGGCGAAGAAGAGGGCGAGCAGGATGGTGATCACCGGGATGAACACCAGGAACAGGATGTTGTGCCAGATCGCTCCGAGGAATACGTCGTCCTGGAACAGCGCCTTGTAATTGTCCAGGCCGACGAAACTGAACGTCTGCGACTGACCCTTCCAGTCGGTGAAGGAGTAGCCGATGGTCTGTATGTATGGCCAGATCACGAAGATCAGATACAGCGCCAAAGGTGCGAGGAGAAACCCCGCGACGAACCGGTACTGCCCTTTTCGCATGGCATCCTGCCCCTGGTGTGCCGGGTTTACGTGATCAGTCGCGGTGGTTCTTCTTGGACTCCGGGTCCTTGGCCGCCTTGTCGACCGCCGCCTGGGCCCGCTTGAGCCATTCCTTCGGCTGAATGCGCTTCGACATCAGCTCGTTGGACGCGTTCTCGATGGAGGTGCCCATCTCGCTGTACCAGTTGGGGTACAGGTAGTTGAACGTGTTGTCGCCGGCCGCCTTGGAGGCCTCGACCGTGGACTGCGTACCGGGACGCAGCTGCACGCCGTCGGAGACACCGTCCTTGAGGATGGTGAGCGAGTTGGCCTTCTGCGCGAAGACCGTCGACCACTCCTTGGAGAGCATGGAGCGCATGAACTCCTTGGCCTCGGGCAGGTTCGCGGCCTTCGACGGGATGATGAACGGCTCGCCGGAGCCGGCCCGGATCGCCTCGAACGGCAGGGCGCTGTCAGGCAGGTTGGGCATCGGCATGAACTTCATGTCGAAGTCGTCCGGGGTCTGCTTGAGCTGCTCGTTCTCCAGCCAGGAACCACAGGTGATGAACGCGGCCTTGTACTGGTTCCACCGGGTCTGCGACTCGGTGTGGGTGAGGCCGTTCGTACCCGGCATCAGGTAGCCCTTCTCGACGATCTCGTAGATCGCCTCGACGGCTGCCTGGGCCGCGTCGCTGCCGACGAACGCCTTGGGGTCCAGGTTGTCGATCGCCTTCATGGCGTCCAGACCGCCCTTCTTGGCGATCAGGTCCATGATGGCGACGTTGATGTAGTACGGGTACTTGCCCTGGTGGGCGAGGCCGCCGATGCCCTGCGACTTGGCGTCCTTGCAGACGGCGAGGAAGTCGTCCCAGGTCTTGGGGACGTCCCAGCCCTTCTCCTTGAAGAGCTTGCCGGAGTACCAGAGGCCCCACACCGTGTAGATGTAGTTCAGGGAGACGACCTTGCCGCCCTGGAGGCCCGGGTCCAGCGTGCCCGGGATCAGGGTGTCGCGGACCTTCTTGCTCGGGTCGTCGATGGACGGGGCGTCGAGCACGGCGGCCAGGTCGAGGAGCTGGCCGCTCTTGTAGAGCACGTCCAGCTTGATCTGCTGGGCGCCCGAGTCGTCGACGATGTCCGGCGGGTTGCCGCCGTTGAAGCGCGGCTGGAGCTTGCCGGTGATCTCCTGGGTGCCGGTGTGGGCGCTCTTGGTGCCCCACTTCTTGTCGAAGGCCGCTTCCCATGCCTTGGCGTACTCGTCGCCGTAGCCGCCCTTGAAGACGACGACGTCGAGCTTGCCGCCGCCCTTCTTCACGCCGAAGGGGTTGTCCTTGCTGGTCTTGCCGGTGCCCTTGTCTCCGGAGTTGTCGTCGTCTCCCCCGCCGCTCGCACACGCGGACAGGAAGCTCATCGTCGGAACGGAGATCAGACCAAGTGCGGCCGACCTCTTGATGAGGTCACGGCGGCCGACACCCTCGGGGCTGCTGTTCTCGGCGGAAGTGGATCCCATGCTCAAGTCCTCGCCTTCTCCAGGACTCAGGCGGTGAACCGGATCCTCCCCGGCACCGCGGTTAGGTCAAGCTGGGGTCGTGCATGGGGGATTCGCTGGGACGAATCGGCGGTAGGTGTATCGACCACGGTCCGCCGGCCCTCGAATTCCCCCCCTGGGTCCTGCCTGTCCAGAGCCAGTCGAACGACTGGCCGGACGCGACAGGTATAGTCCACTTCCCGCCAACGGAGCAAGATCGAATGCAGGTTTGCCCGTCGGTCTTTTCCGAGTTGAGACCTCCCGGAAATATGGGGCAGCCACGGATCACCCCGACGAAGGCCCCCAGGGGGCCAACCTCCCGCAATGGAACCAATGCCTGGTTCGTCGCACGCATTCACCCCGGATGCCACATCCAACACCCTTGACAGCACAGACAACTTGACGCACCAATGGTCCTTGCGTACTGAAATTGACAACGTTGTCGATGTCTTGGGAGGGCTCGGGCATGCAGCAGAGAGCTCGGTACAGACGGAGTTCCACGGGTCGCGCCGGACGGCTTTCCCCGGTCGCACTGGGGGTGGCGGCACTTTCGCTGGTGGCCGCCGCGCAGGGCGTGGCGGTCGCCCTGCCGGCCCAAGCGGCGGCACCCGACCGGGACTTCACCTCGTCGTTCGAATCGGGTGATCCGGCACCGGACTGGATCAACACGGTGGATACGGCACCGGACGGGACGAAGCGATCCTCCGGTGTCGACGGCGGCTACAGCAGCGGCATCCCCGGGAACGTGACCGATCACGTCACCGACGTGCGTGCCAGCGACGAGAACACCGGCGGCGGCGAGGTCAAGGAGAACCTCGTCGACGGCGAGCCCAGCAGCAAGTGGCTGACCTTCGAGACCACCGGCTGGGCGGAGTTCGACCTGGACGCGCCGGTCAAGGTGGTCACGTACGCGCTCACCTCCGCGAACGACCACGACGAGCGCGACCCGAAGGACTGGACCCTCCAGGGCTCCACCGACGGCAAGGACTGGAAGACCCTCGACACCCGCTCGGGGGAGACCTTCGGCGAGCGGTTCCAGACGAAGTCGTACGACATCGCGAGCCCGGTCGAGTACCAGCACTTCCGGCTCGACGTCACGAAGAACAACGGCGGCGACATACTCCAGCTCGCCGACGTCCAGTTCTCGACCGGGCAGAGCGACGACCCGACGCCCAAGGACATGCTCTCGCTCGTGGACCGCGGTCCGAGCGGATCGCCCACCGCGAAGGCGGGCGCGGGCTTCACCGGCAAGCGGGCCCTGCGCTACGCCGGCACCCACAAGGGCGACGGCCGGGCGTACTCGTACAACAAGGTCTTCGACGTGAACGTGCGCGTGGGCCGGGACACCGAGCTGGGGTACCGGATCTTCCCCGCGATGGCGGACGGTGACCGGGACTACGACGCGACCAACGTGTCCGTGGACCTGGTCTTCACCGACGGCACGTCGCTGAGCGGGCTGAACGCCGTGGACCAGCACGGGTTCGCGCTCACCCCGCAGGGCCAGGGCGCGTCCAAGGTGCTGTACGTCAACCAGTGGAACAACGTGACCTCGCGGATCGGTTCCGTCGCGGCCGGGAAGACCGTCGACCGGATCCTCCTCGCGTACGACTCGCCGAAGGGCCCCGCGAAGTTCCGCGGCTGGCTGGACGACGTCTCGCTGAAGACGGCCGCCCCCGAGAAGCCCAAGGCGCATCTGTCCGACTACGCGCTCACCACCCGCGGCACCAATTCCAGCGGCGGCTTCTCGCGCGGCAACAACTTCCCGGCGACGGCCGTCCCGCACGGCTTCAACTTCTGGACGCCGGTGACCAACGCGGGATCGCTCAGCTGGCTGTACGACTACGCACGTGCGAACAACGCGGACAACCTGCCGACCATAGAGGCGTTCAGCGCGAGCCACGAGCCGAGCCCGTGGATGGGCGACCGGCAGACCTTCCAGGTGATGCCGTCCGTCGCGGCCGGGACCCCGGACACCGCCCGGGACGCCCGCGAGCTGGCCTTCCGGCACGAGAACGAGACAGCGCGGCCGTACTACTACGGGGTGACCTTCGAGAACGGGCTGAAGGCGGAGATGGCGCCGACGGACCACGCGGCGGCCCTGCGCTTCACCTACCCCGGTGACGACGCGAACGTCGTGTTCGACAACGTCACCGAGCAGGCCGGGCTGACGCTCGACAGCGACGCGGGCGTGGTCACCGGCTACTCGGACGTGAAGTCCGGCCTGTCGACCGGCGCCACGCGGCTCTTCGTCTACGGGGTCTTCGACGCCCCCGTCACCGAGGGCAGTTCCAAGGGCGTCAAGGGCTACATGAAGTTCAAGCCCGGCGCCGACCACTCCGTCACGCTGCGCCTGGCCACCTCGCTGATCAGCGTGGACCAGGCCAAGGACAACCTGCGCCAGGAGATCCCGGACGGCACCTCGTTCGCGGCCGTGAAGGCCGGGGCACAGAAGCAGTGGGACCGGCTGCTCGGCAAGGTCGAGGTCCAGGGCGCGACCCCGGACCAGCTGACGACGCTGTACTCCAGCATGTACCGGCTGTACCTGTACCCGAACTCCGGCTTCGAGAAGGTGGGTTCGACGTACCAGTACGCCTCGCCGTTCGCGCCCATGCCGAACCCGGACACTCCGACCCACACCGGCGCGAAGATCGTCGACGGCAAGGTGTACGTCAACAACGGCTTCTGGGACACCTACCGGACGACCTGGCCGGCCTACTCCTTCCTGACACCGGGTCAGGCGGGCGAGATGGTCGACGGGTTCGTGCAGCAGTACAAGGACGGCGGCTGGACCTCGCGCTGGTCCTCCCCCGGGTACGCGGACCTGATGACGGGCACCTCCTCGGACGTGGCGTTCGCGGACGCGTACGTCAAGGGGGTCAAGTTCGACGCCAAGGCCGCCTACGAGGCGGCCCTGAAGAACGCGACGGTCGTCCCGCCGACCTCCGGCGTCGGCCGCAAGGGCATGACCACCTCCCCCTTCCTCGGCTACACGAGCACCGACACGGGCGAGGGCCTGTCGTGGGCCATGGAGGGCTACAACAACGACTACGGCATCGCCGAGATGGGCCGGGCGCTCTACAGGAAGACCGGCGAGAAGCGCTACAAGGAGGAGTCGGACTACTTCCTCAACCGCGCCCAGGACTACGTCAACCTCTTCGACTCCAAGGCCGGCTTCTTCCAGGGCCGTGACGCGAAGGGCGACTGGCGGGTCGACTCCGCGAAGTACGACCCGCGTGTGTGGGGCTACGACTACACGGAGACCAACGGCTGGGGCTACGCCTTCACCGCCCCGCAGGACTCACGTGGGCTGGCCAACCTGTACGGCGGCCGCTCCGCGCTCGCGGACAAGCTCGACACGTACTTCGCGACCCCGGAGACGGCCTCGCCGGACGTGGTCGGTTCCTACGGCGGTGTCATCCACGAGATGACCGAGGCCCGGGACGTCCGGATGGGCATGTACGGGCACTCCAACCAGGTCGCCCACCACGTCAACTACATGTACGACGCGGCCGGGCAGCCCTGGAAGACGCAGAAGAACGTCCGCGAGGTCCTCTCCCGGCTCTACGCGGGCAGCGAGATCGGGCAGGGCTACCACGGCGACGAGGACAACGGCGAGCAGTCGGCCTGGTACCTGTTCTCCTCGCTCGGGTTCTACCCGCTGGTGATGGGCAGCGGCGAGTACGCCATCGGCTCCCCGCTGTTCACGAAGGCGACCGTCCACCTGGAGAACGGACGGGACCTGGTGATCAAGGCCCCGCGCAACAGCGCGAAGAACATCTACGTGCAGGGTGTGCGGGTCGACGGCAAGCGCTGGACCTCGACCTCGCTCCCCCACTCGTTGATCTCGAAGGGCGGCGTCCTGGAGTTCGACATGGGCGCGAAGCCGTCCTCGTGGGGCACCGGCAAGAACGCGGCTCCTCCGTCGATCACCCAGGACGACAAGGCGCCGTCGCCGCGTTCGGACACCCTCAAGGGTGACGGCCCGCTCTTCGACAACACCTCGGCCACGGACGCCGCCGTCACCTCGGTGGACCTGCCGGCCGGCGACGCCACCAAGGGGGTGCAGTACACGCTGACCTCATCGGACCACACGAAGGCGCCGGCCGGCTGGACGCTCCAGGGCTCCTCGGACGGCACGACGTGGAAGGACCTCGACAAGCGGTCCGGTGAGTCCTTCCCCTGGGACAAGCAGACCCGGGCGTTCACCGTGGCCCATCCGGGCTCCTACGCCCACTACCGACTCGTCCTCGACGACGCGGCGACCCTCGCGGAGGTGGAACTGCTCGCCTGACGCGTACGGCACGGCGGAAAGGGGCGGGCCCGGAGGAGACTCCGGGCCCGCCCCGCGTTCCGGACGGATCAACTCTTCTCTCTACGGCCTCACTTGTTCACGGCGAGGGTGAAGACGTGCAGGTCCGCGTTGTCCGGGAGCTTGACGCTCTTGACGGTGCGGCCGGCCGGGGCCTCGAAGGGCTTGGTGGCGAAGACGTACGTGGCTACGGGGTCCTTGTCCGCGCCGGCGACGTTGCGGTACGCGGCCTTGGCCACGGTGGCGTTGCCGTACTGGACGGTGCCGCCTCCTCCGCCGACGGTCCAGTCGGTGAAGGCCAGGTCGACGGAGTCGGTGCCGCCGTCGGTGTAGGTGACGGTCGCGTGGCTCTCCTGGTTGCCGTTGACGGCACTGCCGACGAAGGACAACCGGGCGGCCGGGTCGGCCAGTTCGATGGTCTGGCCGGTCGCCGAGGCGTTGTCGGGGCGGCCGGGGGGCGAATCGGGCCAGGTGAAGGTGAGACCGTCCACGGTGCCCGGCCGACCGGGGGTCAGGCCCGCGTCGGCGAGGGCCTGCCGGGAGTAGCTCCAGCCGCCGCCGTCGAAGTCGGCCTCGTCGTGGTCACCGGCGTCGTCGGAGACCCCGGTGTTGTCGTACGCCGCGAGCAGGGAGCCCGGGGCGGCGACGGTCAGGGCCACGGGCTGCGCGTACGAGGTGTCGGCGGAGGTCACCGTGACCTTGACGTCGTAGAACCCCTGCTCGGCGTCGTCCGCGGCGGTGAGGGTGATCCGCTGGGCGCCGTCGGTGACCGTGCCCTCGGCCGGTGTGGCCGTCACGCCGTCGGGGGTGTCCACGTGGAAGCGCACGTCGGGTCCGGTGCCGCCGCTCAGCGCGAGGGCGCGGATGTCGAGCGCGGTGGTGCCGCCGGGCGCCAGCGTCGCAGCCGTCGGACCGACCCCGATCTGGTACGGCTGCTCACCGGTGCGGAAGGAGGGCGGCGCCGCCTTCTCGGCGCTGCCCCAGGCCGTGTCGGGCGTGCCGGACAGCGTGTAGTCCAGCGTGCCGCCCTCGCGGACGAAGGAGGCGGGGAGCCAGGGCCGGTCGCTGGTACGGCCGTCGACGCGCAGCGACCGGACGTAGGGGGCGTCCGCCGCCGCGCCCCGGGCCCGGATCTCGATGTCGGCGCGGCCGGGGCGGTCGATCTCGATCCTCGGGAACAGCGGTGAGGCCAGGGTGAGTTCGGCGCGGGAGGGGACCTGGGGGTACATGCCGAGCGCGGAGAAGACGTACCAGGACGACATCTCGCCGAGGTCGTCGTTGCCGGGGATGCCCTCGGGCTTCGTCGACCAGAGCTGTGTCATCGCGGCGCGGACCGTCTCCTGCGCCTTGTACGGCGCGCCCGCGTAGTCGTACAGGTAGGGGACGTTGATCGACGGCTCGTTGTCCAGCTCGGACTTGTCGCCGCCGCTGCCGGTGAACGCCCAGCCGCCGTCGGCGTCGTGGAAGAAGGTGTCGAGGCGTTCGAGGGCCTTGTCGCGACCGCCCATCGCGGCGAAGAGGCCCGCGGGGTCGTGCTGCACCATCCAGGTGTACTGGGCGGCCGTGCCCTCGACGAAGCCGTTGCCGGTCGCCGGCGTGAAGCCCGTGACCCAACTGCCGTCGGCCTTGCGGTTGGCGACGTAGCCGCCGCCGGGGTCGGCCGCGATGTTGAAGTTGTTCTGCCACCACTGGGAGCGTTCGGCGAAGTCGGCGGCGGTCTTCCTCTCGCCCGCCGCGGTGGCGAGCTGGGAGATGGCGAAGTCGGCGCCGGACATCTCCAGGGTCTCGGCCGCGCCGCCCCAGGCGTTGGTCACGGACGGCATGTAGTGGTGGTCGAGGTACTTGTCGAGGGAGGGCCGCTGACCGACCGAGAGGACGGGTTTGCCCGCCGAGGACAGGTCTCCCTCGGTCGGCACGGTGGCCGCCTTCACCAGGGAGTCGAGCGCGCCGCGCAGGTCGAAGTCGGTGCCGCCGAAGGCGCGGATGCCGGCGAGGGCGGCCGGTGACGGGTCGCCGTTCATGACGTGCGTGCCGCTGGCGCCGTGCAGCCAGCGATCCCAGACCCCGCCGTTCTGCCGGGCGAGTTCGAGCAGGGACTGAGCGATGTCGGAGCCCGTGTCCGGGTCGAGCAGGGTCAGCAACTGGACCTGGGAGCGGTAGACGTCCCAGCCGGAGAAGGTGCCGTACTGGGCGGCGTGGCCCCGGCCCACGGTGTGCACCTTGTCGTCGGCGCCCCGGTATCTGCGGTCGACGTCACTGATGACGTTCGGGTGCAGGAGGGAGTGGTAGAGCGCGGTGTAGAAGGTGGTGCGGTCGCTGTCGGTGCCGCCACCGACGCCGATCGCGCCGAGCCGGTCCCGCCAGGCGCGGTGGGCGGCGTTCTGGACGGAGGCGAAGGAGCGGTTCGGGGGGTTCTCGGCCGCGAGGTTGGCCGCGGCGCCGGCCTGGCTGACGTAGGAGATCCCGACCTTGACGTTCACCGGGTCGGCGCCGGGCTCGAACTGCACATAGCCGCCGGCACCCTTGCCCGCGACGGGACGGCCGCCCTGCGCGAACCCGCCGGTGCCGCCGCTCGCCTCGGTGGACCCGGGGCTGAGCCGGTCGTCCTGCCAGGTGCCGGTCGTCTTGAAGGGGCGGTCGAATCGGGCGGTGAAGTACAGGGTGTAGTAGGAGCGTTGGCCCTCGGGGTCGAGGTAGCCGCAGAAGTTGCCGGAGGTGACGGAGCCGGAGACGGTGCGGGTCTTCGGGTCGATCCGCACGGTCGAGTCCGTGGAGCCGACCTCGGAGTTGGCGGTGCGGATCAGCAGGGAGGCGGGCTTGTCCTCGGGGAAGGTGAAGCGGCCCGAGCCGGTGCGCGCGGTGGCGGTGAGATCGGCGCTCACCCCGGAGGCGAGGCCGACCTGGTAGTGGCCGGGCTCGGCCTGTTCGTCCGCGTGCGTGAAGTCGGCGGCGTAGACGGCGTCCTTGGTGTCGCTCGCCGGGGAGGAGGTGACCTCGCCGGCGTACGGGAAGAAGGGGATGTCACCGCTGCCGCCCGCGCAGCCGGTGCCGGACATGTGGGTCAGGCTGAAGCCCCGGATGCGGGTGGCGTCGTACTGGTAGCCGCCCGGCGCGGCGGTGCGGGTGGCGTCCCCGCGGGTGTTCTCGGGGCTCCAGGAGAGCATGCCGAAGGGGGTGACGGCGCCGGGGAAGACGTTGCCGCCGTTCTTGGTGCCGATGAGCGGGTCGACGTGGACGGTGGGGTCCCGGACGAGGTCCGGTGGACCGGTCGGGGGTGCGGCGAGCGCCGGAGTGGCGCCGGCGACCGTCAGGGCGACGGCCAGCAGGACGGTTGACGGACGGAAACGCATGACGCGGCCCCTCCTCCTTCGGACGGGTCGCGCACCACGGGTCGCACAAGCCGCTGGGACAGTAACGTGCGCCACGGGTACCACGGAAGACCGCCTGCGCCGCGGGGGACGCGCCCGTCGCCTGCCGCGTCGGTGCGGCGCGCAGGGGCCGGTGTGGCCGACGGGGCGGCCGGGATGTCCGTCAACTTCCTTGACATCGTTGTCCGTTGAGGCGGTAGAGTCAGGCGCAGACCAAGCAGACAACGTTGTCGCGCTCGCTGGTCGTCACAAGCCGCACCATCCCGGGCAGGACTCCCCCCGATCTGTCCGGGCTCGCGGACCGGGCGGGCCCGAACCCACCCGCCTGGTCCGCCCTGAGCTTCCCCGTATCCACCCGCCCGGTGGGGCAGGCCCGTTGACGGCCCGCCCCGCCGGGCGTCGCCGTCGCGGGCGGTAGCCGGGCAGCGCGAAGGGCCGCACCCCCGTCGGACGGGGATGCGGCCCTCTGTTCGCTCAGACCGACCGCTCAGTTGCGGATCAGGTTGCGCAGCACGTACTGCATGATGCCGCCGTTGCGGTAGTAGTCCGCCTCGCCGGGGGTGTCGATGCGCACGACCGCGTCGAACGCGACGCCGGTGTCGGTGGTGACCTTCACCGTGCGCGGGGTGGTGCCGTTGTTGAGCTCCTCGACACCGGTGAAGGAGAAGGTCTCCTCGCCGGTCAGGCCGAGGGACTCGGCCGTGGCGCCCTCCGGGAACTGGAGCGGCAGGACGCCCATGCCGATGAGGTTCGAGCGGTGGATGCGCTCGTAGGACTCGGCGATGACGGCCTTGACGCCGAGGAGCGCGGTGCCCTTGGCGGCCCAGTCGCGGGACGAGCCGGAGCCGTACTCCTTGCCCGCCAGGATGACCAGCGGGATGCCCTGGTCGATGTAGTTGCGCGAGGCGTCGTAGATGAAGGAGACGGGGGCGCCGTCCTTCGTGAAGTCCCGGGTGTAGCCGCCCTCGGTGCCCGGCGCGATCTGGTTGCGCAGGCGGATGTTGGCGAACGTACCGCGGATCATGACCTCGTGGTTGCCGCGGCGCGAGCCGTAGCTGTTGAAGTCACGACGCTCGACACCGTGCTCCGTGAGGTACTTGCCTCCGGGGGTGTCGGCCTTGATCGCACCGGCCGGGGAGATGTGGTCGGTGGTGACCGAGTCGCCGAGCTTGGCGAGGACGCGCGCGCCGGCGATGTCCGAGACCGGGGTGGTCTCCATCGTCATGCCCTCGAAGTAAGGGGGCTTGCGCACGTAGGTCGACTGCGCGTCCCACTCGAAGGTGTTGCCCTCGGGGATCGGCAGCGCCTGCCACTGGGCGTCGCCCGCGAAGACGTCCTGGTAGGACTTGTTGAACATGTCCTCGCCGATGGCGTTCGCCACGACGTCGTTGACCTCGGCCTCGGAGGGCCAGATGTCCTGCAGGTAGACCGGCTTGCCGTCCTGGTCGGTGCCGAGGGCGTCCTTGGTGATGTCCACCTTCATGGACCCGGCGAGGGCGTACGCGACGACCAGCGGCGGGGAGGCCAGGTAGTTCATCTTGACGTCGGGGTTGATGCGGCCCTCGAAGTTCCGGTTGCCGGAGAGGACCGAGGTGACGGCGAGGTCGTGGTCGTTGACGGCCTTGGAGACCTCGTCCGGCAGCGGGCCGGAGTTGCCGATGCAGGTGGTGCAGCCGTAGCCGACCAGGTTGAAGCCGACCTTGTCGAGGTAGGGGGTGAGCCCCGCCTTGTCGAAGTAGTCGGTGACGACCTTGGAGCCCGGGGCGAGGGTGGTCTTGACCCACGGCTTGCGGGTCAGGCCCTTCTCCACGGCCTTCTTCGCGACGAGCGCGGCGGCGACCATGACGTACGGGTTCGAGGTGTTGGTGCAGGAGGTGATGGCCGCGACCGTCACCGCACCGTGGTCGATCTCGTAGGTCGAGCCGTCGGGGGCCGTGACCTGGACCGGGTTGGAGGGGACGCCGTTGGCGGCGGCCGGGGAGTCGGAGGCCGGGAAGGACTCCTTGCCCGCCTCGTCGTCGTCGGCGACGTAGTTGCGCACGTCGCTCTTGAACTGCTCGGAGGCGTTCGCGAGGACGATGCGGTCCTGCGGGCGCTTCGGGCCGGCGATCGAGGGGACGACCGTGGAGAGGTCGAGCTCCAGCTTCTCGGAGAAGTCGGGCTCGGCGGCCGGGTCGAGCCAGAGGCCCTGCTCCTTGGCGTACGCCTCGACGAGCGCGAGCTGCTGCTCGGAGCGGCCGGTGAGCTTGAGGTACTTGATCGTCTCGCCGTCGATCGGGAAGATCGCGGCGGTGGAGCCGAACTCCGGCGACATGTTGCCGATGGTGGCGCGGTTGGCCAGCGAGGTGGCGGCGACACCCTCACCGTAGAACTCGACGAACTTGCCGACGACGCCGTGCTTGCGCAGCATCTCGGTGATCGTGAGGACCAGGTCGGTGGCGGTGGTGCCGGGGGTGAGCTCACCGGTGAGCTTGAAGCCGACGACGCGCGGGATGAGCATGGAGACCGGCTGGCCGAGCATCGCGGCCTCGGCCTCGATGCCGCCGACGCCCCAGCCGAGGACGCCCAGGCCGTTGACCATCGTGGTGTGCGAGTCGGTGCCGACGAGGGTGTCCGGGTACGCCTGGCCGTTGCGGACCATGACGGTACGGGCCAGGTGCTCGATGTTCACCTGGTGGACGATGCCGGTGCCCGGGGGGACGACCTTGAAGTCGTCGAAGGCGGTCTGGCCCCAGCGCAGGAACTGGTAGCGCTCCTTGTTGCGGCCGTACTCCAGCTCGACGTTCTGGCCGAAGGCTTCCTTCGTGCCGAACTTGTCGGCGATGACGGAGTGGTCGATGACCAGCTCGGCCGGGGAGAGCGGGTTGACCTTGGCCGGGTCGCCGCCGAGCTCCTTGACGGCCTCACGCATGGTGGCGAGGTCGACGACGCAGGGCACGCCGGTGAAGTCCTGCATGATCACGCGGGCGGGCGTGAACTGGATCTCCTGGCTGGGCTGGGCCTGGGAGTCCCAGTTGCCGATGGACCGGATGTGGTCGGCGGTGATGTTCGCGCCGTCCTCGGTCCGGAGCAGGTTCTCCAGCAGCACCTTCAGGCTGTACGGAAGGCGAGCCGAGCCTTCCACCTTGTCCAGCCGGAAGATCTCGTACGACTCGTCGCCCACCTGCAGCGTGCTGCGGGCGTCGAAGCTGTTCGCCGACACGACAGTCTCCTTCATTGATGTGCGCGTTCCCACCGCATCCTGCCGCCACGACGTTCCGGCCAATCCGCTAAGGTCAGGCTAAGTTAGGTAAGCCTTACCGTCGGATCGGCGACGCTGTGCGGCCGCGGTACGCCTCGGCAGATATCTCGATGTCGAGATAACTCTAGTACATGGGGGCGGGCAGGTCATGTCCGGGCGCCCTCATGTCCGCGCGGAGCCGTCACCATGCCGTGTCCACGACAACGCCACGCCCCCGGCGACTCCGGGTGCGGCCCGCGCCCGTCGCGGTCGAGCCGCCACCCTGTCGGGGCCCGGCACACCGGTGGCGACCTCCGCGGCGACCGACGCGCGCCGCCGGTTCCGCCGCGACCGGCGCCCGCTCGCGATGCGCCTCGACTGCGCCCCCCACCGGCACCCCTCGGAGGGCCGCCGGACTCCACCACCACCCCCGAAAAGGGCGAACCGGGTCAACTTCACTCACCGAGAACGAAGTTGACGGTCCGACGGCGGAGGCAGGCACATCGGAGCACTTTCGGGGTATCCGATGTCTGCCGGGGAGGGCCCGGCGCAACCGAGACCAGGGGGCAGTCATGCCGCTCACGTTCCGCAAGAGCTTCAAGATCTTTCCCGGCGTGCGACTGAACATCAACCGCAAGTCGATGTCCATCACCACGGGCGGCGACCACGGCCCGCGCTACACGCACAGCACCACCGGGCGCCGTACGACGTCGATGGACCTGCCGGGTCCGTTCGGCTGGCGCAAGACCCGCAAGGCAAAGTGACGCAAGAGCGACATAGGGCGTCAGTCTCGACGAACTGTCACAGACGCGCTCCTTCACGGCACTCACCGGCGGCGACGTCGACGGGCGGCACCTTCGGGAGCCCCTCGACGGTCGCCGCCGTGCTGTTGTGTGCCGAGCCGCGGAACCCGAACTCCCCTGCCCTCACCCCTCGATGGAGCCCGTCACCCGGAAGGCGGCGCTCCATTTCTTTTTATCTCACATCCGATATACGGTCGCGCCATGGCAGACGACTACCTCGTACGTATCGGCAAGCTCATCCGTGACGCCCGGCAACACCGGGGCTGGACACAGTCGCAGCTTGCCGAGGCGCTCGGCACCAGTCAGAGCGCCGTCAATCGCATCGAGCGCGGCAACCAGAACATCAGCCTTGAGATGATCGCCCGTATCGGTGAAGCGCTGGACAGCGAGATCGTCTCGCTCGGCTACGCGGGTCCGATGCATCTGCGCGTGGTCGGCGGACGTCGTCTGTCCGGCTCGATCGACGTCAAGACCAGCAAGAACGCGTGTGTCGCGCTGCTGTGCGCGACGCTGCTGAACAAGGGGCGCACGGTGCTGCGCCGGGTCGCCCGCATCGAAGAGGTGTACCGCCTTCTGGAGGTGCTCGGCTCGATCGGTGTCCGCACCCGCTGGATCAACGGGGGCGTCGACCTGGAGATCGTGCCGCCGAGCGAGCTGGACATGGAGGCCATCGACGCGGCCGCCGCGCGCCGTACGCGCTCCATCATCATGTTCCTGGGCCCGCTGCTGCACCGCCTGGACGCCTTCAAGCTGCCGTACGCGGGCGGTTGTGACCTCGGCACCCGGACCATCGAGCCGCACATGATCGCGCTGCGCCGGTTCGGGCTCGACATCGCGGCGACCGAGGGGCTCTACCACGCCCAGGTCGACCGGTCCGTCACGCCCGGACGGCCGATCGTGCTGACCGAGCGCGGGGACACCGTCACCGAGAACGCGCTGCTCGCCGCCGCCCGCCACGACGGCGTGACCGTCATCCGCAACGCCTCGTCCAACTACATGGTCCAGGACCTCTGCTTCTTCCTGGAGGCCCTGGGCGTACGGGTGGAGGGCATCGGCACCACCACGCTCACCGTGCACGGCGTGCCGAACATCGACGTCGACGTCGACTACTCGCCCTCCGAGGACCCGGTCGAGGCGATGAGCCTGCTCGCCGCCGCCGTGGTCACCGAGTCGGAGCTGACGGTGCGCCGGGTTCCGATCGAGTTCCTGGAGATCGAGCTCGCGGTCCTGGAGGAGATGGGCCTCGACCACGACCGCACGCCCGAGTACTTCGCGGACAACGGACGTACGCGGCTGGTGGACCTGACGGTGCGGCCCTCCAAGCTGGAGGCGCCCATCGACAAGATCCACCCGATGCCGTTCCCCGGCCTGAACATCGACAACGTCCCGTTCTTCGCGGCCATCGCGGCCTCCGCGCAGGGCAAGACGCTGATCCACGACTGGGTCTACGACAACCGCGCGATCTACCTCACGGACCTCAACCGCCTCGGCGGCCGGCTCCAGCTCCTCGACCCGCACCGCGTCCTGGTCGAGGGCCCGACCCGCTGGCGCGCCGCCGAGATGATGTGCCCGCCGGCCCTGCGCCCCGCCGTGGTCGTCCTCCTCGCGATGATGGCCGCCGACGGCACCTCGGTGCTGCGCAATGTGTACGTCATCAACCGCGGCTACGAGGACCTCGCGGAGCGGCTGAACTCGATCGGGGCGCAGATCGAGATCTTCCGGGACATCTGAGCGACGCCCACACCGGCGCCGTCGTGACCGGCCCCGCCTGCCGCGCGCAGGACGGGCCGGGTGCGGCGGCACCCGTGTCTCACGGGCGCCGCGTCGCGCACGGCGTCCTCCCGAGCCGGTCAGCCCCGCGTGACCGTCACGTCCCGCTGGCTCGTCGCGTGGAACGTCGGGAGCGGGAGACCGGTGCCGGCCAGTTCCGTCAGGGTGGCCTCGACGTGGGCCGGGCCCGGGACCAGTGTGTCGGTCGCGCGCTTCTCGGAGTTGGTCCAGCGGTGTTCGGCGCCGTCGCAGAGGGCCGAGGAGCCGCCGATGCCGTGGTGGACCCGGGGGTCGTCCTGGGACACCGAGGAGGACACGAAGACGGGGCCGGGGGCAGAGGCGCAGCGGTAGGTGCCGGAGAGGGTGATGGTGCCGTCGGCGGCGACCGTGGCGGTGGGGTCGACGGTCACCTCGTCGGACACGGCGGACCGGGCGACGGCGGACGGGGCGAGCAGCAGCAACAGCGCCGCGGCGGCGGCCGTACCGACGGTCTGGCGGACGAACATGGGGTACCTCCTGGAACGGGGCCCGCTGAGGGCCCGGGAGCGAGCGCTCAACAGGTACCGGTCCGACGCCCCGGGGCCGGTGATCATCACCCCATTGGTGGCGAGTTGGCCACGTCCGTCGCGGCCGCGTTCGAGAGTTGTCCCCGTGTTGTCACGCTTCACCGCCCGCTGTTCCGGTGAGTTCGCGGAGCGCGCATGGTCTGTACATGCGAGGGCGACGACAACGCCGCCGACACTCTTCGCATCCGACGTGGAGGTGCACCATGTGTTCCCACCGGTCTTCGTGCCCGTCCGTGGACTCCGTCGCCCCGCACATCGTCTCGGCCCACCCCGAGCAGGGCTGGAATCTCCTGTGCAACGGCGCGATCGTCTTCGACGACAGCGGTGAACTGCTCCCCGACGGCAGCGTGGTCGCTCCGCACCGGGTGTTCGCCGAGCGGCTCGTCATCGCCGCCTGACCCGTTCCCCGTACCGCTCCCCGGACCGGCGGTCCTTGATCCCCGGCCCTACGGGAGCACGGCGAAGCCGTCGAGTTCGACCAGCGCCTGTTCGTCCCAGAGCCGTGTGACCCCGATGACGGCCATCGCGGGATAGTCGCGGCCCGCCAACCGGTGCCAGATGCGCCCGATTTCGGGCGCGTTGAGCCGGTAGTCGGCGACGTCCGTGGCGTAGACGGTGACCCGGGCGAGGTCGGCGGGAGCGCCGCCCGCCGCGCGCAGCGCGGTCAGCAGGTTCGTGAGCGCCCGTTCGAACTGGAGGGGCAGGGACTCGTCCACCACCTTGCCGTCGCCGTCGAGCGCGGTCTGGCCGGCCAGGAAGACCACGCGGGAGCCGGTGGAGACGACGGCGTGGGAGAAGCCGGTCGGCGGGGACAGCTCGGGCGGGTTGACGCGGTCGGCGGTCATGCGGTCTCCGTTCCCATCGGCCGGTCCTGTGCGGCCTCCCGGTACAACTCTTTCGCGATGACGGCCCGTTGGACCTCGCTGGCCCCCTCGTAGATGCGTGGCGCCCGCACCTCGCGGTAGAGGTGTTCGAGGAGGTGACCGCGTTGCAGGGCGCGTGCTCCGTGCAGTTGCACGGCCGCGTCGACGACGTACTGGGCGGTCTCGGTGGCGAGCAGCTTGGCCATCGCGGCGCGGCGGGGCACGTCCGGGGCCCCGGCGTCGTGGGCCGCGGCGGCCGCGTAGACCATCAGGCGGGCCGCCTCGGTGCGCAGGGCCATCTCGGCGACCTGGTGGGACACGGTCTGGAGGTCCTTGAGCGGGCCGCCGAACGCGGTGCGGCGCGTGGTGTGGGCGAGGGTGGCGTCCAGCGCGGCCTGGGCCATGCCGACGGCGAAGGCGCCCACGCTGGGCCGGAAGAGGTTGAGGGTGCTCATGGCGACCCGGAAGCCGTGGCCGGGCTCGCCGAGGACGTCGTCCGTGGTGACGGGCACGGCGTCGAAGGCGAGGGTGCCGATGGGGTGCGGGGAGAGCAGGTCGAGCGGGGTGCCGGTGAGGCCGGGGCGGTCGGCCGGGACGAGGAACGCGGTGACGCCGCGGGCCCCGGCGGCGGGCCCGGTCCGGGCGAAGACCGTGGAGAAGTCGGCCTCGGGGGCGTTGGAGATCCAGCACTTCTCGCCGGTGAGCCGCCAGCCGCCGGAGCCGTCCTCGTCCGCGCGGAGCGCCAGCGCGGCCGCGTCGGAGCCGGCGCCGGGCTCGCTCAGCGCGAAGGCGGCCACGGCGTCGCCGGCCGCCACGCGGGGCAGCCAGCGCTCGCGCTGGGCGGTGGTGCCGTGGGCGTGGACCGGATGGGCGCCCAGTCCCTGGAGGGCGAGCGCTGTCTCGGCCTCGGTGCTGACCTGGGCGAGGGACTCGCGCATGAGGCAGAGGTCCAGGGCGCCGGAGGTGAACAGGCGGCCGAGCAGGCCCAGTCGGCCGAGTTCGGCGACCAGGGGGCGGTTGACGTGGCCCGGCTCGCCCTTGTCGACCAGCGGACGCAGGTGGTCGGCGGCCAGCGTGCGCAGTTCGGCACACCAGGCAATCTGTCCTGATTCCAGTGAGAATGCGGTCATTGCCGGTCCCTCTCCCCGTCGGACACCGTCCCACGTTATCGCGAACCGTTGACTGTCGTCACCAACACGATACGCTCCTGGTGCGAGCCCACCACGACGCCCACCAAGGCGGCCCACAAAGGCAAGGGGGCGAACCGCCATGCATCCCGTGGACCCCGCGGACACCCTGGCGCCGGCACACTCGGCCCACGTCGACACCTTCGCGCGCGACCATCTCCCGCCCCCCGAGCAGTGGCCCGAGCTCCTCTTCGACCTGCCCGGGCTGCGCTACCCCGACCGGCTGAACTGCGCCGCGGAACTCCTCGCCGGCACCGATCCCGGACGCCCCGCCTTCCACACCCCGTCCGGCCCACCCTGGACGTACGGGAACCTGCGCGACCGTGTCGACCGCATCGCCCACGTCCTCACCGGCCAACTGGGCGTGGTCCCGGGCAACCGGGTGCTGCTGCGCGGCCCCACCACCCCGTGGCTGGCCGCGTGCTGGCTGGCGGTGCTGAAGGCGGGCGCCGTCGCGGTCACCGTGCTCGCGCAGCAGCGGCCGCACGAGCTGCGGACCATCTGCGGGATCGCGCGGGTGACCCACGCCCTGTGCGACCTCCGCTCGCTCGACGACCTGGCCCGGGCGGGCGTCCCCGGCCTGCGGATCACGCCGTACGGCGGTGACGCCCCGGACGACCTGCTGCTACGCATCACCGGCGCGCCCGACGAACCCTTCGACCCGGCGGACACGGCCGCCGACGACGTGGCGCTGATCGCCTTCACCTCGGGCACCACCGGCCGGCCCAAGGGCTGCATGCACTTCCACCGCGACCTGCTGGCGACGGCGGACACCTTCTCCGAGCACGTGCTGCGCCCGCACGAGGACGACGTCTTCGCGGGAAGCCCCCCGCTGGGCTTCACCTTCGGACTCGGCGGACTCGTCGTCTTCCCGCTGCGCGCCGGGGCCAGCTCCCTGCTGCTCGAACAGGCGGGCCCCCGGCAGCTGTTGCCCGCGATCGCCGAGCACCGCGTCTCCGTCCTGTTCACGGCACCGACCGCCTACCGGGCGATGCTCACGGAACTGGACGGCCACGACACCGGGTCGCTGCGGCGCTGCGTGTCCGCGGGCGAGAACCTGCCGGCGGCGACCTGGCGGGACTGGCACGAGCGCACCGGACTGCGGATCATCAACGGCATCGGCGCCACCGAGCTGCTGCACATCTTCATCTCCGCCGCCGACGACGACATCCGCCCCGGCGCGACCGGACTGCCGGTGCCCGGCTGGCACGCGCGGGTGGTCGACGCCGACGGGACCACGCTGCCGGACGGCGAGCCGGGGCTGCTCGCGGTGCGGGGCCCGGTCGGCTGCCGCTACCTCGCGGATCCCCGCCAGCGGGAGTACGTGCGCGGAGGCTGGAACATCACCGGCGACACCTATGTGCGCGACCCCGACGGCTACTTCCGCTATGTGGCGCGCGCCGACGACATGATCATCTCGGCGGGGTACAACATCGCGGGACCCGAGGTCGAGGACGCGCTGCTGCGGCACCCCGACGTCATCGAGGCGGCTGTCGTCGGCCGGGCCGACGAGGACCGCGGCCAGGTCGTGGTGGCCCACGTGGTGCTGAAGGAGGGCACCCGCCAGGACACCGAGGAGCTGCGCGTCTTCCTGAAGTCCGAACTGGCGCCGTACAAGTGCCCCCGCGAGATCGTCTTCCTGGACGCGCTGCCGCGTACCGCCACCGGGAAGCTCCAGCGGTTCCTGCTGCGCACCGGGACGGTCGCTGACGCACCGTCACCAGCCGCACCGGAGGGTGATATGCCCCCCGGCGGCGGCCCCAAGTGATCTTCGAGCACTAGAGTGATCAGCGTGTCAGACCAGCACGCCCCCCGGTCCCTCATCGTCACGTTCTACGGCGCGTACGGCCGCTTCATGCCCGGTCCGGTGCCCGTGGCCGAGCTGATCCGGCTGCTCGCGGCGGTCGGCGTGGACGCGCCCTCCGTACGCTCGTCGGTGTCCCGGCTCAAGCGTCGCGGGCTCCTGGAACCGGCGCGCACGACCGGGGGCGCGGCGGGGTACGCGCTGTCGCCGGACGCACGGCAGCTGCTCGACGACGGCGACCGCCGGGTGTACGCGTCGGCGGCGCCCGAGGACGACGGCTGGGTGCTCGCCGTCTTCTCCGTGCCCGAGTCGGAGCGCCAGAAGCGGCACGTCCTGCGCTCACGGCTCGCCGGCCTCGGCTTCGGCACGGCCGCCCCCGGCGTGTGGCTCGCCCCCGCCCGACTGCACGAGGAGACCCGGCACACCCTGGAGCGGCTGCGCCTCGACCCGTACGTCGAGCTGTTCCGCGGCGAGCACCTGGGGTTCGCCGCCACGGCCGACGCGGTCGCCCGCTGGTGGGACCTGGCCGCGATCGCCAAGGAGCACGAGGCGTTCCTGGACCAGCACGAGCCCGTCCTGCGCGCCTGGGAGGCACGCGGGGACACGGCGCACGAGGACGCCTACCGCGACTACCTCCTCGCTCTGGACTCCTGGCGGCACCTCCCCTACACGGACCCGGGACTGCCCGCGGCCCTGCTCCCCGACGACTGGCCGGGCTCCCGCTCGGCACAGGTCTTCGGCGCGCTGCACGAGCGACTGCGGGACGCGGGCGCCGAGTTCGCCGGGGTCTCCCCGCGGTCGGGGCATGCCGGGGCGGAGTGACCCCGCCGACCTCCGCCGCCGCCTTCCCCGCTCAGGACCCCAGCGTGAGACGGGGCCGGGGCGCGTCCGTACGGCCGGTCTGGGGGCGCCTGCTGCCCGCGCGGTAGGGCTCCGGCCAGCTGACGCCCGGCCCCTCGTAGCCCTGTTCGGCCGCCGCGTGCAGCGTCCAGTTCGGGTCGTACAGGTGCGGCCGGGCGAGCGCGCACAGGTCCGTCCGGCCCGCGAGGATCAGGGAGTTGACGTCGTCCCAGGACGAGATCGCGCCGACGGCGATCACCGGGACGCCGGTCTCGTGGCGGATCCGGTCGGCGTAGGGCGTCTGGTACGAGCGGCCGTAGTCGGGGCGTTCGTCCGCGACCACCTGGCCGGTCGACACGTCGATCGCGTCGGCGCCGTGCGCTGCGAAGGCCCGTGCGACGGCGACCGCGTCGTCCCCGGTGGTGCCGCCCTCGGCCCAGTCGGTGGCGGAGATGCGCACGGTCATCGGCCGCTCCTCCGGCCACACGGCCCGTACCGCGTCGAACACTTCGAGCGGGAAGCGGAGCCGCTTCTCCAGTGAACCGCCGTAGGCGTCGGTGCGCCGGTTGGTCAGCGGGGAGAGGAAGCCGGAGAGCAGATAGCCGTGGGCGCAGTGCAGTTCGAGGAGGTCGAAGCCGCAGCGGGCGGCGCGGCAGGCGGCCTCGGTGAACTGCTCCCTCAGATCGGTGAGTTGGGCTCGGGTCAGCTCGCGGGGGGTCTGGCTGTCCCGCCGGTACGGGAGCGGGGAGGCGGCGACGAGCGGCCAGTTGCCGTCCGGCAGGGGTTCGTCGATGCCCTCCCACATCAGCCGGGTCGAGCCCTTGCGGCCCGCGTGGCCGAGCTGGACGCCGATGGCGGTGCCGGGCGCCTGCCGGTGCGTGAAGTCGACGATCCGCCGCCAGGCGTCGGCCTGCCGGGGCGTCTGGAGCGTCGCGCAGCCCGGTGTGATGCGGCCCTCGGCGCTGACGCACACCATCTCGGTCATCACCAGTCCGGCGCCACCGAGGGCGCGTGCTCCCAGGTGGACGAGGTGGAAGTCGCCGGGCACGCCGTCCTGGGCGGAGTACATGTCCATCGGCGAGACGACGACCCGGTTGCGCAGGGTCAGGCCGCGCAGCCGGAACGGGGTGAACATCGGCGGCGTCCCGGGCGGGCAGTGGAACTCCCGCTCGACGGCGGCCACGAAGTGCGGGTCGCGCAGCCGCAGGTTGTCGTGTGTGACCCGGCGGCTGCGGGTGAGCAGGTTGAACGCGAACTGCCGTGAGGGCTGGCCGAGATGGCGGCCGATGTCCTCGAACCACTCCAGGCTGGCGCGGGCGGCCCGCTGGGTGGAGGCGACGACGGGGCGCCGCTCCTCCTCGTAGGCGGCCAGCGCCCGGTCGAGTGAGGGGTGTTCCTCCAGGCAGGCGGCCAGCGCGAGCGCGTCCTCGACGGCGAGCTTGGTGCCGGAGCCGATGGAGAAGTGAGCGGTGTGCGCGGCGTCGCCGAGGAGCACCAGATTGCCGTGCGACCAGCGGGTGTTGACGACCGTGCGAAAGCGCGTCCACGCCGACTTGTTGGAGGTGAGCGGCCGTCCGCCGAGCGCGTCCGCGAAGATCTTGCCGCACCGCTCGACGGACCCGCTCTCGTCGAGGTCCGCGAACCCCGCCGCCTGCCAGACCTCCTCGCGCATCTCGACGATGACGGTGGAGGCGTCGGCCGCGAACGGGTAGCCGTGCAGCTGCATCACGCCGTGTTCGGTCTCGGCGATCTCGAAGCGGAAGGCGTCGAAGGCGAAGTCGGCGGCCAGCCAGATGTAGCGGCAGCGGTGCTCCTCGACGGACGGGCGGAACACGTCCTCGTACGCCGCGCGGGTGAGGCTGCCCACGCCGTCGGCGGCGACCACGAGGTCGTACGCGGTCATCAGGTCGTCGACGGGCGGGGCCTCCGCCGTGAAGCGGAGGTCGACGCCGAGGGAGCGGCAGCGTGCGTGCAGGATCGCGAGGAGCCGGCGGCGGCCGAGCGCGGCGAAGCCGTGGCCGCCGGAGGTGTGCCGGACACCGCGGTGCACGACGTCGATGTCGTCCCAGCGGACGAACTCCTCGCGGAGCGCCGCGTAGACGACCGGGTCGGCGTGTTCGATGCCGCCGAGGGTCTCGTCGGACAGGACGACGCCGAAGCCGAAGGTGTCGTCGGGGGCGTTGCGCTCCCAGACGGTGATCTCGCGGGCCGGGTCGAGGCGTTTGAGGAGGGCGGCGGTGTAGAGCCCGCCGGGTCCGCCGCCGATCACCGCGACGCGCCGCGCGCCCTTCCCGGCTCCCGGGTCGCGCCCGGCGCCCGTGTCCGCGGTCCGGTTCCCGTGTCCGTCGTCCGCGCGCATCCGCCGGTCACCTCCCCCGCCACTTCGGTGCCCGCTTCTCGGTGAACGCGGCGTGGAACTCGGCGTAGTCCTCGCCGTTCATCAGGAGTGCCTGGGTCGCCGCGTCCAGTTCGACGGCGGCGGCGAGCGGCATGTCCAGTTCGGCGGTGAGGAGCGCCTTGGTCTGGGCGTACGCGAGGGCCGGCCCCTCGGCGAGCCGGCGGGCCAGCGCCTGCGCGGCCTCGTCGGCGTGCCCCTCGTCGGTGAGTTCGCTGATCAGGCCGATGCGCTCGGCCTCGGGCGCGCGCACCGGTTCGCCGAGCATCAGCAGCCGGGTCGCGTGGCCGAGCCCGACCACGCGGGGCAGCAGATAGGCGGCGCCCATGTCGCCGCCGGAGAGGCCGACGCGGGTGAAGAGGAAGGCGAACCGGGCGCTCGGGTCGGCCACCCGGAAGTCGGCGGCGAGCGCGAGCACGGCCCCGGCGCCCGCGGCGACGCCGTGCACCGCGGCGATCACCGGGAACGGGCACTCCCGGACGGCGCGGACCACCTGGCCGGTCATCCGGTTGAAGTCCAGGAGCTGGGCGGTGTCCATGGCGAGGGTCGCGCCGATGATCTCGTCGACGTCGCCGCCGGAGCAGAACCCACGCCCCTCTCCGGCCAGCACCAGGGCGCGGACGGAGCGCTCGCGGGACAGCTCGGCGAGCAGGTCCCGCAGGTCGGCGTAGGCGCCGAAGGTGAGGGCGTTGAGCTTCTCGGGGCGGGCCAGGGTCACGGTGGCGACGCCGTCGGTGAGCTCGTAGCCCAGATGCTCCCACTCGGGGGTGCGGGCGGCGGAGCCGGTGAAGGGACTCATGAGGTGCGGCCTCCTCGGGCGGGGGCGACGCTGCGACTGCCCTCCGAAGCTATCACTCATCTGTGACTGTCGTCACGAGTGCACGATAGGCCGGTCGGAGTGTCGTCTCCGGGCCCCGCGCCGCGAGGGGGAGCCGAGGCCCGGGAGTCCCGGAGGGACAGGAGAACGGTGGCCGCGTCCGTCACCACGTCACGGATCTTCGATAGCCGTGTAACGGCGGGAGCACACACGGGAGGGCGCCCGTTTCCCTGGGTAGGGAGCCCCGTATCGGACCGAACGTCCCGAAAGGAGCCCCGGACGGCCCGGGGACACAGTGGCAGATGTCCGGAGAAAGCCCGCCGGGCACGTTTGCCCGACAGAGTCGTACCATTCCTAGGGTTGAAAGCAGGACAGCCTGCTCCATGAACGGACCCGCCTTGCACGACACCCCCGCCCCCGCCTCCTGGCGCATCGCGCTGCCGCACTCCGTCGCGGCCGTGCCCGTCGCCCGTGCGCTGGTCCGTACCGCACTCGCCGAGCTGGAGCACGCGGCCGACAGCGACACCGCCGAGCTGCTCACCGCCGAGCTGGTCGCGAACGCCGTCGAGCACACCGCGGGCGACGGGCCGATAGAGCTGGTCGTTGAGCTGCTGCCGACCGGCTGCCAGGTCGAGGTGCACGACCCCGACCCGGCGCCGCCGGGCGACCTCACGATCCCGCACCCGGCCGAGCCCGACCCCTGGCAGGAGCACGGGCGCGGTCTGCTGCTGATCCGCACCCTCAGCTCGTCCTGCGGGCACCGCCCCACCGACTCCGGCAAGGCGGTCTGGTTCAGACTGCCTGTGGTTCCCGCTCAGCGGCGTCCGCCGCGCTGACGGCGGCGTCCGCCCCGGTACGGGCCAGCCGGGAGTTGCGGCGCCCGTAGACGAGGTACACCAGCAGTCCGGCGACCAGGAACCCGGCGAACTGGATCCAGGTCGTCCAGCCGGTCTCGTACATCAGGTAGAGGCAGAAGCCCACGCCGAGCACCGGCACCACGGGGTAGAGCGGCACCCGGAAGGTGCGGGCGAGGTCCGGCTCGCGGCGGCGCAGCGCGATCACCGCGATGTTCACGGCCACCATGACGGCGAGGGTGCCGATGGTGCACAGGTTGACCACGGAGTCCAGCGACGCGAAGGCCGCGGGGAGCGCGAAGACGAGCGCGACGATCAGGGTGCCGGCGACCGGCGTCGACGTCTTCGGGGAGACCTTCTCGAAGACGCGCGGGACCAGGCCGTCGCGGGACATCGACATCAGGATGCGGGTCTGCCCGTACATCACGGCGAGCACCACGGAGGCGATGGCGACGACCGCGCCGAAGGCGATCACCCCGCCGCCGACGGTGGAGCCGGTGACCTCGTTGACGACGTAGGACAGTGCGGCCGGGCGGCTGCCGACCTTGTCCCCGCCGATGGCGCCGATCGCGGCGAGGGCCACGGCGCAGTACAGCACGGTGACCACGCCGATGCAGACCAGGATGGCGATGGGGATGTTGCGGCGGGGGTTCTTGGCCTCCTCGCCGGCGGTGGTGATGGCGTCGAAGCCGATGTACGAGAAGAAGGCGGCCGTGGTGCCGGCGCCGATGCCGCCGAGTCCGGCGGGCGAGAACGGCGTGAGGTTGCCGTCCTTGAAGGCGCTGAACCCGATCGCGCAGAACAGCACGAGCACGACGAGCTTGAGCACGGCCATGGCGGCGGTCGCGCGGGCGCTCTCGCGGACACCGCGTACCAGCAGGACCGAGGCGAGCGCGATCACGACGACGGCCGGGAGGTTGATGATCCCGCCGTCGGAGGGACCCGCGGAGAGCATGGCGGGGAGCTGCCGGCCGGTGAGGCTGACGAGCAGCTCGTTGACGTACTGGCTCCAGCCGACCGCGACGGCGGACACGGAGACGCCGTACTCCAGGAGCAGGCACCAGCCCACCAGGAAGGCCGTGCTCTCGCCGAGTCCGGCGTAGGCGAAGGAGTACGAGGATCCGGAGACCGGGATGGCGCCGCCCAGCTCCGCGAAGGCGAAGGCGGTGAAGACGCAGGTGATCGCGGCGAGGACGAAGGAGACGACCACGGCGGGGCCGGCCTGGGCGACCGAGTCGGAGAGTCCGACGAAGATGCCGGTGCCGACGATGGCGCCGACGCCGAAGCAGATGAGCTGGAAGAGCCCCATCGTGCGCTTGAGTCCGTTGCCTTCGAGGTCGGCGCCGGACTCGGCTATCAGGTGAGCGGGGGACTTGATGCGGGGAGCGGGCATGCGGGGTGGTGCTCGTTTCTGGTGGTGCGGTGCGACGGGGTGTGTCGCGCGGCAGGCCTCGGAAGGGATGATTCCAAGGCCCGACGGACATCGTACGGACGATTTCAAGCCAGAGTGGCGACCAGGACCGCCTTGATCGTGTGCAGCCGGTTCTCCGCCTGGTCGAAGACGACGGAGTGCGCGGACTCGAAGACCTCGTCGGTGACCTCCAGCGAATCGAGGCCGTAGGTCGCGTGGAGCTCGCGGCCGATCTCGGTGCCGAGGTCGTGATAGGCCGGGAGGCAGTGCAGGAACCTGACGTCGGGGTTGCCGGTCAGGCGCAGCACGTCCATGGTCACGGCGTACGGGGAGAGGGCGCCGATGCGCTCCGCCCACACCTCCTTGGGCTCGCCCATGGAGACCCAGACGTCGGTGACGACGAAGTCGGCGCCGCGGACACCGTCGGCCACGTCCTCGGTGAGGGTGATGCGGGCGCCGCTCTTGTGGGCCAGCTCGCGGGCCCGGGCGACGATCTCCTCGGCGGGCCAGTAGGCGCGCGGGGCGACGATGCGGACGTCCATGCCGAGCAGCGCGCCGGTGACGAGGTAGGAGTTGCCCATGTTGAAGCGGGCGTCGCCGAGGTAGGCGAAGGCGGTCTCGCCGAGCGGCTTGGGGCAGTGCTCGCTCATGGTGAGGACGTCGGCCAGCATCTGGGTGGGGTGCCAGTCGTCGGTGAGGCCGTTGTAGACGGGCACGCCCGCGTGGGCGGCCAGCTCCTCGACCGATGCCTGGCTGTCGCCGCGGTACTCGATGGCGTCGAACATGCGGCCCAGCACGCGCGCGGTGTCCTTCACGGACTCCTTGTGGCCCATCTGGGACCCGGAGGGGTCCAGGTACGTCGTCGAGGCGCCCTGGTCCGCCGCGGCGACCTCGAAGGCGCAGCGCGTGCGGGTGGAGGTCTTCTCGAAGATCAGCGCGATGTTCCTGCCGGTGAGGTGCCGGGTCTCCGTCCCGGCCTTCTTGGCGGCCTTGAGCCCGGCGGCCAGCTCGACCAGACCGAGGAACTCCTCGTCGGTGAAGTCCAGCTCCTTGAGGAAGTGGCGGCCGGCGAGGGCGGTCGGGACTGTCGCCATGGGGGCGCTCCAGGGATACGGGGACGGGGGCAGGGACGACTGGAATTCTATACGATGCCTGGCATTTATATACGGCCTCGTGTTCGACTTCACCCGGAGCCTCCACCCGGGCCCCCGCGACCGGCCCGAGGGGCGCCCCGGCGCCCCTCGCCGAGCCCCTCCGCACCACTCCTCACCGAGCCCCTCCGCACCGCCTTTCGCCGACCCTCCGCACCACCCTTCGCGCGCCCCATAGGAAGAGCACACCGCTGTACACCACTCACACAACTAGAGCTCTCGTGTGCGGGGGTGTGCGG
>NZ_JBEZHO010000044.1:0-75797 GCF_040650615.1 Streptomyces sp. NPDC048643
ATCTGGCCGAGCCGGAAGCCCTTGGTCACCGACTTCTCGCGGGCCCGGGCGGTGATCCGGTACGCGTCGGCCGACGGGGCCGGGGCGCCGCAGGTCATGCCAGTGGTCCGGACCAATATTGGTGGGCGTGGCATGGCCGAAAGTGCTGGCAGAAGTCGGCCCCCGGCGTCCATAGTTGGCCCACTACCGAGCTTGGGCCCGCCCGTTCCGGACACCTGGGGGTAAACCACCCATGAGCAGAGCCGAACAGCCGTCCCGCAGAACAGTCCTCGCCGCCGCGGTAGCCGCGGCGGCGGCGGTGGGGGCCACCGGCCCTGCGGCCGCCGCCGTCCCGGACCGCCCGGCCAGGGCCCGTGGCGGACTTGTGGACAACCGCGCCTGGACCTCGTACACCGACTGGCGCAGCGGCGCGGCACGGGGCACACGAGCCGTGCCCGGCGTGCGCCCCGGTCTGGTGATCGTCGCCAGGGCCGGCACCACGGACTACACCGACCCGCACACCGGCAGGACGGCCACCTGGGAGTACGCGACCTGGACCAGCCCGGTCCACCGGCTCGGCGTGCCCGCGACGGAGGTCATCGCCTCCTGGAACGCGAACACCCCGGCCGGCACCTGGCTCCAGGTGGAGCTGACCGGCACGTACTCCGACGGCACGGCCACCCCCTGGTACGTCATGGGCCGCTGGGCCTCCGGCGAGCAGGACATCCGGCGGACCTCCGTCGACGACCAGAGCGACGGCCGCAGCAGCATCTGGACGGACACCTTCGCCATCGACGACGCGGCCTCCGGACTGCGCCTCGTCTCGTACCGACTGCGTCTGACCCTCTACCGCACCCCCGGCTCCCGGCTCACGCCGACCGTGTGGCGGCTCGGCGCGATGGGTTCCGACATCCCGGACCGTTTCACCGTCCCGGCCTCCACCCCGGGGCTCTCGCAGGAACTGCGGGTCCCGCGCTACTCGCAGGAGATCCACGCCGGGCAGTACCCCGAGTACGACAACGGCGGCGAGGCCTGGTGCAGCCCGACCTCCTCGCAGATGATCATCGAGTACTGGGGCCGTAAGCCCACCGCGGAGCAGCTCGCCTGGGTCGATCCCGCGTACGCCGACCCGCAGGTGTGCCTCGCGGCTCGCTCGACCTTCGACTACCAGTACGACGGATGCGGCAACTGGCCGTTCAACGCGGCCTACGCGGCGACGTACAAGGACCTCCAGGGCGTGGTGACCCGGCTCGGTTCGCTCACCGACCTGGAGACGCTGATCGCGGCCGGCATCCCGGCCATAACGTCCCAGTCGTTCCTCAAGACCGAGCTGACGGGCGCGGGGTACGGCACCTCGGGTCACCTCATGACCGTCATAGGGTTCACCGCCGACGGCGACGTGATCGCCAACGACCCGGCGTCTCCGAGCGACGACGCGGTGCGCAGGGTCTACAAGCGGTCCGAGTGGGAGAACATCTGGCTCCGGACCAAGCGCTACAACGCCTCCGGCGGTGTCTCCTCGGGGACCGGCGGCGTCTGCTACCTGTACTTCCCCGCCCATCCCTCCCCGCGCCAGCTCAAGGCGCTGGCGGCGGTGGGCATCCGCTGAGCCGACGGGCGGCCCCCGCGCAGTGGGGGCCGCCCCTCCGCTCGGCCCTGGACCGTCGAAGTCGAGGGTGTAGCGGCCCCACCTCGTAGCCGCCGTTGCCGTCGAGCGGGAACGCCGGGTCGCCGAGCCCCCGCAGTGCCGGGGGACGGGACGTCGGCACGGAGGGAGGGGGCGAAGGCCGTCGGCGCGACCGGACCCGTGAGGGCGACCGCCACGGCCAGGGCGAGGCGGGCGCGGCGGCGGGGCGTCCGGAACGTGCTCATCGAGGACCTTTCGGTTGACTGAGCCGGGATGTGTGACGAGACCCACACCCTTCGCGCGCCGTCGCGCCATTCCCAGGCATTCGACGCTGGTCGAAGCGTCCGCGTGAGCAAGCTCTCTACCGCCGAGGCCGGCTCCGGTGGCAAGGTGGTCGGGCCGGTGGGGAGCCGGCGGGGGCGGGCGATCCGACCGCACCACTACGTCAGCGAGATGCCATGACCGCGAGCTCCGCCACCGCCTCCCGTCTCCGTGCCCGCACCGGCGGCCCGCGGGAGGACGGCCCGAAGATCCTCGAGCACGTGCTGGGCTGGACCCTCGTGATGGTCGTGGCGATGCTGGTGACGCAGCTCGGCCTGTTCTGACCGGGCGGCAGAGGTCACCGCTGCCGCGCGGGCCGGCAACCGCCCCCGCAGGGCCGGCCGCCCGCCGGTCCCACTGCCGGACGCGGCGTTGATCGCGTGCGACTGAACGGTCGCCACGGTTCTGCCATACTGCGGATGTTCCGTCGGCAGTCGGAGACCAGGGCCGGAATTGAATAATAGTCAACAGCACGATGTCGAGCGCCCACGCGCGCGCGGCACCGACCGCTCACTGGCGCGTCGCGCCGAACTCATCGCCATCGGGCGGAGGTTGTTCGCCGACACGTCCTACGACGCACTCTCCATGGACGACATCGCGCGTCAGGCGCATGTCGCCAAGGGGCTGATCTACTACTACTTCAAGTCCAAGCGCGGCTACTACCTCGCCATCGTCGAGGACTCCGTCGCGGACCTCGTCTCACGCGCCGCGGGCGGTCTCGAACTCCCCCCGGTGGAGCGGGTCCACCGCACCATCGACGGCTACCTCCGCTACGCCGAGCACAACCAGGCCGCCTACCGCACGATCGTCGCGGGCGGCGTCGGGTTCGACGCCGAGGTGCAGGCGATCCGGGATGGCGTGCGCGAGGTGATCGTCGAGACGATCGCCGAAGGGGCGTACGGCCGGGGCGGGATCGGGCCGTTGCCCCGCATCGCGCTGCTCGGCTGGCTGCACGGTGTCGAGGGGGCCACCCTCGACTGGATCGGCCACCAGACGGTGTCGCGCGACGTCATGCGCGAGCTGCTGGTCAAGATGCTCGGCGGCACGATGCGCGCGATCGAGGAGATCGACCCCTCGTACGTCGCTCCGCCGGACGCCCGCAGAGACGGCTGACGCGCACGAGACGCCCATCGCGGCTACGCGGAAGGGGCGGAGGCCGTGACCGGCGTCCGCCCCGACTCGCCTGCTGTGAAGGCTAGTTGATCGACTTGATCAGCTCGCCGTTCGAGGTGTCACCGCTCAGCTCCCAGAAGAACGTGCCTCCCAGGCCCTGCGCGTTCTTGTAGCTCATCTTGCCCGCGATGGTCGACGGGGTGTCGTAGCTCCACCAGTTGGTGCCGCACTTCGCGTATGCGGTGCCCGCCACCGTGCCGGTCGCCGGGCACTTCGTCTTGAGCACCTTGTAGTCGTCGATGCCCTGCTCGTACGTGCCCGCCGCCGGGCCGGTCGCCGTGCCGCCCGGTGCCGCCTGGGTGACGCCGGTCCAGCCGCGGCCGTAGAACCCGATGCCGAGGAGCAGCTTCGAGGCCGGGATGCCGAGGCCCTTGAGCTTCGCGATGGTCGCCGAGGTGTAGTAGTTCGCCTTCGGGATGCCGGTGTACGAGTTCAGCGGCGAGTGCGGGGCCGTGGGGCCGGTCGCGTCCCAGGCGCCGAAGAAGTCGTACGTCATCGGGTTGTACCAGTCGACGTACTGGGCCGCGCCCGCGTAGTCCGTGGCGTCGATCTTGCCGCCGGTGGTGGCGTCGGCCGTGATCGCAGCGGTGACCAGGTTGCCGCTGCCGAACTTGGCGCGCAGCGCGGCCATCACGTTCTTGAACGCCGCCTTGCCGCTGGTGTCGCAGGACAGGCCACAGGAGTTGGGGTACTCCCAGTCGATGTCGATGCCGTCGAAGACGTCGGCCCACTTGGAGTTCTCGACCAGGTCATAGCAGGACTGGGCGAACGCGGCCGGGTTCTTGGCCGCCTCCGTGAAGCCGCCCGACCAGGTCCAGCCGCCGAAGGACCAGAGGACCTTGAGGTTCGGGTGCTTCTTCTTCAGCTCGCGCAGCTGGTTGAAGTTGCCGCGCAGCGGCTGGTCCCAGGTGTCGGCGGTGCCGTCGACGGACTGGTCGGCGGTGTAGGCCTTGTCGGTCGCCGCGTACGAGTCACCCATGGCGCACTTGCCGCCGGTGACGTTGCCGAACGCATAGTTGATGTGGGTCAGTTTGGCGGCCGAGCCGGACGTCTCGACGTTCTTGACGTGGTAGTTCCGGTCGTAGACGCCCCACTCGGTGAAGTAGCCGACGACCTTGGAGCCCGCTGCCGCGGCGCTCGCTGATTGCACGGTGCTCGTGGAGGTCCTGGCGGCTGCGGTCGCGCCCGCGTCGGCCGTCGCCGTGCCGGCGCCGGCCAGCAGTCCCGCGCCGAGGACGGCGCAACACGCGGCGGAGACGAGGGCGCGGACCGATGTGCTTCTGGCGCGGAGGGAACGCCTGACGGGGGAGAGAGTGCTGGGGAGGTGCGGTCGGAGCATCGGTTCTCCTCGTGGGGGAGGGGAGCGTGGGGTGTTCGTGCCGGGACCTGCCGGCGGCCGTGAGGGGCCGCCGCATGCCGCTTGGCATGAACGCGGTGAGGCGTTGGGGGAACACTAGGAGGACTAGACCACTGCGTCAATGGTTCGGACCAATTCCCCGCGGTGCAGGTGGCGCCCTTCAACTCCCCACTCGATACTCCGGATTGGACGCGGCGCCGCCGGGACAGGGCTCTGCCCGGCGCGTGGACGGGGAGGGCCGTCCGTGGCGTCGAGCGCACCCGTCGGGTCCGACGGGTGTGCTCGGCCGCCCCGGTTCAGGGTTGGCCGCCGCCGCCGCGCGGTCGGCGGTCCCGCGGCTCGGTCAGTGAGCGACGCCCTGCGTGTCCCGGCCGACACCGAGATCCCCGCGCGGGCCCCGATGCGCCCCGAAGCCGCCCTGCGGGTCCGACCCCACGCCGAGTTCGCCGCGCCGGTCCGTGGTCACGCCGAACTCGTTGCGCGGATCCATGGACGCGTTGAACTGCCCCTCGTTCCGCGGATCGCGGACCGGGACGAAACGCGGCTCCCCGCGTGGGTCCTGGCTCGCACCGAAGGTGGCGTACCCGTACATCGCCGACGGCGCCGACAGACGCACCCACTCCGGGTCGTGGCGCCCCGGGAGCGTGCGGCCGCGGTCGGCCCACGCGCGCATCAGAGCGCGGTAGATGGGCGGATCCTGCGCGGGCGGAGCCGCCGGGGGAGGCGCACGGTGAACCGATTCTGCCGGAACCGGGACGAGGATCCGGCGTCGACGCCCGGTCGCAGCATGGGTGGGGTTCATACCGGGGCAACGGCGGGGCGGCCGGACAGGTCACCCGCCCACGGATTCGGGTGTGCGTTCGCGACGGCCCCCCTGCGGGGCTCCCACCGCGAACGCGCCGTCTGGTCCCCGATCGTCATCTGACGTACCGTCAACTCTGCCGCCGGGGGCCGTACCCCTCCGGGCGACGTCAACTGCCGCGCGCCCAGGGAGGCCTGCCGTGACCGACGACCGCCCCGTTCCCCTCGACGAATACCCCGTGCACCAGGTCCCGCTGTCCATGAAGCATGTGGCCGGTGGCGACCGGAACGCCTACGACCGCTGCATCTTCCACGTCCTCGACCACCGGGGCCGCGCCCTGCTGATCCTCGGCCTCGGCGTCTACCCGAACGTCGGGGTGATCGACGCCTACGCCACCCTGCGGCTCGGCGACCGCCTGCACGCCGTCCGTGCCTCGGACGCCCTCGGCGACGACCGCATGGACCTCGCCGTCGGCCCCTTCCGGATCACCGTCGAGGAGCCGCTGCGCCGGTTCCGGCTGCGGTCCGACGACGACTCCCTCGCGTACGACCTCACCTGGACCGCCGACTTTCCCGCCCTGTGGGAGCCGCACCACGTCCAGCGCCGCGGCGGCCGACTCACCCTGGAGGGCCGCCGCTTCGTCCAGGCCGGCGGTGTCGAGGGCGTCATCCGGGTCGACGGTGACGAGATCCCGGTCGGCGCGGGGGAGTGGACCGGCACCCGGGACCGCAGCTGGGGGGTGCGCCCGATCCCGGGCGAGGAGGGCGGCCGGCTCGCCGCCGAGAACCCGGCCGAGGGGTTCCACTGGATCTGGTGCCCGGTGCGGTTCGAGGACCGCTTCCTGATGGTCGTCGTCCAGGAGGACGCCGACGGGTACCGCACCCTGAGCGACGCGACCCTGGTGCGCGACGGCCACCGGGACCTCCAACTCGGCTGGCCCCAGGCGGACATCGCCTACCGCTCAGGCACCCGCCGGCCCACCTCCGCGGTCCTCCACCTCACCGACCCCAGGGACCGCAAACCGCTGGAACTGGGCGTCGAGGTGCTCTGCTCGTCGCCGCTCGCGGTCGGCGCGGGCTATCCGCCCGCCGATGACTGGCAGCACGGCACCTGGCGCGGCCGCGGATGGACCGACCGGCGCGTCCACGACCTCGCGGACCCGGCCGCCCACCCGCTCGCCGACTACGGGGTGACCGACCACGCCGCCCGCTTCACCCTCGACGGGCAGGTCGGACACGGGATCTTCGAGCACGGCTCGTTCGGCCGCCACGACCCGAGCGGCTTCACCGGGTTCGACTCGGTCGCACCCTGAGAGGAGTGGCGTGATGGCCACGGCACCCCGCCCGCGTACGACCACCCGCGACCCCGGCGAACTCGCCCGGCGCCTGACGGCCTGGCTCGACGTCCGCCTCCCGGGCGCCAGGGCGGTGGACGTGCGGGTCCCCGAGTCCAACGGCATGTCCAGCGAGACCCTGCTCTTCGACATCGATCACCCCGAACCACCCCTGAGGGCCTGCGCGTTGAGAGCCGCAGCGGACCCCGCCGCCTACAGCGTGTTCCCCGTGTACGACATGGCCCGGCAGTACCGCACGATGCGCCTGGTCGCAGAACACGGCGACCTGCCGGTCCCCAGGGTGCGCTGGCTGGAGGAGGACCCGGGCCCGCTCGGGGTGCCCTTCTTCGTGATGGAGCGGATCGCCGGACGCGTCCCTCCGGACGTCATGCCCTACACGTACGAAGGCAACTGGCTGCACGAGGCGAGCGAGCCCGAACGCGAGCACCTGGAGGCGGCGTCCGTCGCGCTGATCGCCCGACTGCACGACCAAGTGCCGCTGGAGGAAGCGGACTTCCTGAACCTGCCCGGTGACGGGAGCCCGCTGCGCCGCCATGTGACATCCCAACGCGCCTACTACGCCTGGGTGATCCGTGGGCTGGCGCCCTCACCGCTCATCGAGAGCGCCTTCGACCGGCTGGAGGCGCTGTGGCCGCGCGACGAGGGCGAGGCGGTGCTCAACTGGGGCGACGCACGCATCGGGAACGTCGTCTACGACGGGTTCGACCCCGTCGCGGTGCTGGACTGGGAGATGGCGGCGCCCGCCCCCCGCGAGGTGGACCTCGGCTGGACCGTCTACCTGCACCGCTTCTTCCAGGACCTGACCGTGGGCTTCGGGCAGCCGGGGCTGCCCGCGTTCCTGCGCCGGGACCGCGTCGAGGCCCGGTACGCCCGGCTCACCGGACACACACCACGCGACATGGACTTCTACACGCTCTACGCCGCGCTGCGGCACGCGATCGTCATGCTGCGCATCGCCTACCGCCAGGCGCACTTCGGCGAGGTGGCCGTCCCCCGGGACCCGGACACGCTGATCCTGCACCACGACAGCCTGCGGGCCATGGTGCAGGGCAGCTACTGGGACGGGCCGGGCGTCGCCCGCTGAACGAGCGCGCCACTCAGGCGGCCTGATCCCCCATCAGCGGGACGGCACGCACCGGACGCGAGCCGGGTCCACCCACGTGGGAGAACGGCTGTGTCCGCCAGTCGAGTCCCTGAGGGAGCGTCAACAGCAGCGCGGTGTGCTGCTCCTGGGGCTCCACGGACGCGTCGGCCGGCCTCGCGTCGGCCGCCGTGCGGCCCGTGCCCGAGCAGACCGTGAGCCCGAACGGATTCCACGGGGAAGCGCACAGCGCGTGCTCCGGCAGGACCTCCTCGTCCGCCAGGAGCGCGATCGGCTGCGCGCAGTCCGGGCAGATCACCCGGTACATCTCGAACGTGTCGTACGCGTCGAACTCGTCGCCGTCCAGGGCGTCGGGTTCGACACCCTCCGGCTCGGGTTCGAGTACGAACTGCTGCCGCTTGGGCGCGGTACGACCAGGGCGCTTAAGACTCTGCATGGGATTCTCCCCCTCGGGTGGGCCGACAAGGCGCTGCGACCTCGACCACAGCAAGCACTTCCCGCCCCGTCTCTGCGGTAATCACGAGAACATCACGGACCCGGTTGCATCCATGTGGCGTTCGTCACATGCCGCCCGCAGGTGCCTGGCCCGGCGGATCTGTCCGCCCGGTGGCGTACACGTGACTCTAAGCCACATCACAAACCGGCTATGACCTGCGCCGCCGAGTACCCCGGGGATCAAGGGCCCTGTAGGTTCTTGCGCCATGGAGGAGCTGGACCGACAGATCGTGCAGCTGCTCGTCGCAGACGGGCGGATGAGTTACACCGACCTGGGCAAGGCCACGGGCCTGTCCACGTCCGCCGTGCACCAGCGGGTGCGTCGGCTGGAGCAGCGTGGCGTCATCCGCGGCTACGCCGCCGTCGTCGACCCGGAGTCCGTCGGGCTGCCCCTGACCGCCTTCATCTCGGTGAAGCCGTTCGACCCGAGCGCCCCCGACGACATCGCCGAACGCCTCGCGGGCGTACCGGAGATCGAGGCCTGCCACAGCGTCGCGGGCGACGAGAACTACATCCTCAAGGTGCGCGTGTCCACGCCGCACGAACTCGAGGAACTCCTGGCGCGACTGCGCAGCCTCGCCGGCGTGTCGACCCGCACGACGGTCGTCCTGTCGACCCCGTACGAAGCGCGCCCCCCGCGCATCTGACCGCTCACGCCGGACCGGCCGTGAGCGCCGGAATCGGTCGGCCGCGACCCTCACTCGTTCCTTTGCTTCCGCGCCCGCCCGCGCCATGCGCCCGTACGCGCGGGTGCGGGCTCGTACGCGCGCGTACGCGTGCGAGAACGCCGTCGACCGTGCGGAGTGCCTCCGAGTTGTCCCAGGGCCCTCCCGGGGCCGTCCGTGGGCTCCACGGCCTCATGGCGGCCACCCGGGCGAGAGTCGGTGTCGGGGAGGCGGGAGACTGGTCCCATGAGTGAGAGCACCGCCCCGTCGGTCACCGTGCTGCTGCGCGGTGGAGAAGTCCACAGCCCCGCAGACCCCTTCGCCACCGCCATGGTCGTCGAGCGCGGCCAAGTCGCCTGGGTCGGCTCGGAGGGAGCCGCCGACGCCTTCGCCGCCGGGGTCGACGAGGTCGTGGACCTGGAAGGCGCCCTGGTGACCCCGGCGTTCACCGACGCCCACGTGCACACCACCGCCACCGGCCTCGCGCTCACCGGCCTCGACCTGTCCGACGCCCCGTCCCTGGACGCCGCGCTCGCCCTGGTCCGCGACTTCGCCGCCGCGCGTCCGGCCGACCGGGTGCTGCTCGGCCACGGCTGGGACGCGGCCCGCTGGCCCGGCGGCCGGCCCCCGACCCGCACGGAACTCGACGAGGCCGCGGGCGGACGCCCGCTCTACCTCTCCCGCATCGACGTGCACTCCGCCGTCGCCACCACCGCGCTCCTGGACCTGGTCCCCGGCGTCACCGCGAGCGCCGGATACGTGCCGGACGGCCCGCTGACCGGCGACGCCCACCACGGGGTGCGTGCCACGGCCCTCGGGGCGGTCGGCGGCGCCCAGCGCACCGAGGCCCAGCGGGCCGCCCTCGCGCACGCCGCCTCGCTCGGCATCGGTTCCGTGCACGAGTGCGGCGGCCCCGAGATCTCCTCCGAGGACGACTTCACCGGCCTGCTGCGGCTCGCCGCCGCGGAGCCCGGCCCGCGCGTCGTCGGCTACTGGGCCGAGCGCGACGTCGACAAGGTGCGGGCCCTCGGCGCGGTCGGCGCGGCAGGCGACCTGTTCGTCGACGGCTCCCTGGGATCGCACACCGCCTGCCTGCACCAGCCCTACCTCGACGCGGACCACACCGGCGTCGCCCATCTGGACACGGACGCCGTCGCCGCGCACGTCGTGGCCTGCACCGAGGCGGGCCTCCAGGCGGGCTTCCACGCCATCGGGGACGCCGCGGTGGCCTCCGTGGTCGACGGCGTCCGCGCCGCCTCGGAGAAGGTCGGCCTGGCCCGTGTCCGCGCCGCCCGGCATCGCGTCGAACACGCCGAGATGCTCACCCCGGAGACCGTCGCGGGCTTCGCCGAACTGGGCCTCACCGCCTCCGTGCAGCCCGCCTTCGACTCCCTCTGGGGCGGCGAGGACGGCATGTACGCCCGGCGACTGGGCGCCGAACGAGCCCGCACCCTCAACCCCTACGCCGCCCTGCTGCGCACCGGCGTACCACTGGCCTTCGGCTCCGACAGCCCCGTCACCCCGCTCGACCCCTGGGGCACCGTCCGTGCCGCGGCCTTCCACCGCACCCCCGAGCACCGGGTGTCGGTCCGCGCCGCCTTCACGGCCCACACCCGGGGCGGCTGGCGGGCCGTCGGGCGGGACGACGCCGGTGTGCTGGTGCCGGGCGCGCCCGCCGACTACGCCGTGTGGCGCACCGCCGAGCTGGTCGTGCAGGCCCCTGACGACCGGGTCGCGCGCTGGTCCACCGACCCGCGTTCGGGCACCCCGGGACTGCCCGATCTGACCCCCGGGAACGACCTGCCGGTCTGTCTGCGCACCGTGGTCGGCGGACGGACGGTATTCGTACGGCCTAACGAGTGATGTCCCGGGGTCCCGCGGTCGCGACCACCGCCCGCCACCCCGTCGCGCGACCTGCGCATCCTCCGCGCCGACCAGGGGTGCGACGGAGAACGCGCAGATCACAGGGCGGTTGACAGGCGGCCGCAGAGGGCCGGTAGGTTCGGCCGCGTCCACCACCGGACGTCCGACCGGGGAGCTTCCGCGCTGCCTCGCAGTGCCGCTGGGTCAGGGGTGGTGCGCCGCACCGGCGCACGACCACTGGCAGCCAGGCCCAGCGCCCGCGCAGCGAGGCGAGGGAACGTTCCGACAAGTCGGCAGGTGCGACCCGGGTGGGGCCCGGACGTTCAGTAGACAACGGCTTTCGGTCGACCCGCAGCCAGCGGGTCCCTGGTCGGCCCGAAGGGCGCCGGGCCCCGATCCGCAGACGCGATGTCGCCTCCGCGTGACCCCTCCCCTCCGGCTCACCCGCATTCGACACCCCCGGCCGAACGCTGCGTCACAGCAGTGCAGGCCGGGCGCATTATGGTGGTCCCCTGCGTACGGACGAAGGGGCAGCAGTGAACGACGGCGACGGGACCCTCGCGGCGGAAGCCCAGGGGAGGCGGTTCGGCCCGCTCGGCACGGCCTTGGTGATCATTCCGACCTACAACGAGGCGGAGAACATCAAGAAGATCGTCAGCCGGGTGCGAGCGGCCGTGCCCGAGGCGCACGTGCTGGTGGCGGACGACAACAGCCCCGACGGCACCGGCAAGCTGGCCGACGAACTGGCCGCCGGGGACGAGAACGTCCAGGTGCTGCACCGCAAGGGCAAGGAGGGCCTCGGAGCCGCCTACCTCGCGGGCTTCCGCTGGGGCATCGAGCACGGCTACGGCGTGCTCATCGAGATGGACGCCGACGGCTCCCACCAGCCCGAGGAACTTCCCCGCCTGCTGACCGCCCTCAAGGGCGCCGACCTGGTGCTCGGCTCGCGCTGGGTGCCGGGCGGCCGGGTGGTGAACTGGCCGAAGTCCCGCGAGTTCATCTCGCGCGGCGGCAGCCTCTACTCCCGCGTCCTGCTCGACGTACCGATCCGCGACGTGACGGGCGGCTACCGCGCCTTCCGCCGGGAGACCCTCGAAGGTCTCGGCCTCGGCGAGGTCGCCTCCCAGGGCTACTGCTTCCAGGTCGACCTGGCCCGCCGGGCGGTGAAGGCCGGCTATCACGTCGTCGAGGTGCCGATCACCTTCGTGGAGCGGGAGCTCGGCGACTCCAAGATGAGCCGCGACATCCTCGTGGAGGCGCTGTGGCGCGTCACCACATGGGGTGTGGGCGAGCGCGTCGGACGGATCACGGGCCGCAAGCAGCCCTGAGGGCTCCGAACGGGTCGCGCGGCGGGGATTGATCATCCGCTTATCCCGTACTGAGCCCGGCCCAGGCACACTGGGAGCATGACGACAGGCGCTCCGACCCCCACCCGCTCCGCACGACCGCGGCGCTCGCGGCTGCGTACGTTCCTGCCGCTCGGCGTCGCGGTGTGGCTGGTGCTGGAGATCTGGCTGCTGGTGATGGTCGCCCGGGCCACCAGCGGTTTCCTCGTGTTCCTGCTGCTGGTCGGCGGGATCGTGCTCGGATCCGTGGTGATCAAGCGCGCCGGCCGCCGCGCGTTCAGGAACCTCAGCCAGACTCTGCAACAGCAGCAGAGCGGCGTCGCGCCGACGACCGAGGGCGGCGGGGGCAACGGCATGATGATGCTCGGCGGCCTGCTCCTGATGATCCCGGGGCTGATCTCCGACGCGTTCGGCCTGCTCCTGCTGATCCCGCCCGTCCAGAAGCTCCTCAGCCGGTACGCGCAGCGCACCCTGGACCGCACGATGGGCGCGGCCCCCGCCGGCACGGTCGGCGGGGCCTTCCAGCAGGCCCGGATGCACCGTCCCGACGGCAAGGTCGTCCAGGGCGAGGTCATCCACCACGACGAGCCGCGGGAGCCCGGCGAGCAGTACCCGCCGCTGAACCGTTGACGACGCCTCCGAACCGCCGGGAGCCGACGGCGCCCCGGCGGCGGAAGGGCGCGGTGGGTCTCGATCGCCGCATCAGAGGACAGAGACCGCACAACGCACGAGACCGCGGACCCCGTACATGACGTACGGTGTCCGCGGTCTCGGCGTGTGCGGTATGCCGCTCGACCCCGGGGGGTCAGGCGGACTTGCGGCTGTCGCGCGGATGCACCGCGATGTTCATCGCGCCGGAACGCAGAACGGCCAGGCGCTCCTCGAGGACCTCTTCGAGCTCCTCGCGAGTGCGCCGCTCCATCAGCATGTCCCAGTGCGTACGCGCGGGCTTGGCCTTCTTTTCCTCAGGGCCGTCGCCGTCGACCAGGAGTGCCTGGGCCCCGCAGACCTTGCACTCCCACTCCGCCGGAATTTCGGCCTCCACCGAGAAGGGCATCTCAAAACGATGTCCCTTCTCGCATGCGTACTCCACGGCCTGGCGCGGAGCCAGGTCGATGCCGCGGTCCGTCTCATAGCTGGTCACTACGAGGCGTGTGCCGCGAAGAGCTCGCTCACTCATGAATCGTGCCTCCCGGGCTTGTCGCCCACAGGACAGGTGTCGCTGTCGTCGTCATCCGGTCAACGTCCGGTCGGCGGTAAAGATTCCCGTTACGGGTCATGCGTCGCCGTCGTAGCCGCCCCTTGTTGTACCCACCGTCGCCCGGTTTGTCACATCTGGCATCAGATGTCACCCAACGCTTCAGTATCATTGACGCGCAGTAACGGTACGCCAGGCAGGCCAAACGCGTACACTACCGCTCTTTGGCCCCGGACGCTAAATCCTCTCGGGTACGGGATTGCCCGCGTCGCGGACAGCCTGCCGCACCTGAACCCTCGCGAGCAGCACGAAGCCGATGACGAAGAAGGCCACGAGGGAGATGATCGCGTCCCGGTAGCTGCCCGTCAGCTGGTAGGTCAACCCGAACAGCAGCGGGCCGAGCCAGCTCATTCCGCGGTCGCTCATCTCGTACGCGGAGAAGTACTCGGCCTCCTTGCCCTGCGGCACCAGGTGCGAGAACAGGGAGCGGGACAGGGCCTGACTGCCGCCCAGGACGAGACCGATCGCGGACGCGAGGACGAAGAACCACACGGGCGCGCCGGCGGGCAGGAAGTATCCGGCGCCGAGCGTGAGCGTCCAGGCGACGAGCGAACCGAGGATGGTGCGTTTCGCGCCGTACGTGCGGGCGAGTCGGCCCATGCCCAGCGCCCCTCCCACCGCGAGCACCTGGACCAGCAGGACGGCCACGATCAGCGTCGACTGGCTGAGGCCCAGTTCCTCGGAGCCGTAGACCGAGGCCTGTGAGATGACCGTCTGGATGCCGTCGTTGTAGATCAGATAGGCGAGCAGGAACGACAGGGTCAGCGGCTTGCCGCGCATGTCGCGCACCGTGGCCGCCAGCTGCCGCCATCCGTGCGCGGACGGCTGCCCGGCGGACGTGGACGGCGCTCGGCGGTCCCGCAGCCGTTTCAGCGGGACGAGGGTGAAGGCGCCCCACCAGACGCCCGCGGAGGCCAGGCAGATGCGGACGGCCGTCGACTCGGAGACTCCGAAGCTGTCGTGGGCCGTGAACAGGACGAGGTTCGCGATCAGGACGAGTGAGCCCGCCGCGTACCCGAAGGCCCAGCCGCGGGACGAGACGGCGTCGCGCTCCTCGGGAGGGGCGATCTGCGGCAGGTACGAGTTGTAGAGGACCATCGACACGGCCAGCGAGGCGTTCGCGACGATCAGCAGCAGGCCGCCCAGCAGGTAGCGGTCACCGTCCAGGAAGAACATGCCCGTGGTGGCCGCGGCCCCCAGGTAGGCCGCCGCCGCGAGCAGGGGCTTCTTGCGGCCGCTGCGGTCGGCGGCCGCCCCCGCGAGCGGCATCACGAAGATCGACACGATGACGGACGCGGAGACCGCGTAGGCGAAGAAGGAGCCGGCGCGGACCGGGATCCCCAGGGGATGCACGAATCCGTCCGCGTCCGCCGCGTGCTTGGCCACGGCCGTCAGATAGGGGCCGAGGAACACGGTCAGCACGCTCGTCGAGTAGACGGAGCACGCCCAGTCGTAGAAGTACCAGCCGCGTTGTTCGCGTCGGCGCTCGACGGCCTCGCCGACTGCCCCCGCCCGCACGGTGTCCGTGCTCACCCGTGCCCTCGTTTCCCCGTGAACGGACCGCGCGAGCAGGCTCAGAACCAGGTGCCCCGGTCTTCCAGGACCTTGCGCAGTGTGTCGATGTGATCGGTCATGATGCCATCGACTCCCAGGTCCAGGAGCCGGTGCATGCGTTGCGGTTCGTTCACGGTCCAGACGTGCACCTGGAGCCCGCGCGCGTGGGCGGCGCTGACGAAACGCCGGTCGACGACCGGCACACCGGACTGCGTCTCGGGAACCTGGGCCGCGATGGCCGAGCGGCGTACGGCGGCCGGGACGCCCCACGAGCGCAGCCGCAGGTTCAGCACGCCCCGGGTGCCGAAGGACGTCGCGAGCCGTGGGCCGGCCAGATGCTGGGCGCGGACGACGCGCGCCTCGGAGAACGAGCCGACGCAGACCCGGTCCCAGGCGTCCGTGCGGCCGATCAGGTCCAGCAGCGGCAGGAGGGCCGGTTCGGCCTTCACGTCGACGTTCCAGCGCACCTCGGGGAACGTCTCGAGCAGCTCCTCGAAGAGGGGCACCGGTTCGCTGCCCGCCACGCGCGCGTGGCGCACGTCCTCCCAGGGGAGATCGGAGATCCGGCCCGCGCCGTCCGTGACCCGGTCGAGGGTCACGTCGTGGAAGGCGACCAGCCTGCCGTCCGCCGTCGCGTGCACGTCGGTCTCGATGTAGCGGTACCCGGCGTCCACCGCCCGCCGGAACTGGGTCAGCGTGTTCTCCAGACCGTCCGCCGAACCGCCCCGGTGGGCGAAGGGGATCGGGCCGGGGTGGTCGAGGTACGGGTGGCGTATGCGCGTGCTCACCCGGGCAGTATGGCGCCCTCCGGTTGACCGGTGGCAACGGAGGCGCTGCCGGCCGGTGCCGGACGGGCGGCGAACACCCGCAGGAAGAGCTGGGCGAGGGGCCCGATGGCGACGGCGTAGAGGACCGTGCCGACGCCCACCGTGCCGCCCAGCGCGAAGCCGGTCGCGACGACGGCCACCTCGAGGAGCGTGCGGACGAGGCGTACCGAGCGGCCGGTGCGCCGGTGCAGTCCCGTCATCAGACCGTCCCGGGGTCCCGGACCGAAGGCCGCCGTGATGTAGAGGCCCGTCGCCATGCCGTTCAGCACCACACCCGCCAGCAGCAGGGGGACCCGTACGGCCAGGGAGTGCGTGGCCGGGACCAGGGCGAGCGTGCTGTCCATGGCGATGCCGACCACGAAGACGTTGGACACCGTGCCGAGCCCGGGGCGTTGGCGCAGCGGGATCCACAGCAGCAGCACGGCAGCGCCCACGATGATCGACACCACGCCGATCGTCAGACCCGTCAGCTCGGCCAGCCCCTGGTGCAGCACGTTCCAGGGCTCCAGGCCCAGCCCCGCCTCCACGAGCAGCGCCGAACTCGCGCCGTACAGGGCCAGGCCGGCGTAGAGCCGGACGAGACGGCGGGGGAGTCGCCGGGGTCCGGCGGGCGCAGCGGGGCCGGGTGCCGAGTCCGGGACGGGTGCGGACTCGGAACGTGTGGTCATGGGATGCCCCCCGGTGGTGATAGTGGCCTGACCCATGACACTCTGTGGCGTGAGAACTGGCCGCATCCATGGCCAATTCGGGGAAGGTGGACTGGAATCATGGCCCAGTGGACTTCGGCGGTGGGGGCCGCACAGCTCGCCCGGCTCCTCAACTCCCAGCAGGAGCGCCCGGCGGGCCCCGGCACCCGGCGTCCGCCCGCGTACCGCGCGCTCGCCGACGGCGTCCGCCTGCTGGTGCTCGAAGGACGGGTGCCGGTCGCCGCGCGGCTGCCCGCGGAGCGTGAACTGGCGCTGGCCCTGTCCGTCAGCCGTACGACCGTCGCCGCCGCCTACGAGGCACTGCGCGCGGAGGGCTTCCTGGAGTCCCGTCGTGGCGCCGGCAGCTGGACCGCCGTGCCCGCCGGGAACCCGCTGCCCGCGCGCGGGCTGGAGCCGCTGCCGCCGGAGACCCTCGGTTCGATGATCGACCTCGGCTGCGCCGCGCTGCCGGCCCCCGAACCGTGGTTGACACGGGCCGTGCAGGGCGCCCTGGAGGAGCTGCCGCCGTACGCGCACACCCACGGCGACTACCCCGCCGGGCTGCCCGCGCTGCGCGCCATGCTGGCCGAGCGGTACACCGCGCGCGGGATCCCGACCATGCCCGAGCAGATCATGGTGACCACCGGCGCGATGGGCGCGATGGACGCGATCTGTCATCTGTTCGCGGGCCGCGGCGAGCGCATCGCCGTCGAGTCCCCCTCCTACGCCAACATCCTCCAGCTGATGCGCGAGGCCGGGGCCCGGCTGGTGCCCGTCGCGATGGCGGAGGGGCTCTCGGGCTGGGACATGGACCGCTGGCGTCAGGTCCTGCGCGACGCGGCTCCCCGGCTCGCCTACGTGGTGGCCGACTTCCACAACCCGACCGGGGCGCTCGCGAGCGAGGAGCAGCGGCGCGGGCTGGTGGACGCGGCCCGTTCGGCGGGGACCGTGCTGGTCGTCGACGAGACGATGAGCGAACTCCACCTGGACGACGATGTCGAGATGCCCCGGCCGGTGTGCGGGTTCGATCCGGCCGGCTCGACCGTGATCACCGTCGGTTCCGCGAGCAAGGCCTTCTGGGCGGGCATGCGGATCGGCTGGGTGCGGGCGGCTCCGGACGTCATCCGCTCCCTGGTCGCGGCGCGCGCCTACGCCGACCTCGGCACGCCCGTGCTGGAACAGCTGGCCGTGAACTGGCTGCTCAGCACCGGGGGCTGGGAGGAGGCGGTGGGCATTCGCCGGGCCCAGGCCCGCGAGAACCGCGACGCCCTCGTCACCGCGGTCCGCAGGGAACTGCCCGGGTGGGAGTTCTCGGTTCCGCGCGGCGGTCTGACCCTGTGGGTGCGGACGGGCGGGCTGTCCGGCTCGCGGCTCGCCGAGGTCGGCGAGCGGGTGGGCGTACGGGTCCCGTCCGGGCCCCGGTTCGGGGTCGACGGTGCCTTCGAGGGATACGTGCGGCTCCCGTTCACCGTGGGCGGCGCGGTCGCGGACGAGGCGGCGGTGCGGCTCGCCGCGGCGGCCCGCCTCGTGGAAACGGGCGTCAGCGGGGGCGACGACGGTCCGCGGACGTTCGTGGCCTAGAAGGGGCGGGCCGCCCGGCGAGGCCTGTTGCGGCCCGCGCATGACGGAGGGGCCGGAGACCCGGTTCGGGTCTCCAGCCCCTCCGTCATGCGCGGGAGGCTCGCGGACGAGTCGTGTGCCGTGGGACGCGGCGGCCGGCCGTCCGTGGAGGCTCTATCCCTCCGCTACCGCGACCCCGGCGACCTCCGAGCGGACCGGCTCCGCGTCCACCGGAGTGGTCCGCTCCGGGAGGAGGTCGAGCACCGCCCGCCGGTGCGTCTCGCTCGTCGCGTCGTCGTACGGGTCCGGTGTCGCCGGCACCTGGAGACGCAGGACGGGTCCCGTGCCCAGCCGGGCGTAGCCACGACCGGGCGGCACGTCGCGGGTCGGGGTGGTGTGCGGCGGGGCGCCCAGGATCATCTCCAGCTGGCCGGCGGAGGCCTGCCCGAGCACCACGCGCGCGCGGGTGTGCTGCCGTACCGCGTCGCTGAGGAAGTCGAGGTGCTCGAAGTGCTCGGCCACCACGACCGTGACACCGGCCGCGCGGCCGTGCCGCAACGGCACCTGGAGCAGCGACTGCGGGTCCGTGCCGCCGTCGGCGGATGCCAGGTGGGCCAGCGCGGTCGGCCGGTCGACCAGGATCCACAGCGGGTTCTTGATGTCGTCGGGAGCGGGGTGTCCCGCCTGGAGCGCGCGGTTCGCGGCGATCAGTCGCCGCTCCGTCTCGTGCGCCGCCCACTCCAGGCTCCCGAGCGCTCCGGTCGTTCCGCACTCCACGGCCAGGACGCCGTCCCGCCCGGTCAGGCACGCGTACTCGCCGGTGCCGCCGCCGTCGACGACGACGACATCGCCGTACTGGAGGGCCTGGAGAGCGATGGAGCGCATGAGCGTGGTCGTGCCGGTGCCCGGTTCGCCCGCGATCAGCAGGTGGGGTTCCGTCGAGCGGACGCCGGTGCGCCAGACGACCGGCGGGACGTCCCGCTGTTCCTCGCCGTAGGTGAGGGGGAGGGTGCGCTGGACGTCGGCGGGATCGGTGAAGCCGAGGACCGTCTCGCCGGGCGCGGTGACGAAGCGCTGGGCGGCGATGTCGGTGGGCAGCGGCGGCAGGACGGTCACGGTGAGTTCGTTGCCCTCCTCGTCCCACTCGAAGTGGTACTCACGGCCGCGGCCCGACTTGGCGTACAGGAGCTGCTCGATCCGCGCGCGGGCGTCCGGCTCGCCGTCGGTGAAGTACGCCGGGTAGTTGACGAGGAGACGGGAGATCCGGCCGTCGGCGTCGAAGTCGTACGAGCCGAAGGCCTTCTCCCAGTCGCCGCCGTGGGCGTAGAGGGGAGCGGGGTCCTCGGCCGCGGAGAAGTACGGCACGAGGGCCTCGTAGAGCGACTGGAGGCGTCCGGTCTGCGCCTCGTCGGGACCGGTCGGGGGCGGCGGGGTGCGTTCCCGGCCGGTCCAGGCTGCCGCCGCCATCAGGCTGATGACGGCGAGCAGCGGCCCGTACGGCACCAGAGCCACCACCAGGATCACCGAGGCCACCAGGAACAGCAGCGGTCCGCGCCGGTCCTTGGGCGTGGCGGCCCACTTGCGCCGTCCGGCGGCTGCCAGCCGGCGCAGTCCACGAGTGACCGTGATGAGTGGATGGAGGACATCGGTGGCGCTGTCGGCTGCCGTCCGGGCCAGCTCCCGGCTCTTGGCGATCTGTGCGTTGCCGTTGACGAGGATGCGGGGGAGAGGGCGCCGAGCCACTGCTGTCTCCTGAAGGTGCGTACGAGGTGGGGGGACGTCGTCAGAACTTGATCCCGCCGAGGAGGCCCGCCAGGCTCTCCCCGCCGGCCTTGATGCTCGGCGCGATGGCCGTGCTCGCGAGGTAGAAGCCGAAGAGTGCGGCCACCAGGGCGTGCGACGCCTTCAGGCCGTCCTTCTTGAAGAACAGGAAGACGATGATGCCGAGAAGGACGACGCCTGACATGGACAGAATCATTTGAGCTCTCCTGGTTCGTGGGGACAGTCACCATGAGTTGTTCCAGGATCACAGCATGTATCCATACGATAAAAGGTGCAACTGGGTGAATTCCGGCTGTTTTCACTCCTGCGATGGAGCCCGCTTGGGCCGCCTGAGCTGGTCTGTTGCGCCTTGCGCGCGCTTTGTGATCTTTGCCGCGGGCGGTGCCCGTCATGTGCCCGTGGAGCAGTACCCTGTCGATTCACCCAAACGGTTGCAGTGAGAGGCGGTCCGCCCCGATGAGTGAAGCCCCCGACCCCGAGGTCGTGGAGCTCGCGACCAAGATCTTCGATCTGGCGCGGCGCGGCGAGACGGAGTCGCTCGTGGCGTACGTGGACGCGGGCGTTCCGGCGAACCTCACCAACGACCGCGGCGACTCGCTCGTGATGCTCGCGGCGTACCACGGCCACGCGGAGACGGTCCGCGCCCTGCTGGACCGCGGCGCCGAGGCCGACCGCGTCAACGACCGCGGCCAGACCCCGCTCGCGGGGGCCGTCTTCAAGGGCGAGGAAGCGGTGATCCGGGCGCTCCTGGCCGCCGGTGCCGATCCGGCCGCGGGGACGCCCTCGGCGGTCGACACGGCCCGCATGTTCGCCAAGGCCGACCTGCTCGAACTGTTCGGCGCGCACTGACGCCGACGCCCTGACCAGGCGCGACGCAAGAAAAAGGGGAGGCGGAACGGGGCCGCCGGAAATACGGTCGCGGCAGGAAGAACTGCCGAGTCATCATGACGACGTGATTCACGGACGTGATGGCCGGGCAGATGTTGCCGCACCGCGCGGGCCGTGACGCGGCCCGCATGGGCCACCGACGAGAGGCAGAGGAAGATGGTCTACAGCAAGCAAGAGACGGCGGGCGCCCCCACGTGTTGTCACGCGGCCAGGTAAGGCAGGATCCCGGTTGCGTCGACGCTTGATGTGAGGCTGTTTCCCATGTTCGATCCGGTCATAGCGCCCAGCGGTACGCTGCTCGGCCTGCTCCAGAGGGGCCGCGGCGACGGCACGCTGCACGCGCTCACCGCACCGCGCGCCGAAGCGCTCGCGGCGCTGAACCACTGTGTGCTGCGGGATCCCCGCCACGACTGGCAGGTGGAGAACCGCTCCCTGTACTACGCCCGTCTCTACCTCGATCTGGCCGGTGAGCTGGACGAGATCGAGCGGCACCTCTTCGACGCCGAGGACGTCCTCGACGACTGCGAGTCCCGCACGGGGCTCTCCCTCGCGGTCCTCGGACACCTCGCCTCCTACGGCAGGCCGGACGCGCTCGCGCTGCTGCGCAGGTACGCCGCCACCGGCACCAACTGGGCGTGGGCCCTGGACGAACTCGCCCTGCGGGACGACGACGCCGGTCTGCGGGCGCTCGCCGTCCCGACCCTCGCCCGGTTCCCGGTCGACCCCGAGGGCGAGGCCGCGCTCACCGCCGCCGTGCGCGACGCGTTCGAACCACGGCCCTGGCGGCTGTGGGCCGACGACCCGCGCCCCTCCGTCGCCGCACGCGTGCGTGCCGCGCAGGAAGCCGGGTCCTTCGACCGCTGGCAGCGCCAGATGCGCCCGTCCGGGCCCCGCCCCGGCTGGAGCGTCCAGGCCGTCTTCGACTGGGCCCAGCAGGGCATCGACCGCGGAGCCGCGCTGCACGTGCCGGCCGCCCGCTGCCTGACCGCCGTCGCCGGCGCCGAGAACCGGCCCGAGATCGTCGAGGCGGCGCGCCACGGCGAGGAGGGCGCGCGCTGCACGGCCCTGCGCTACCTCGCCGACGGCAACGACCCGGACGCCCTCGACCTGATCGAGGCCGCCGTGGCGAACGGCTCGACGGGTGTCACCGAGGCCGCCGTCGACGCCTTCGAGCGGATGCGCAGCGTCGCCGCCGTCGACCGGGCCCGGGGCTGGGCGCACCGGCCCGACGCCCTCGGCGCCGCCGCCGGACGCGTCCTCGCCTGCCGCGGCGGAGCGCAGGACCGCGACCTGGTGCTGGGCGCCCTGCGCGAGGCCGTACGGGGCGAAGGGCCCGACGCGCCGACCCTGTGGACCCTCGTCGACGGCACCGGACGGCTCGGCATCGCCTGCGCCGCCCCCGTGCTGCGGCACATCTACCGGGAGACCGCCTCCTCGCACCTGCGCCAGCGGGCCGCCCGTGCCCTGGCCGTCACCGACCCCTCCTTCCCCGCCGGCTTCGCCGTCGAGTGCCTGTGGGACTGCGAGGAGACCACCCGGGAGACCGCCGCACGGCACGCCGAGACCGGCGACGCGCGCGTGGTGGAGCAACTGCGCCGACTGGCGGCGGATCCGGCCGAGGAGGCCGAGGTCCAGACAGCCGTCAGGAGCCGGATGGGGCCCGACATGCCCGCCGTATGAACGGTCGGTGGCCCGTGAGCCGGAGTCGCGTGGACACGGGCTGACCTGGACGGGTGCGGAGCGCAACGCTCACGGGACGTTCACCGTTCGCAAAGATCGACGTTGACGCGGGCACGTCCAGTACGGCGAGAACACCCGTATGCGTGTCGTCATCGTGACCGAATCCTTTCCCCCCGATGTGAACGGCGTGGCCCACTGCGCGCTCCAGACCGCCCGGCACCTCGTCGATCGCGGTCACGCTCCCCTCGTCGTCGCCCCGGCCACCTCCGCCGGAAACGGACCCGACGCCCTCGCGCCGTGTCCGGTCGTCCGTGTCCCCTCCCTCCCGCTCCCGGGCTACCCCCAGGTCCGCGTCGCCCTCCCCAGCCGACGCGTCGCCGCGGCCATCACCGACCACCGTGCGGACATCGTCCACCTGGCCAGCCCCTTCATCCTCGGCGTCCGCGGCATGGCCGCCGCCTCCCGGCTCGGCATCCCCGCCGTCGCCGTCTACCAGACCGACCTCGCCGGCTACGCCCGTACGTACATCAGCGCGGGCGAGGCCACCGCGTGGCGGCGCATCCGCTCGGTGCACGCCGCCGCCGACCTGACACTCGCCCCGTCCAGCGCGGCCCTGCACGACCTGGAGACGCACGGCGTGCCCCGCGTGCGGCTCTGGGCGCGCGGCGTCGACACGACCCGCTTCCGGCCCGCTCTCCGGGACGAGGCGCTCCGCCGTGAACTGGCCCCGAACGGCGAGCTGATCGTCGGCTACGTCGGCCGGCTCGCCCCCGAGAAGCAGGTCGAACTGCTCGCCGGGGTCTGCGGACTCGACGGCGTCCGCGTCGTCGTGGTCGGCGACGGGCCCAGCGAGACCACCCTGCGGGCCGCCCTCCCCGGCGCGGCCTTCCTCGGCCGGCGCACCGGTGACGACCTCGCGCGGATCTTCGCGTCCCTGGACGTCTTCGCGCACACCGGCCCCTTCGAGACCTTCTGCCAGACCGTGCAGGAGGCCATGGCCAGCGGGGTGCCCGTCGTGGCGCCCGCCGCCGGCGGACCGCTCGACCTGGTGGACCACGGCCGCACCGGGCTGCTCGTCCCGCCCCGCGACGCCGACGCCGTGCGGGACGCGGTGCTGACCCTGGCCGCCGACCCCGCGCTGCGGGCCGCCTGCGGAGCCGCCGGTCACGCCATGGTCGAGGGCCGTACCTGGGCCGCGGTGGGCGACCAGCTCATCGGCCACTACGACAACGTCCTGTCCGCACGGAAGCTGGTGGCCGCATGAGCCTCAGGATCGTACGGCTCGCCAACTTCGTCGCCCCCGCCTCCGGAGGCCTGCGCACCGCCCTGCGGGAACTGGGCGCCGGCTACCTGGCGGCGGGCCACGACCCGGTGCTCGTCGTCCCCGGCGAGCGCGCGAGCGACCGCGAGACCGGGCAGGGGCGCGTGATCACCCTGCCCGGCCCGCTGCTGCCCGGGACCGGTGGCTACCGCGTGCTGACCGACCGGCGGAGAGTGGCCCGGCTCCTGGAGTCGCTCGCCCCCGACCGCCTGGAGGTATCGGACCGCACCACCCTGCGCTGGACCGGAGTCTGGGCCCGGCGCGCCCGGGTGCCCGCCGTGATGGTCTCCCACGAGACCGCCGACGGTGTCCTGCGGACCTGGGGACTGCCGGAGCCGATGGCCCGGCGGACCGCCGACGCCCTCAACGTCCGTACCGCGCACACCTACGCGCGCGTGGTGTGCACCACCGAGTTCGCCGAGCGCGAGTTCGTCCGCATCGGCGCACGCAACGTCGTACGCGCCCCTCTCGGCGTCGACCTGGAGGGGCGTCACCCGGACCTGCGCGACCCGGCGGTGCGGGCCCGCCACGCGCGCGCGGACCAGATCCTGCTCGTCCTGTGTTCCCGGCTCTCGGTGGAGAAGAGGCCCGGCACGGCGCTCGACGCCCTGGAAGCGCTGCTGCGGCGCGGGCGGCGTGCCGTGCTCGTCGTCGCCGGGGACGGACCGCTCAGGGCCCGGCTCGAACAGCGGGCGCGGGAACGGAGGTTGCCCGTCACGTTCCTCGGACACGTCGCCGACCGCACCCTGCTCGGCGCGCTCCAGGCCTCCGCCGACGTGTGCCTGGCGCCGGGGCCCGCCGAGACGTTCGGGCTCGCCGCGCTGGAGGCCATGGCCTGCGGCACGCCCGTCGTCGCCAGCTCGCTCTCCGCCCTGCCCGAGGTGGTCGGCTCCGCCGGAGCGACCGCCGCGGACAGCGGGGACTCCTTCGCGGACGCCGTCGGGCTGTTGCTCGGCCGCCCCGAGAACGAGCGCCGCGAGGCGGCACGCGCGCGTGCCGAGTGCTTCGGCTGGGACGCCGCCGTCGCGGGCTTCCTCGCCGCGCACGACGCCCCGGTCCCGGTCCCGCCCCGGATCCAGGAACTCCAGGAGGGCGTGGCATGAGACCGCTTCGCTTCGTGGCCCTCGGGGACTCGCTCACCGAAGGCGTGGGCGACCCCGTGGGGGACCGGTGGCGGGGGTGGGCGGCGCTGCTCGCCCGTGGCCTCGCCCCGGCGGACGCGGCCGTGGAGTTCACCAACCTCGCGGTCAGCGGTGCGCAGACCCGGGACGTCCTGGAGCGGCAGACCCCCCAGGCGCTCGCGCTGCGGCCCGACGTCGTCTCCGTCGTCATCGGCGTCAACGACACCCTGCGACGCACCTTCGACATCCGCTCCGTCGCCGAACGGCTCGACACCGTCTACGCGGCGTTCCGCGCGCGGGACACACTCGTGATGACGGCCTGCCTGCCGGATCCGGGCTCGATGCTCGGACTGCCGGGGGCGCTCGCCCGTCCGCTGGCCCGTCGGCAGCGCGCGGTCAACACCGTGGTGCACGCGCTCTCCGAACGGCACGGGGCGCTGCATCTGCACGCGGCCGAGGAGGAGTGGCTGACCGACCGCGCCCTGTGGAGCGCCGACCGGCTGCACCCGGGGGAGCGGGGGCACCGTCGACTCGCCCTGCGTTTCCACGCCCTGCTCGCCGAACGGGGCGTCGCCACCGGGGCCGCGCCCTCGGCGGAGCCCGAGGTCGCCGGCCCCACCCGCGCGGCGAGCCTGCGATGGCTCGCCACCGCCGGAACGGCCTGGGTCGCCCGCCGGTGCACGGACCTGCTTCCCCAACTGCTCACCCTCGCCGCGTCCGAGGTGCGTCACCGGGCCCGGGGCACCAGCGCCCGTCTCGACCTCGGCGCGGCGCACGCCGTCTCCGTCGCGCTGGCCGCCCTGTCCGTGACCGAACAGCCCGACGCGGCATGACGGTCGGGCGGCCGTGTACGGGACGCGCGGGCCGTCGCGGGCTCCGCGCCCCACGGCGGGGTGACGGGCCCGAGGCGGGACTCAACGGCGCCGTACCGCCACGAAACGGACCGGAATTCCCGGAACCGCCTGAGCGGCGGCGGCGAGGTCGACCTCTCGGACGACCGCGATCACCGGGTAGCCCCCGGTCGTCGGATGGTCGGCGAGGAACACCACCGGCCGTCCGTCGGGCGGCACCTGTACGGCGCCCAGCACCATTCCCTCACTGGGCAGTTCACCGGAGACGGTCCTCTCCAGGGCGGGTCCGGTCGTGCGCAGCCCGATCCGGTTGCTCGCCGGTGACACCCGGTAGGAGCGGGTCGTCAGCGCCCGGACCGCCGAGCCCGTGAACCAGTCCTCGCGCGGGCCGGGCGTCACCCGCAGGACCAGCTCGGCGGGCGGCGCGGGGTGCGGAACGACGTCCACGCGCGCGTGCGGCGCACCCGGGCACCCCAGCGGAAGCACCGTTCCGTCGGTCAGCGGCGCGGGACCCAGGCCCGACAGGAGGTCGGTGGACCGGCTGCCGAGCACCGGATCAACGGCCACGCCACCGGACACGGCCACGTAGGAGCGCAGCCCCGCGCGCGCGGGGCCGATGTCCAGGAGAGCGCCCGCGGCGACCCGGACGGGCGCTCCCCAGGCTGCGGGACGCCCGGCCACGGTGACCGGACAGGGCGCTCCCGTCACCGCCACGACCGTCGTCGAACGGGGGCGCAGGGAACAGCCGTTGACCGTCGTCTCCAGCACGGCCGCCCCGGCGGCGTTGCCGACGAGCCGGTTGGCCAGCGCCGCCGCCGGGGCGTCGAGCGCCCCGGAGCGCGGCACGCCGAGGTGCGCGTGGCCGGGGCGCCCTTGATCCTGGACGGTGGTCAGGGCACCGGCCCGCACCACCGACAGAGCCCGGTCACTCATGAGCGGTCCACCGGGACGAAGCGGACCCGTGTGCCCGGCGCCAACAGAGCGGCCGGCACGCGCGCGTGGTTCCACAGGACCGCGTCCGTGGTGCCGATCAGCTGCCAGCCACCCGGCGAACTGCGCGGATACACCCCCGTGTACGGGCCCGCGAGCGCCACGGAGCCCGCCGGAACCGCGGTCCGTGGAGTGGCCCGGCGCGGTACGTCGTACCGCTCCGGCGGCCCGGTCAGATACCCGAAGCCGGGTGCGAACCCGCAGAAGGCCACCCGGAACCCGGCCGCCGCGTGGATCGCCGGCACCTCGTGCACCCGCACCCCCCACAGCGCCGCCACGTCCGCCAGATCGGGACCGTCGTAGCGGACGGGGATCTCGACGGCCTCGTCCGCGCGCGTGCCCAGCGGCGGGATCTCCCAGCCGGGCAGCCGTTCCGCCACCCGCGCCGGGTCGTCCAGGCCGTCCAGGAGCACCGTGCGCGCCGCCGGGACGATCTCCCGCACCGCCAGCGAGCCCTCGGCGCGGCGCCGCAGCAGCTCCGCGTGCAGCGCCTGGGCCGCCTCGCCCGAGGAGACCTCGACGAGCAACGCCCGGTCCCCGAAGGGAAGGACCCTCGTACCGGCCCGCGCGGCGGCCGGTGTCGTCCGCCGACCCACGGGGGTGTCGTCCCCCGTGGGCGCCCGGGCCGCCCCGTGGTCGGCCCGGGCGCCGGTACCGGGGGATACCGACGGTGTCGCGTGACCCGTCGTGCGAGCCGTCATACGAACGCCTCCACGCGCACGCCCGAGGACTCCAGCCGCTCGCGGACCCGACGGGCCAGGCCGACCGCGCCCGGGGTGTCCCCGTGCAGACACAGGGATCGGGCACGGACCGGGACGCGCTCGCCGGAGCGGGCCGTGACCATCCCGGACCGCGCCAGTTCCAGCGAGCGTTCCACGATCGTCTCGGCGTCCGTGATCACCGCGCCCTCCTCGGCGCGCGGCACGAGCGTGCCCTCCTGCGTGTAGGCGCGGTCCGCGAACGCCTCGGTGACGACGGGCAGTCCGGCCCGCTCGGCCACCTTCAGGAACCGCGAGGACGGCAGTCCGAGGACGGGCAGACCGGCACCCGCGAGCACGACACCTTCCACGACCGCCGCGGCCTGCTCCTCGTCGTGCACGACTCGGTTGTAGAGCGCGCCGTGCGGCTTCACGTAGGCGACACGGGAGCCCGCCGCGCGCGCGAAGACCTCCAAGGCGCCGATCTGGTAGGCGACTTCGGCCGCCAGTTCGTCGGACGGCACGTCCATCGCGCGCCGCCCGAACCCCGCCAGGTCCCGGTAGGAGACCTGGGCGCCGATCCGTACCCCCCGCGCCGCGGCCAGTTCGCACACCCGCCGCATGGTGGCCGCGTCCCCGGCGTGGAAACCGCAGGCCACGTTGGCACTGGTGACGACGGACAGCAGCTGTTCGTCGTCCGTCAGCCGCCAGCGGCCGAAGCCCTCGCCGAGATCGGCGTTGAGATCGATCCGGGTCATAGGATGCCGTGTCTCCTCTTCCGGCCTCTTCAGGCCACTCGGTACTGCTCGTCGCGGGCGTCCGTGAGGAACATCCGCCCCGGCGCGTGGGTGATCGCGAACGGCGGCCGGGACGCCATCACGGCCGCATGGGGCGTCACCCCGCAGGCCCAGAACACCGGGATGTCGTCCGGTGCCGCGACCACCGGATCGCCGAAGTCGGGGCGCGAGAGATCCTCGATGCCCAGCCCCGACGGTTCGCCGCAGTGCACCGGACTGCCGTGCACGGCGGGCAGCAGACTGCTCTCCCGGATCGCCGCCGCCAGGTGCTGGGGCGGCACCGGGCGCATGGACACCACCATCGGCCCGTGCAGCCGGCCGGCCGGACGGCACTGCCGCGCCGTCACGTACATCGAGACGTTCCGGCCCTGTTCGATGTGGCGCATCGGCACGCCCGCCGCGCTCAGCGCCCACTCGAAGGTGAAGCTGCAGCCGATCAGGAAGGACACCAGATCGGGGCGCCAGTGCTCCACCACGTCCGTGGGTTCGGCCACCAACTCGCCGTGTTCCCAGACCCGGTAGCGCGGCAGATCGGTGCGCAGGTCCGCGCCCGCGGCGAGCGGCGTGGTCCAGGAACCGGCGTCGGTGACGTCGAGGACCGGGCACGGCTTCGGGTTGCGCTGGCAGAACAGCAGCATCTCGTACGCCCAGTCGGCCGGGACCGAGACGAGGTTCGCCTGTGTGTGGCCCGCGGCGACCCCGGCGGTGGGCAGCGACAGCCCGGCGCGGAAACGACGGCGTGCCTCGGCGGGGGTCCACGCGTGCGCGTGGGGGTCGGCCTCCCGCGCTCCCTGGGAGGGGACCTGGCCCGGGCCGGTGTTCTGGGCGAGGGCCCGCGGGAGGACCCGGACGGTGTCGTTCACAGCAGCTCCTTGCCACGCGTCTCGGGCAGTCCGAGCAGGGCCACGGCGGCGAGGGCGTAGCCGATCGCGCCGAAGACCAGCGCGCCGCCCACACCCCAGCTGTCGGCCAGGAAGCCGACCGTGGTGGGGAAGACGGCGCCGACGGCCCGCCCCGTGTTGTACGTGAAGCCCTGTCCGGTGCCGCGTACCGCCGCCGGGTACAGCTCGCTGAGGAACGAGCCGAAGCCGCTGAAGATCGCCGACATGCAGAATCCGAGCGGGAAACCGAGCACCAGGAGAAGGGTGTTGGCCCCGCTCGGGATGTTCGCGTACGTGAGGATGCAGGCCGCGGAAAGGACCGCGAACAGCAGGATGTTGCGCTTGCGGCCCAGCCGGTCGGTGAGATAGCCGCCGGTGAGATAGCCGAGGAAGGCTCCCGAGATCAGGAACGTCAGGTAGCCGCCCGTGCCGACGACGGACAGCCCGCGCTCCGACTTCAGATAGGTGGGCACCCAGGTGGCCAGCGTGTAGTAGCCGCCCTGGACACCGGTGGAGAGCAGGACCGCGAAGAACGTGGTGCGCAGCAGACCCGGTGCCTCGGCCGTGCCGGGCTTGAAGATGACGGTGAACGACCCCTTGTCCGCGCTCTTCTCGCGGACCGCGGTCGCCCCGGGCGCGTCCTGCACCCGCCGCCGCACCCACACCACGAGCAGCGCGGGCAGGGCCCCGGTCCAGAACATCACGCGCCAGGCGAGGTCGTCGCCGAGGAACTGGAAGACCAGCGTGTAGACCACCACCGCGAGACCCCAGCCGACGGCCCACGCGCTCTGGACCGCGCCGAGCGTCCGTCCCCGGTGCCGGGGGCTCGCGTACTCCGCGACGAGGATGGCGCCGACCGCCCACTCGCCACCGAATCCGAGGCCTTGAAGGGCCCGGAACACCAGCAGCGTCTCGTAGTTGGGCGCGAAGCCGCAGGCGACCGTGAACACCGCGTACGTGACGACGGTGATCATCAGCGCTCTGACCCTGCCGATCCGGTCCGCGACGACACCGGCGACGGCGCCGCCGATCGCGGAGACGACCAGGGTCACGGTGGTGAACAGGCCCGTCTGGCCGCTGTCCAGGCCGAAGTACGCGGCCAGGGCGACCATGCTGAGCGGCAGGGTGAAGTAGTCGTACGAGTCGAGGCCGTAGCCGCCGAACGCGCCGCCGAAGGCACGCCGGCCGCGTGGGCCGAGAGCGCGCAGCCAGCCGAACGCGCCTTCCTGGACGATGGGTTCACCCGGGACGGGTGAAGTGTCGGCGGTCAGCGACGGGGACGGAGGGGTCGTGCTCATGGGCACCTCGCAGTGAGGGACGGAGGGTGCTTGAGGACTGAGCCGTGCCGTGCGGAAGCGGTGGACGCCCGGGCCGTGCGAAGAGGTGGCTCCGTGGGTCGTATCGAATGGCGCCTGTTCGACACGGTAGAGGATCGTTGAACGATCCCTCAATACCCCTGTTGTTTCGTTCCTGTGTCTGCGGTTGAATTCCGGGCATGGCAGAGCTGACGGAACTGGCCGACGACCGAGCCCTGTTGGGGCGCACCAGCACCGCCGAGCGGGTCTCGGACATCCTCAGGTCCCGCATCGCGGAGGGCTTCTTCCCGCCCGGGACGCGGCTGTCCGAGGACAGCATCGGCGGCGCGCTCGGCGTCTCGCGGAACACGTTGCGTGAGGCGTTCCGGCTGCTCACGCACGAACGGCTGCTGGTGCACGAGCTCAATCGCGGGGTCTTCGTTCGGGTGCTCACCGTCGAGGACGTCGAGGACATCTACCGCACCCGCGCCCTCGTCGAGTGCGCGGTCGTCCGCGGGCTCGGCGATCCCCCGTACGCCGTGGAGGGGCTCGCGGCGGCCGTCGCGGAGGGGCGGCGGGCGGCCGGTGAAAGTGACTGGAAAGGAGTGTCCACCGCCAACATCCACTTCCACCGCGAACTGGTCGCCCTGGCCGGCAGCGCCCGCACCGACGAGGTGATGCGCAGCGTCTTCGCCGAGCTCCGCCTCGCCTTCCACGTCGTGGACGACCCGCGCCGGCTCCACGAGCCCTACCTGGCCCGCAACCACGAGATCCTCCGGAACCTCCAGGACGGCGCCCGCGACACCGCCGAACACCTCCTCGCGGCCTATCTGACCGACTCCCTGAAGGGTCTGGTCGAGGTGTACGCACGCCGGGTGGCGGACGGGGGACAAGGGGTCGGCTGAGGAGCCCGGGAGGCCTGGGAGCCGCTCGGCAGGGGCGGGCGCCCGGCGGGCTTGCCCTGTCGTCGCGAGCTGCGAGGCCACGGGCAGGCCGCCCCCGGCTCTGGGAGCGGCGGGGCTCGAACCGCCGGCTTCCATGGCCGGGAGGTCGATCCGGAGGAGGCCGGAACCGGGGCCCGATCCGGCACCGCCACCAGGACTGGCGCCGGGACCGGTGCCGGCACCGCCACCGGGACCGACACCATGACTGGAATCGGTGCCGAACCGGGGTCCAAGGCCGCGGCGGCGTAGGGCCTTGGCCGAGACCGGGGTCCGGCAGGTGGCGAGGCGAGGGCCATCGGCCGTTGCCCCGGACATCGGCCTGCTCGCTACTCGTCCGCCTGGGCCCGGGTCCGGCAGGCCGGACCAGTCAGGCCAGCCAGGCCGGCCGCACCAGCCAGACCAGCCGGGTCGGGCAGCGCGAGGGCGGGGGTGAACGCCGGGGCCGAGGCGAACGCGGGCAACAGCGAGGGCAAGGGCGTGGGCAGGCCGGGGGCGCCGGTCGCTTCTGCGTCGTTTCGACCGTTGTCGGACCGAGGACCTAGTCTGTGCACCGTGACTTCGCCTGCATCGACGGACAGCGTTCCGGCCCAGCTCAGCGCGGGGCCGCGCCCGGCTCCGGGCCCGGCCGCCGACGAGGGCCTGGCGCGGCGGCTGCGCGCGCTCGCCTGCACCGCGCCGCTGCACGACCTGGACGTGCGCAAGGCGAACCTCGCGGGCGAGTACACGGTGTACGGCATGGCCGAGGTCGCCCTCGCCGCCATCGACCTCGTCACACTGAACATGGACTTCGACACGGGTGCCGACCACGACCAGATAGTGGCCAGGCTCATCCCGCGCATCGCCGCCCAGGCCCCCCGCCGCCCCGTCGTCGAGCACGAGCGCGTCGCCCGCTGGGTCCTGGAGAACCTCATCAACGTCGGCAGCGTCGACCGGGGCTTCCGCGCCGTGTACGGCACCTTCGCCCCGGACGGTTCGTACGTCCGCCGCGACTACGACTTCAAGCTGATCGAGGAGGTCCCCGGCTACGGGGGCAGCGTCTACCTCCGGACGACCGACGAAGCGGTCAACGTCCTGGTCGGTGCCCTCGACACGGACGTCACCAGCGCGCAGATCGCCGCCGAGGTCAAGCTGGAGGTCCTGATCAGCCGCGGCCGGCTGGCCGACGCCCAGCTCGCCGCCGAGCAGGCCCGCTACCGCACCGTGCAGTACGCGGAGACCCTCCGCAAAGCCCTCGACGCGACCCGGCGCAACGTGCGGGCGGTCGACTGGCTCCAGGCCGTCCCCGACATGATCGCCGAGGCCCTGGACCACGTCGCCGACCGGTACCGCCACGAGAACGCGATCCTCACCAACATCCGCAAGGCCCGCGACGAGTCCGAGGACCCCGAGCAGAAGCGCCGCGCCGCCGAGCTGGTCGACATCGTCAAGGACTGCATCCGCCGGCACACCCAACTCCAGTCCCGCCTCCTGGAGGCAGGACCGCTGTTCCGCGCCGAGCAGGACCGGCAGGCGTTCGGCACGCCCATGACCACCTCGGGCATCGACCTGTATGGACATCTCGTCGCGCCCGTACTGCCGCTCCCGGTCGAGAGCGCGCTGCGCGTCACCGACGCCTTCTTCGCGCGCGGTACGGGCCTGCGCACCCCCGTCGCCGTCCGCGTCGGGGATCTCGTCGACATCCTGCTGACCCCGCCGCAGGAGCGGGAGCACCTCGGCGCGGAGATGCCCGAGCCCGACCTGATCGCCACACCGGACGACAGCCGTTTCAGCGAGGGGCAGCTGGCCTCCGCCATGGACCTGCTGAACCTCCCCGCCGACGCCCCCCGCCGGCTGTCCGGTCTGCTGGCCGACGCCCGCCGCCGCGACCCCGAACTGCCGTACCTGGTGGCCCTGCTGGCCGTGCACGCCGCGAGCCCACCGGTCGGCACCGCCTACCGGCAGGGCGAGGAGCGCCTGCTGTTCGCCGTGGACGACGGGACCGAGCTGGACGACCCGGAGTTCGGCGGCGCCGACCTGATCGTGGGCATGGCCCTCCTCGACGCGGCCGGGATGAAGGCGGACCGCGCGTGACCGCCCCGCCGGAACACCTGCCCCCGCCCGGCGGACGAGCCCGACAGGGCGCCATCGCTCACGTCCCCGTCCCCGCCCGTACGCGCCCGAACCCCGCACCTCCCCACCCGCACCCCGACCCCGTACGTCCGAACAAGGAGTCCCAGCCGTGACCGAGCACGTCGAGTGGAGTGAACCGGAGGCCACCGCCGCTCCGGCGAACGCCCCCGTCACCCCTGCCGACGCCGCCGACGCGGCGCGGCTCGTCGCCTTCGGACTCCAGCCCAAGCTGCAGCCCGCGCGCGACCAGGAGTACGCCGAACTGCTGCGTCGCTACCGCGAGGACCCGCCGTTCGCGCGCCTCGCCGACGCGGTCGCGGCCGGCCTCGGGCTCATCGTCCTGGAGGTGTCCCCGCGCGCGGGGATGGCGGTGACCGCCGCCGAGGACTCGGTCTTCGCCGTCCGCATGGGCGACTACGCGCGCCGTGCCTCGGCCGACTCCGGGGACCGTTTCCTGCACGGCCTCGCCCACCTCGCCGTCGCCGCCATGGCCTTCCCGCGCCCCGAGGACCTCGCGGACGACGGATACATCGGGCGCGTCCCGGTGAACGGCGTCGACGCGTTCGTACGGCAGGCCTGCCGCCGCCTGGAGGAGCGGGCCGAGGAGACGGGCGAGAACACCGACCCGGCGACGGACGCGCCGGGCCTGGAGGCCGCCTGGCGGATCTGGGCGCGGCGCAGCTCCACCGGTGCCACCAAGGACGCCCGAAGACTGGCCGGCTCGACGACCGGCATCATCGCGAAGGCCGTCGCGTTCCTCACCGAGTCCGGCTTCCTCCAGCGCACCGGGGACGACGCCGGCGGCACCTACCGGACGACGGCGCGCTACCAGCTCCAGGTCCGCGACATGGCGGGAACCGCCGCCATGGGCGAGCTGCTGGAGCTGGGCGTGGTCCCGGTGACCGACGGCACCGCGACCCTGCTGCCCGCCGAGGACACCGACGACCTGGAGCTGGCGGCCGGAGCCGGGCTGCCCTTCCACTCCTGACGCGGCCCGCCCCGGCCCCCGCCCACGCCCCACCTCCCCTCACGACGACGAGAGTCCGCCGCCATGTACGAGCTGTCCCGGGTCCGCCTCTACTCCATCGGGCCTGCCGGTGCGCGCTACGCCGACACCGTGCTGGACCTGCGCGGAGTCGGCGAGCCCGTGCCCGACCCCGCGCCGACCCAGGCGGAGTTCTTCGAGGAGGAGCCGGTCGGCCCGCCGCGCCGCCCCGCGCCCGCCGGCGTGCTCTTCCTGGAGAACGGCGGCGGCAAGTCGGTCCTGCTCAAGCTGATCTTCTCGGTGATGCTCCCCGGCCACCGCAACACCCTGGGCGGCGCCAGTTCCGGCGTGCTGCGCAAGTTCCTCCTCGCCGACGACTGCGGACACGTCGCCCTGGAGTGGCAGCACACGATCACCGGCGAGTGCGTGGTCGTCGGCAAGGCGAGCGAATGGCGCGGACGCCAGGTCTCCAACGACCCGCGGAAGTTCGCCGAGGCCTGGTACTCCTTCCGGCCCGGCCCCGGACTCAGCCTCGACAACCTGCCCGTCGCCGAGGCCACCGCCGTACGGCCCTTCGTCGAAGGAGTCTCCGGCGCGCAGGGCAGGCGCCGCACCATGAAGGGCTTCCGGGACGCGATCACCGAGGCGGGCAAGGCGTACCCCCACCTGGAGGTCCACTGGGAGGAGATCCACGACCGCTGGAACGAACACCTCGGCGACCTCGGCCTGGACCCCGAACTCTTCCGCTACCAGCGGGAGATGAACGCCGACGAGGGTGAGGCCGCCGGTCTCTTCGCGGTCAAGAAGGACTCCGACTTCACCGATCTGCTGCTGCGCGCGGTCACAGACACCCGCGACACCGACGGACTCGCGGACCTGGTCGGCGGCTTCGGCAACAAGCTCGGACGGCGGGCCGAACTCATCGCCGAGCGGGAGTTCACCGCCGGTTCCGTCGACCTGCTGGGACGCATCGTCGACGCCGGCGAGGCACGGGCACGCGCGCGGGACATCCACTCCGGCGCCGAGCGGCGGACCCGGACCCTCGCCCGCCGGCTGTCGGCACGCGCCGTGCGGGAACGGGTGCGCGCGGGAGAGCTCGCCCAGCGGGTCACCGCCGCCGCGTACGCCGTCACCCATGCCGAGGGCGCCCGCGAGCGCGGCGCGTTGATCGCCGCCGAACTCGCCTACCGACACGCCTCCCTGGCCCTCGCCGGAGCGGAGAAGTCGGCCGCCGCGCAGAAGCGGGAGCTGGCCGACGCGCGCACCCTCCACTCCGCCTGGCAGGCCGCCGAGGCCGTGCTGCGGCACCGCGCCGCCGCCGACCGCTCCACGCGCGTGGCCGCCGCGATCCGCGAGGCCGAGCGGGACGCCGCACCCGCCCTCGCCGCCCGCGCCCGCGCCGCCGTCGACCTCGTCCGCGCCCTGCACCGGGCCGCCGACGGCGCCGAGTCCCTGGCCAACGAGGAGGAGGAGCGGTCCGCGGGTCTCCAGGAGATCGGTGAGCGCTCGCACGCCGACGCGACGGCCGCCGCCACCGCGGCCCAGCGCGCCCGCAGCGAGGTCGGCCACCTGAAGCAACGCCTGGCCGAGGTCGAGCAGGAGACCGCCGAGGCGGTCCGCGCCGGCTGGCTCGACGACACCGCCCCCGACGCCGACCCGGCCCGCGCGGCCCTCGCCGCCAGCGACGCCGAGAAGACCGCCGTCGCCGGCTGGGACACCGCCCGCGAGGCCTCGCGGCGCGCCGCCGACCACGCGCGCGAGGCGGCGTCCGCCGAGTCCCGTGCCGAACTGACGGCCGCCCGCGCGGCGGACGCGGCGACGGCCGCCGAGGGCTCCTACGCGGCGGAGCGCCGCACGGCCGAGGCTCTCGCGGAGGAGGAGCGGCTCGCGGAGCTGCTCGGCCTGCCGGGCGCCGACACCCGCGGCGCCGTGCCCCGGCCCCGCCGCGACGAGGAGACCGACGGCACCATCGGCCTCGCCGACGGTGCGCCGCTGACGCCCGAGCAGCTCGACCAGTACGCCGACGACCTGCGGGCTCTCCTCGACGACGGAGTCGCCTCCGCCGAACGCCACCTCTTCGACCTGCGCACCGCCGCGGCCGACGACGCCCGCATCCTCGGAGCGCTCGGCGACGGCGGCCTGCTGCCCCCCGGCCCGGACGTCCTCGCCACCGTCGAGTACCTCGGCGAACACGGCATCCCCGCACTCCCCGGCTGGCGCTACCTCGCCCAGGCCGTCGACCCGGTCGACCACGCGCGCGTGCTCGCCGCCCGCCCGGAACTGGTCGACGGTGTGATCATCACCGACCCGGACACCCACGCCCGGGCCCGCGAGGCGCTCGGTGACGCCGCCCTGCTGCCGCGGTCGGCGGTCGCCGTCGGCACCGCCGCCGCCCTGCTCGCCCCGACTCCGGCCGACGACGCGGGAGACAGTGGTGTCTTCCTCGTACCGCCGAACCCGGCCATGCACGACGAGCACGCGGCCGACGAGGAGCGTCAGGCGCTGCGGGCCCGCGCGGGTCTGCGGGACGAGGAGATCCGTACGCTCGCCGCCCGCCTCGGCAAGGACCGGGAACTGGCGGCACGGCTCGCGTCGTGGCGCACCGGCTGCCCGGCCGGACGGCTCATCGAGCTGGCCGCGACCGCCCGGGACGCGCGGGCCTTCGCCGAGGAGGCCGAGGCCGAGCTGACCGAGGCACGCACCGTCCGGGCGGAGGCCGACGAGACCGCGGCCGACGCCGCCCACGTACGCGACGAGCGGCAGGAGGCCGCGCAGAAGGCCCGGCGCGCCGCCGACGCCCTCGCCGGACTCGCCTTCCGGCTCCGCGAACGCGCCGGCTGGCAGGTCCGCCTCCGTGAACTCGCCGACGAGGCCGCCGAGTCCGAGGCCCGTGCCCAGGAGTGCCTGGAGCGCGCCCGTGCCGCCGACGAGGACCGCCGCGCCACCCAGCGCGCCGCCGACGACGCCCGCCGTACGGCCCGCGCCCTGCGGGCCGAGCGTGCGGAGATCGCCGGCGCACCGGACGACGTCTCACAGGAGGACACGGCCGCGCAGTCCTCGCTGCCTGCCCTGCGGGAGGCCTACCGGGCCGCGTCGCAGCTCTACGAGAAGGTCGGGGTCGGCGCCGACCTGCGGGCCGAGCAGGCGCGTGCCGAGAGCGACGAGAGCGCGGCCCTCGCCGATCTGGACCGCCTCAGCAACAAGGTCCGCACCCGCGCGGCCCAGCTCCTGGAGTCGCCCGACGGATCCGACGGCCCCTCACGGCAGGCAGCCGTCGCGCGCGCCGACGAGTTGGTGCAGCTCCTGGAGGCCCGGATGTCCACCGCGAGCGAGCAGCTCGGCCGGCTGCGCGGCGAGGCGGAGCGGCACGCGCCCGAGGAGGGCGACGCGCACACCGAGCTGGCGGAGGACCTCGTGCCCCGCGACGCCGAGCACGCCCAGGCCCTGCTCCGCACCGCCACCAGTGAACTCGCCACCCGTGCCGAGGCGTTGGAGCGGGCGCGGGAGTCGCACGGCGAGTTCCTCGGCGCCCACCGGTCGGCCGAGGACGCGGCCGGCGGCTTCGACGAGACGTCCGCCCTGCTCAGGGACCTGCTCCGGGAGCACTCCGACGAGGAGCAGGAGGAGCCCGAGCCCTACCCCGGAAGCCTGGAGGAGGCGCGGCACTCCGCCGCCGAGAGCCGCCGCTCGCTGCGCGGCTGCGCCGCCGACCTCAGCGCGGCCGAGGGTGCCGTCCGCGAGGCCTGCGACATCCTCGTACGGCACGCCAACTCCACCCGCTACGAGCAGGTGCGGACCCCCGCGCGGCAGCAGATCCGTGAGCTGCCCGCCTCCTCGCTGCCGGAGCACGCGCACAAGTGGGCGGACGCGTTCGCGCCCCGGCTGCGCGTCCTGACCGACGAGTTGGAGCAGCTCGAGCGCAACCGGGACTCGATCGTGGACCGGCTGCGGGGACTCGTGGAGTCCTCCCTCGCCACCCTGCGGTCGGCGCAGCGGCTGTCCCGGCTCCCGGAAGGTCTCGGCGAGTGGTCCGGGCAGGAGTTCCTGCGCATCCGCTTCGAGGAGCCCGACCAGGCCACCCTCACCGAGCGGCTCGGCGAGGTCGTCGACGAGGCGACCCGCGCCGCGGTCAAGAAGAACTCCGACATGCGGCGCGACGGCATGTCCCTGCTGCTGCGCGGGGTCGGCGCCGCACTCCAGCCCCGGGGCGTCGCCGTCGAGATCCTCAAGCCGGACGCCGTCCTGCGCGCCGAACGCGTCCCCGTCGGGCAGATGGGAGACGTGTTCTCCGGCGGTCAGCTGCTCACCGCCGCCATCGCGCTGTACTGCACGATGGCGGCCCTGCGGAGCAACGACCGCGGCCGGGACAAGCACCGGCACGCGGGCACCCTCTTCCTCGACAACCCCATCGGCCGCGCCAACGCGACCTACCTGCTGGAGCTCCAGCGGGCCGTCTCGGACGCGCTCGGCGTCCAACTCCTCTACACCACCGGCCTGTTCGACACGACCGCGCTCGCCGAGTTCCCGCTCGTCATCCGCCTGCGCAACGACGCGGACCTGCGCGCCGGCCTGAAGTACATCAGCGTGGAGGAACACCTCCGGCCGGGACTCCCGAAGGAGGCCCCGGCCGGAGAGGCCGTGCACACGGAGATCACCGCGACGCGGATGTACAAGCGCCCGGCGCCGGTCACCCCGTAGGGGCCCGTCTCGGGGAGCCGCGCACCGGTCACGGCCGGTCGGGCGGTTCCCCGGCTGGCCGCCGGGTCCTCAGGGGCCCGTCCGCGCGTCCTCCTTCAGCAGGTCGGCGCACTTCTCGCCGATCATCATCGTCGTGATGCACGGGTTCACGGAGATCAGATCCGGCATCGCCGATCCGTCCGCGACCCGCAGACCCCCGACCCCCTTGACCCGCAGCCGGGCGTCGAGCGGGGCCGAAGGGTCGTCGTCCGCGCCCATCTTCACGGTGCAGGACGGGTGGTAGACGGTGTTGTGGGTCTTGTGGATGTAGTCCAGCAGCTCGTCGTCGGAGCCGACGTCGGGGCCGGGGGCCAGCTCGGCGCCCGCCCAGCCGCTCAGCGCGGGCCGCGCGGCGATCCGCCGGGCCAGCTTCAGCCCGTACGTCATGACCCGCACGTCGTGCTCGTGCGTGAAGTAGCGCGGGTCGACCATCGGCTTGTCCCGGTAGTCGCGGGTGCGCAGCCGCACCGTGCCGCGCGACTTCGCGCGGGTCACATTGGGGGTGAGGCAGAACGCGTTCTCCGACGTGGGGAATCCGTGCCGCGCGGTGTTCATGTCGAACGGCACCGAGCCGTAGTGGAACATCAGGTCCGGCCGGTCCAGGCCCGGTTCCGTGTCGTAGAAGATCCCCGCCTCCCACCACTGGCTCGACGTGGTGGGCATGGGCTGCCGGGCCTCCCACATGATGACCCCCTCGGGATGGTCCTGGAGATTCTCGCCGACCCCCGCCGCGTCCACGACCACCTCCACACCGACCTCGCGCAGATGCCTCGCGGGCCCGATCCCCGACAGCATCAACAGCTTCGGGGTGTCGACGGAACCGCAGGACACGATCACCTCGCGACGGGCGCGGACCGTCCGGGTGTGGACGAGATCCGGGTCGAGATACTGCGCGCCCACACACCTCCGACCCTCCAGGACCAGCTTCTTCGCCCGCACGCCCGTCCGCACCGAGAGGTTCGGCCGCTTGCCCATGACCGGGTGCAGGTACGCCACCGACGAGGACTGCCGGATGTTGTTCTCGTCGGAGTTGATCTGGAACCAGTTGGCTCCCCGGACCACCGTCCTCCCGCTGTTGAACGGGGTCGTCGGGATGCCTTCCTGGGCGCACGCCGCCAACAGGGCCGCGCCGCACGGGTCCTCACCCTTGAGCGTGCGCAGCTTCACCGGCCCGGTGCGGCCGTGGTGATCGCCGGGGGCGTCGTTCGACTCCAGCCGCCGGTACAACGGGAACAGATCGGCGGAGCCCCAGCCCGTACAGCCCGCGGCGGCCCAGTCGTCCAGGTCCTCCGCCGGAGCCCAGAAGGCGATGCACGAGTTGTGCGACGAACAGCCGCCGAGGACCTTGGCGCGGGCGTGCCGCATGAAGCTGTTGCCGCTGGCCTGCGGCTCGACCGGGTAGTCCCAGTCGTAACCGGATTCCAGCAGACCCATCCAGCGCTCCAGTCGGAGGACGTCCTCGTCACCGACGTCGCTGGGACCGGCCTCCAGGACGCACACGGTGACGGACGGATCCTCGGACAGCCGTGCCGCGACCACGTTGCCCGCGGTGCCGCCGCCGACCACGACATAGTCGAACTCATCGATGCTCATGCGCTGTTGCCCTCCTTCAGTCGGCTGCCGGGGCGGTGAGCGGGGCCGTCGGGGCGCGATCCGGCCGGTGCGAGTCGAGCACACCGGTGCGGTGCCGCTGGACGAACCAGTAGTAGGCGAAACCGCCGCCGGCGATGACCGCCACGAACAGCACCGCGCCCCAGCGCAGGTACCAGTGGAACGGCGCCGCCGCGTTGTACACCTCGGCGCGCGGCCAGATCAGGTTGACCGTCATGACCGCGCCCCACACCACGGCCACGATGTTCACCAGCAGACCCCACCGGCCCAACGAGAACCTGCCCTCGCCCGCCGGCTGCCACCGGCCGCGCAGTCGCGCCACCAGCATCGGCGCGGTCACCCCGAGGTAGGCGAGGTAGATCATGATGATGCCGATGCTGGTGACCACGGTGAAGATCTGCGGCTGGCGGATGTTCACGACGAGGATCGCCACCGCCAGGACCCCGATGACGACGGCCGGCAGCACCGGGGTCCGGAAGCGCGGACTGACCCGGGCCATCAGGGACGACGCGGGCAGATTGTTGTCCCGTGACATGGCGAAGGCCAGCCGGATCGCCGCCGTGTGCACCGCGAGCGCGCACACCGTGACCGCGATCAGCACGCACCACAGCATCGCCTTGCCCGCCGTCGGACCGAGCACGTCGAGCACCACGAACTGCAGCCCGTCCGTGGACAGTTTCTCGCCCTTCAGGCTGGACACGCTCATCAGCGCCAGCAGCAGGACCAGACCGCCGAGGACGAACGACGCCACGATGGCGCGGATGATGGCCCGCGGCGCGTTGCGCGAGGGATCCAAGGACTCCTCGCCGAGCGAAGCCGCCGTGTCGAACCCGTACATGACGTATGCCGAGGCCAGCGAGGCCACCAGGAAGGCGCCCAGGTACCCCGTCGTATGACCGGCGCCCGTGCCCGCGGTCTCCGTGACCACCTGCGGACCTCGGGTGATGTGGACGGCGAACAGCACGATGAGGACGACGGTGGCGATCAGCTCGATGAACACGCCCGCGCTGTTGATCGTGGCCATCAGCTTCACGCCGAAGGCGTTCACCAGGGTCGTGAACAGGATGAGCGCCGTGGCGAGCACCACCGCGTTGGTGGCGACGTCGTACTTCCCCGTCCCGTCCCCGACGAACTGGAAGACGTCCGAGATCTGCGGGAGCGTCAGCTGGTAGGCCAGCGCCACCGCCGAGATCGACACGATGGAGGCGATGAGCATCATCCAGCCGGCCAGCCAGCCGAGATGCGGATTGCCTATCTTCTTCGACCAGTTGTAGACGGAACCGGCGACGGGATAGCGCGCGGCCAGCTCCGCGAAGCAGAGCGCCACCATGAACTGGCCGACGAAGACCATCGGCCAGGACCACCAGTAGGCGGGACCGCCACTGCCGTAGCCGAAGTAGAAGAGCTGGAAGGTGCCGGTGAGGATGGAGATGTAGCTGATGCCGGCGGCGAAGGTGTGGAAGCTGCCGAGGGTGCGCTTCAGTTCGGGTCTGTACCCGAACGCGGCCAGTTCGGCGTCGTCGTGCTGTGGTCCTGTCGGTTGCTCGGTGGTGGACATGAGCGGACTCCAGGTGGTCCTGGGGGAGGGGTGAGGGAGCGGCCTGAGCGGGTGCCGGGTTCCATGAGGGGCTGGTTCGTGCGCGGGCGCCATGTCCGCGGGGTGCACCGGGGCCGTCCCCGGTGGTGGGTCAGCCGAACCAGCCTTGCGGGGAGGGATCGGTGTTGCGCCAGATGTGCTTCGTCTCGCGGTACTCGGCCAGACCCGACGGGCCGAGTTCGCGCCCGGATCCGGACTGCTTGAACCCTCCCCACTCGGCCTGCGGGACGTACGGGTGGAAGTCGTTGATCCACACCGTGCCGACCCGCAGCCGGGCCGCGACCCGCTGCGCCTTCGCCTCGTCGGTGCTGAACACCGCGCCGGCGAGACCGTAGATCGTGTCGTTGGCGAGCCGTACCGCCTCGGCCTCGCCGCTGAAGCGCTCCACCGTGAGCACGGGCCCGAACGACTCCTCCCGCACCACGGACATGTCGCCGCTGCACTCGTCCAGCACCGTCGGCGGATAGTAGAAGCCCTCGTCCAGGCCGGGACCGGTCGGCCGCTCGCCTCCGCAGCGCAGCACCGCCCCCTCGGCCAGCCCCCGGGCGACGTACGCCTCGACCTTCTCCCGGTGCGCCGCCGAGATCAACGGCCCGGTCTGCGCCCGCTCGTCGAACGGCCCGCCCAGTCTGATCCGGGAGGCGCGCCGCACGATGTCGTCGACGAACCGGTCGTGCAGGCCGTCCTCCACCAACAGCCGCGCGCCGGCCGAGCACACCTGCCCCGAGTGCAGGAACACCGCCGTCAGCGCCATGTCGACGGCCGTCTCGAAGTCGGCGTCGGCGAAGACGATGTTGGGGTTCTTCCCGCCGAGTTCGAGCGCGACCTTCTTGACCGTGCCGGCCGCCGCGGCCATCAGCGCGCGCCCGGTCGCCAGGCCCCCGGTGAAGGAGACGAGATCGACGTCCGGGTGGTCGGCGAGCGGGGCGCCCGCCTCGGGGCCCGCGCCCAGCACCAGATTGGCGACCCCCGGCGGCACACCCGCCTCCTCCAGGATCCGCATCAGATGGATCGCCGTGTGCGGGGTCAGCTCGCTCGGCTTCAGAACGAAGGTGTTGCCCGCGGCGAGTGCCGGAGCGACCTTCCAGGCCGTCTGCAGGAGCGGGTAGTTCCAGGGCGTGATCAGCGCGCAGACCCCGACGGGTTCGTACACGACACGGCTGTCGACACTCGGCGTGCCCGTCTCGACGACCCTGCCGGCCTCGGCGGTGGCCTGCCGTCCGAAGTAGCGGAAGCAGTTGGCGATGTCGTCGATGTCGTACTCGCTCTCGACGAGCCGCTTGCCGGTGTCCAGCGACTCGGCACGGGCGAGCGCGTCCTTGTCACGGACGAGGAGGTCGGCCACGCGCAGCAGCAGATCCCCGCGGTCCGCCGCCGGGGTCGTCGGCCAGGGCCCCTCGTCGAAGGCGCGGCGCGCCGCGGCGATCGCCTCCACCGTGTCCTTGCCGCCCGCCTCGTCGACGACGCCGACCGGCGAGCCGTCGGCGGGACAACGGATCTCCCGGGTGCGCTCGTCGAGTGCGCCGCGCCAGCCACCGTCGATGTACAGGTCAGGCACGTGGGCCTCCCAGTCGCGCGATCAACCACTCGTGGAAGATCCCGATGTGATGCTCGGTCGGGACCAGCACACCACCGTCGCGATAGGCCCGCGACGCCATGGCCGGCTGGGTCCGCTCGCACGCCTCGAAATCCTGCTCGTTCACCCGGTGGAACAGCTCCACCGACTTGGACAGGTCCGCACCGGACTCGACGACCTCGGGGGCGTAGAGCCAGTCGCACTCGACGACCGTACGGTCCTCGGCGAGCGGGAACATGCGGTGCAGGATGACATGGTCCGGGACCAGGTTGACGAAGACCGTCGGTTTCACCGTGATCGCGTAGTAGCGGCGGTCCTGCTCGTCCGCGACCGCGGGCAGTCTGGCGAAGCCCTCGCTGCCGTCGACCGTGAACCCCCTGATCTCCTCCCCGAACGCGGCTCCGTGCCCCACGTAGTACTGAGCGGCGTATCCCTCGGTGAACTCCGGTAGCACCTCGGTCAGTTCCGGATGGATCGTCGCGCAGTGGTAGCACTCCATGAAGTTCTCGACGATCAGCTTCCAGTTCGCCCGCACGTCGTAGGTGACCCGCCGGCCGAGGGCGAGGTGCTCCGTGCCGTAGTGCTCGATGGCCGCCGCGGTGCCGAGACGCTCCACGGCCGCGCCCTTCACCGTCTCCTCGAAGGAGGGTGGTTCGGCGGCCAGGCACACCCAGGCATAGCCCAGCCACTCGCGCAGCGCGACCTTGACCAGGCCGTACGCGACGCGGTCGACGTCCGGCATCTTCACCAGGTTCGGAGCGGCCACCAGCCTGCCGTCGAGGTCGTACGTCCAGGCGTGGTACGGGCATTGGAGGTTGCGCCGCACCTCGCCCGACTCCTCGGTGCACAACCGGGCGCCCCGGTGGCGGCAGATGTTGAGGAACGCGCGCAGTTCGCCGGTGCGGGAGCGGGTCACGAGCACGCTCTCGCGGCCGATCTGCACGGTGCGGAAGGCTCCCGGCCGCGCGAGGTCGCCGGAGCGGACCGCGCAGAACCACATCGACTCGAAGAGCCGCTCCTGTTCCTGGCGGAAGATCTCCGGGTCCGTGTAGTACCGCCCGGGGAGGGTGGTGATGAGGCTGGGGGAGAGCGGGGACGGGGAGGCGGGGGTCGTCGTCACGGGCGTGCTCCTCAGGCGGGCGCGGCGGCGAGGCGGTGGGGATCGAACAGGCCGATGGGATGCTCGGTCGAGCCGTCCAGGGCGAGGTCGGCGAGGATCTCGCCGACGACCGGCACGAACTTGAAACCGTGTCCGGAGAAACCGCAGGCCACGGTGACGGACTCCGGATGCGCGGGATGACGCGCTATGACGAAGTGCTCGTCGGGGGTGTTGGAGTACATACAGGTGGCGGCCTTCAGGAAGGTGCCGGGCAGGTCGGGGATGCAGCGCGACATCTGGTCGGCCATGGCCCGGATCTCTTCCTCGTGCACCGTCCGGTCGATGTCCTCGGGGGTGCATTCGACACCGCCCCTGCGGAAGAACGCGACCTTGGCGCCCAACTCCGGTCCGTCGATGGCGGGGAAGCCGTACACCTGGACGCCGGCCGCGTCCTCCCAGATGTAGATCGGGTGCCTCTCGGGCACGAACGGGCCGGTCCCGCCGCGCGGCTGGAACCAGTACATGATCTGCCGCTCGATCCGGAACGGCACTCCGAGATCGGTGAGCAGCCGAGGGGCCCACGCGCCCGGGCAGATGACGAGTTGGCCAGCCGTGTAGGTGTTCTCCGCCGTGTGCACGCGCACCCCGTCCCGGTACGGCTCCCAGCGCGTCATCGGCTCTTCGAAGTGCAGGTCGGCGCCCTGCCGAGTGGCGAGCTGGAGGTGCGCGGCGACGGTGTTCTCGGGACGGATCAGTCCCGCCCGGGCCTCGAAGAGCGCCACCTCGTCGTCGCGCGGGTTCAGTGTGGGGTAGCGGCGCCTGATCTCCGCCGCGTCCAGCATCTCGTGGGGCAGGTCCCACTGCCGCGCCGAGAGGACGGAACCCGCGACGGTCCGCGACTCGGGCGTCCCCACCATCACGCCGCCGCAGAGGGTGGCGATGTCACGGCCGGTGGCCCGCTCCAGGTCGTCGTACAGCTCGTAGGCGCGCAGCAGCAGCGGGACGTACGCCGGGTCCTCGAAGTAGGACTGGCGGGTGACGCGTGAACCGCCGTGGCTGGAACCCCGGTTGTGCACGGGGCCGAACTTCTCCAGCCCGAGCACACGGGCGCCGCGCGCCGACAGGTGGTGGGCGGCGGCGCTGCCCATACCGCCGAGACCGATCACGATCACGTCGTACGTGGGGGACACGGGGCCTCCTCGATCCTTTTGTCCGGCTCTTGCCTCTTCATCGGATTCAACGGCGGATTCGGTTCATCTCCGGATCGAAGAGCGGTTCGTCGCAGACGGTGGCGGGGATCTTCTCGCCGAAGTAGTCGACGTGGACGCCCGTTCCGGCGGGCAGCGAGGGCAGCCAGGCGTAGGCCACGCAGCGGCCCAGCGTGTAGCCGTAGGCGGCGCTCGTGACGTAGCCGGCGGGGGCGCCGTCGACGTGGACGGGTTCCTTGCCGAGGACGACGGCGGCCGGATCGTCGAGGAGGAGCGCGGTGAGCCGGCGCGCCGGTGTCCGCGCGGCCGGCGCCTGGAGGGCCTCCTGGCCGACGAAGCCGTCCTTGTCCATGCGGACGGCGAAGCCGAGCCCCGCCTCGTAGGGGTTGTGCTCGTCGGTCATGTCGGTGCCCCAGGCCCGGTATCCCTTCTCCAGGCGGAGCGAGTTGAAGGCGGATCGCCCGGCGGCGATCACGCCGTATGCCTGGCCCGCCTCCCAGAGGGTGTCCCAGAGCCGGAGTCCCAGGTCCGCCGTGGTGTACAGCTCCCAGCCCAGCTCCCCGACATAGCTCAACCGCATCGCGGTGACCGGGACATGGCCGATGTACGTCTCCTTCGCGCGGAAGTAGCCGAAGCCCTCGTGCGAGAAGTCGTCGCGGGTCAGCGGCTGGACCAGATCGCGCGCCAGTGGTCCCCACACCCCGATGCAGCAGGTGCCGGACGTGATGTCCCTGATGTGCACGTCCCGCGGCGCATGGCGCAGGAACCGGTCCAGGTCGGCGGGGGAGTTGGCGCCCGCCTGGAACCGGTCGGGAGCCAGCCGGGCGACGGTGAGGTCGGAGCGCACACCGCCGCTCTCGTCGAGGAGCAGGGTGTAGGTGACCGCGCCGGGCTTCTTGCGGAGGTTGTTGGAGGTCATGCGCTGGAGGAAGGCGAGGGCGCCGGGGCCGGTGACCTCGAGACGGCGCAGCGGGGTCATGTCGTAGAGGGCGACCTTCTCGCGGGTCGCCCTCGCCTCCGCCGCGGCGACGGGCGACCAGTGGCGGGCCGACCAGGCGTCGCGCGCGGGCAGCGGGCCGAGGGAGTCGACGAGCGGGGCGTTCGCCTCGTACCAGTGCGGGCGTTCCCAGCCGCCGCCCTCCAGGAAGTACGCGCCGAGCTGCTCCTGCCGGGCGTGGAACGGACTGACGCGCAGCGGGCGCGGGTGTTCCATCGGCTGGAGCGGGTGCAGGATGTCGTACACCTCGACGAACTGCTGTGAACCCCGTTCACGGACGTACGCCGGTGAACGCTGCGCGTCCTCGAATCGCGTGAGGTCGCACTCGTGCAGGTCGACCGAGGCACGCCCGTCGACCATCCATTCGGCGACGGCCTTCGCCACCCCTGCCGAGTGGGTGACCCACACGGCCTCCGCCAGCCAGAACCCGCGGAGTTGCCGGGACTCCCCGAGGACGGGCATGCCGTCCGGCGTGAAGGAGAAGACGCCGTTGAACGCCTCCTCGATCTCCGTCTCGTGCAACGCGGGCAGCAGCCGGCGACAGTCCTCCCAGCTCGGCGCCCAGTCCTCCTCGGTGAAGGGGTACGAGGACGGCATCTTCATCCCGCGCGCGCGTGCCGCGTCGTACGGAAGCACCGCGAACGGGTCGACCGGCAGCGGTCGGTGGGCGTAGCTGCCGATGCCGATGCGGTCGTGGTGCTCGCGGAAGTAGAGGTCGCGGTCCTGGAACCGGAGGATGGGCTTCGAGGCCTCTGCCTCCGCTCCGGCCAGGTCGGGGAGCGGCCGTGTCCTCACGTACTGGTGCGCGAGCGGCTGAAGGGGTACGTCGACGCCGGCCATCCGGCCGATGACCGGGCCCCAGAAGCCGGCCGCGGACACCACGTGGTCGGCCGGGAACGTGCCCCGGTCGGTGACGACGCCGGTGACCCGGCCGTCCGCCTGTTCGATCCCGGTGACCGTGTGACGGTCGAGGAAGCGGGCTCCTCTTCCGGCGGCGCGGTCCAGCTGGGCGCGGGCCGCGAGGACGGCGCGGGCGAGTCCGTCGTCCGGGGTGTGGAAGCCGCCGAGGACGGCCGACCGGTCGATGAGCGGCCAGAGTTCCTCGCACCGGTCGGCGCCGACGATCTCGCCGCGGATACCGCAGGCGGTGGCGTAACCGGCCCTGCGATGCAGTTCGGCCAGACGCTCGGGGGTGGTGGCGAGTTCGAGGCCGCCCACCTGGTCGAAACAGGAGGCGCCGTCGACCTGGAGCGAGGAGAACTTCTCGACCGTGTACCGCGCGAACGCGGCGAGCGTCCTGGACGGGCTGGTCTGGAACACCAGGCCCGGTGCGTGGGAGGTGGAGCCGCCCGGGGCGGGCAGCGGGCCCTGCTCGAGAACGGTGACGTCGGTCCAGCCGCGGGCGGTCAGCTCGTCGGCGAGGGAACAGCCGACGATGCCGGCGCCGATGACGACGACACGGGGACGGAGTGCGGGAGTGCTGGACATGCCCCTCCTTGCCGGGTGGGGGAGTGGAAGCGCTCAGTGGGCCGGGGAGTCGAACCGCTCGGAAGTGAGGACGGGTTCGCCGTGTACGGGCGTCGAGGCCGAGTCCTCCGGTCCCGTCACAGGACCACCACGGACCGGAGCACTTCACCCCGGTGCATCTTCGCGAAGGCCTCCTCGACCTGGTCGAGCGCGATCGTCTCGCTCACGAACGCGTTCAGGTCGAGCAGCCCGTACAGGTACTGGTCGATGAGGAACGGGAAGTCCCGGCTGGGCAGGCAGTCCCCGTACCAGGAGGACTTCAGGGCGCCGCCGCGCGAGAACAGGTCGATCAGCGGAAGGTCGACCGTCATCTCGGGGTCGGGGACGCCGACCTGGACGAGCACACCGGCGTGGTCACGCATGTAGAAGGCCTGTTTGTACGTCTCCGGTCGGCCCACCGCGTCGATGGCGACGTCGACCCCGAAGCCGTCGGTCAGCGCCCGGACGGCCTCGACCGGGTCGGTTCCGCGCGAGTTGACCGTGTAGGTGGCGCCGAACCTCTCCGCCAGGTCGAGCTTCCTGTCGTCGATGTCCACCGCGATGACCTTCATCGCGCCGTTCAGGCAGGCGCCCGCGATGGCCGCGTTGCCCACACCACCGCAGCCGATGACGGCGACGGTGTCACCGCGCCCGACGTTGCCGGTGTTGACCGCGGCGCCGTATCCGGCCATCACCCCGCAGCCGATCAGCCCCGCGGCCTCCGGACGTGCGGCCGGATCGACCTTCACCGCCTGTCCCGCGGCGACCAGGGTCTTCTCGGCGAAGGCCCCGATCCCGAGTGCGCCGCTCAGCGGGGTGCCGTCGAGGAGGGTCATCGGCTGGGTGGCGTTGCGCGAGTCGAAGCAGTACCACGGGCGGCCGCGGCGACAGGAACGGCACGTGCCGCAGGGCGCGCGCCACGCCAGGACCACGTAGTCACCGGGTGCGAGATCGACGACACCCGGGCCGACCGCCGCGACGGTTCCCGCGGCCTCATGGCCCAGCAGGAACGGGAACTCGTCGTTGATCGCGCCCTCCCTGTAGTGCAGATCCGTGTGGCAGACCCCGCACGCCTGGACGTCGACGAGCACCTCACCCGGTCCCGGGTCCGGAACGACGATCGTCTGCACCTCGACGGGTGCGCCCTTCTTCACAGCGACTACGGCACGGACCTCGTGGGGCACGACAAGCTCCTCTGCTGTTGCGCATTGCACGATGGGTTGCGTGATGAGGAACATCTTGAGAATGCCGTCAGGGAGCCGTCAAGGGGTGGGAGTTAACCCTTGGCAAAAGGACCGGGGAGCCCCGAAACGCGGCGGACACACAACGACGCGGGGCCGGATACCCCGGCCCCGCGTCACCGACGAACGGGCCTGCTCGCGCTCGGACCCGGACCGTCAACTCCCTTACGTGGCTCTCCTACCGGCCGGCCGCCGCGCACCACGCCGCCCCGGAGCACCGGACCACTCCCAGCGCCTCAGAAGCCGTACCCCATCCGACGGGACAACTCGGCTCCCGCCGCCACCGTCCGCTTCGCCAGCTCGGGCAACCGGTCCGCGTTCATCCGGTACACCGGCCCGGACACACTGATCGCCGCGATCACCTTGCCGTCGTGTGCCCGCACCGGCGCCGCGACGGCGGCGAGCCCCAACTCCAGCTCCTCCAGCGTGAGCCCGTACCCCTGCTCGATCACCGCCTCCAACTCGCCCCGCAGCGTGGACGGTCCGGTGATCGTGCGCTCCGTGAAGCGCGGCAGGGTCCGCGCCAGCAGGCCTTCCCGCAGCGTGGGCGGCATGTGCGCGAGCAGCACCTTTCCGCTGGAGGTCGCGTGCAGCGGGGTGCGTCTTCCCAGCCAGTTCTGCGCGGTGACCGACGCGGTGCCGCGGGCCTGCATGATGTTGACCGCCGCGTCGTCGTCGAGCACCGCGATGTTGACGGTCTCGCCCAGCTCGTCGGCGAGTTCGCGACAGACCGGCACCCCCTCCTGGGAGATGTCGAGGCGCACCGCCGCCGCCCCCGCGAGCCGCAGCACAGCGGCTCCCAGGTAGTACTTCCCCCGGTCCTTGGCCTGCGCGACCAGGCCGCGGTTCTCCAGGACCCCGAGCAGCCGGAAGGCCGTGGACTTGTGCACGTCCAGTTCCTCGGCGATCTCCGTGACGCCCGCCTCGCCGACCCGGGCGAGGATCTCCAGCACGCTCACGGCGCGGTCCACCGACTGGACGGCGCTTCCCGCGCCCCGGCCGCTCTGCTTCTCGGGGGTGTCCTCGGTGCGTTCAGCCTGCTTCTGCGTGCGGGTCATAGGTCAACTCTCACCACCTGACGGCCCGGTTTGGGCCGCATCTGCGGGAAGCCCTTGACGTGACGGGACCCCCGCGCGGATTCTGTTGCGCATAGCGCTCCCTCGTGCGCCATGCGAAACATCATGTTACCGAAGCGTCCGGAACCGGGAAGGTTCCCGACGCCCCTGGACCTGAGAGGTCGCGGACGAACCGTCCGGACCGAGAGGGGGGCCCATGATTCCCGTCTGCCGCCTTGAAGACCTCCCCGTCGGCGAATCCGTCCGTGTCGGGACCACACCACCGGTCGCCGTGTTCAACGCCGACGGCGAGCTGTACGCCATCGACGACACCTGCACCCACCAGGACGCCTCCCTCTCGGAGGGATGGCTGGAGGGCTGTCTGATCGAATGCCCGCTGCACGCGGCCTCGTTCGACCTCCGCACCGGCTTGCCGACGTGCCTCCCCGCGCGCCGCCCGGTCCGTACGCACCGCGTCACCGTCGACGACGGGATCATCCACGTCCACCTCGCCGCGGAGGAGGGCACCGCCGCATGAAGGCCGTATCTCCCGCCCGCACTCGCCATGGCTGGCCCGGGAGCGGTGTCGAAGCCGACAGCCTCCCTCATGAGCGGCCCGAGCACGAACTGCCCGAGTACGAACGGCCCGAGTGTGAGCTGCCCCAGCACGAAGTCCCCGAGGGCAGGTGGCCCGGATGAGGACCGTGACCGTCGTGGGTGCCTCCCTCTCCGGCCTGTACGCCGCCCGCGAGCTGCGGGCCCAGGGCTTCGACGGGCGACTCGTGATCGTCGGCGACGAACGCCACCTCCCCTACGACAGACCTCCCCTCTCCAAGGACTTCCTCACCGGCCACGCCGGCGAGGACCAACTCGCCCTCACCGACGCCGAGGAGAGGGCGGAACTCGACGCCGCCTGGATCCTCGGCTGCCGCGCCCGCCGCCTCGACACCCGGAGCCGCGCCGTCGTCCTCCATGACGGCCGCACCGTCCCCACGGACGGCGTCGTCATCGCCACGGGAGCCTCCGCCCGGTGCCTCCCCGGTGACCGCCTCCCGGGCGTGCACACACTGCGGTCCCTCGACGACGCCCGCGCCCTGCGCGCCGAACTCACCGCGGGACCACGCCGTGTGGTGGTCGTCGGCGGAGGCTTCGTCGGCGCCGAGACGGCGTCCTCCTGCACCGCCCTCGGCCACGACGTCACCGTCGTCGAGGCCGCCCCACTGCCCCTCGTGCCTCAACTCGGCACGGAAATGGCCGCCGTGTGCGCCGCGCTGCACCGACGCGCGGGCACCCGTCTCGTGACCGGAGCGGCGGTCGCGGGGTTCCGGGTGAGCGGAGCCGCTCCCGGCGCCGTCACCGGAGTGGCACTCCGCGACGGCCGCGTGCTGCCCGCCGAGGTCGTGATCGTCGGGATCGGCGCCGTCCCGAACACCGGCTGGCTGGCCGACTCGGGGCTCCGTCTCCAGGACGGCGTGGTCTGCGACGACGGCTGCGTGACCGCTCTGCCGAACGTGGTCGCCGTGGGCGACGTCGCCCAGGTCGGCGGCGGCCGTGCCGAACACTGGACCTCCGCCACCGAACAACCCCGCGCCGCCGTGGCCAACTTGCTCGCCGGACGCACGGTCGAGACCGCTCGGCCGCTGCCCTACTTCTGGTCCGACCAGTACGGGGCGCGCATCCAGTTCGCCGGACGACGCCACAGTGCGGACACGGTCCGGATCGTCGAGGGCGACCTCGACGACGGCGCACCGGCGGCGGGCGGTCTCCTCGCCCTGTACGAGCGAGGAGACCGCACGACGGCAGTGCTCTCCGTGAACCGGCCCCGCCCCTTCATGCGCGTCCGCCGCGAACTGGCGCGCACCGCCGACCCGGTGGAGCCGGCGTCTCGTTGAGAACCGGCCTCGGGCCCGCTACGAGTGCGACAGCTGTCCGGCTCGGCCCCGCCTGCGTATCCGCTCCTGCGCCCGCGCCGAGACCCGGGCGTGACGCCGGGCCTTGCGACGCTCGCGCCGCAGCGCCCGTGCGGTGCTGCTCGGTTCCGACACCACGCCGTGCCGCTGGTTCCACACCTGCCGGGTCACCCAGACGTCCAGGGCGGCCCAGGTGGCCACGACCGTGCTGGCCACGCTGCTCAGAACCATCGGGAAGGCCAGCCACGACCCCGTCACCGTGCACAGGAAGGCCACGACCGCCTGGGTCAGCGTCACCGAGATGATGACCACCGCCCGCACCGCCGACGTACGCACCGGATCGGGCAACCGCCGCTTGCGCGCGGGCTCCTCGATCCACAGCGGCCGGTAGTACGCCCGCGCCTCGTCCTCTTCGTATGCGTACGCGTCCGTGACGGCGCCCTTCTCGTCGGCCCGGTCCTGCCTGCCCCGAGCCGACTGCCGGGCTCCCGCCCGCTCACGCTCATCCGTCGCCGCTCGCGGCCGGTCCCGCTGATCGCTCCCAGCTGCCGGTATGTCGCGATCCGGTGCCTGCGGGGCCCGTTGTGCCGCCTCGCGGGTCGCAACCCGTGCCTCGAGTGTCCCGCTCCGCTCCGCCGTGCCCATCAACTCGTCACTCCCCACCGCCCAGCAGCCATCTCGCACGAGTGTCTTGCAACACCCGCTCCCCAGTGGCTGCCCGGCTTGCGCTCTTTTACGCCGCCTGAGTGCGTCATGCGGCGCCTGTGGCCGATTCCGCCCTCAACTCCCGTACAGAAAGACGAACGACCTGCGTCGAAGATTCCCGACGAGCGAAGAATTCCGGCCAACTGACCAAGTTTATTCCTTCACTGTGATCCGGCCCCACGAGCCGGATTCGGGGAGGCAATCTCCCCCAATGAACGGACAACTCCCCATGTCTCGTTCCCTGTCGGGGCCGGAGTGGGTGCGGACAGGTCTTCGAGTTACCTGTGTGTCAGTAGTAGGCTCACGCCGTTTGTTGACGCACAGGTGTACCCCCCTGAACCGGAGGGGTCGAGCTGGGGGAGGCCATGCGCTTTCGCGGGAAGTCCATCCGCCGGAAGATCGTGGCGCTGCTCCTCGTGCCGCTGGTGTCCTTGACCGCGATCTGGGCCTTCGCCACCGTGCTCACGGGGCGTGCGGCCGACCAGTTGTTCAGCGTGTCCGACATCGTGAAGAAGATCGGATACCCGACCGAGGACACCGTCAGGGTTCTCCAGCAGGAACGCCGCCAGACGCTCGTCTACCTGGCCGACCCGCGGGCCTCCGACGGCCTCGCCGCTCTCAAGCGGAGCCGCGCCGCCACGGACCGGATCGTGGCCCAGGTGCGCGAGAACTCCCGCGACAAGGAGGTGCGCGAGGACATGGACGAAGGCACCGCCGAGCGACTCACCTCCATCCTCGACGCCGTCGACGGGATCGACTCGCTGCGCCGCAGCGTCGAGGAGGGCACCGTCAACCGGTCCCAGGCCCTCGACCTCTACAACCGGCTGATCGACCCCTGCTACGTCCTGCTGGCCAACCTTCACGTGGTGGACGACGTGGAGGTGGACAAGGAGGGCCGTGCCCTGGTCAACGTGGCCCGCGCACGTGAACTCCTCTCCCGCGAGGACGCGCTCCTCGGCTCCGCGCTGGTCGCCGGCCGCACCACCCGCGACGAGCTGCGCGACATCTCCGACCTCATCGCCCAGCGCACCCTGCTCTACGACGTCAGCCTTCCGCTCCTGCCCTCCTCGGAGCGTGAACGCTACGAGCGGTACTGGAAGAACGCCGACACGGCACCCCTGCGCGTGGCCGAGCAGGCTGTCGTCACCTCCCCGGCCGGCTCACCGCGCGGCGTCACCGCCAAGACCTGGGACAGCGCCGCGGGCCAGGTGCTCGACGACCTGGGCACGCTCGACGACCGGGCCGGCGACCGCTACCAGGACCGCGTCAGGCCCGTGGCCATGAGCGTCATCCTCAAGGCCGTGATCGCCGGAGTGATCGGCCTCATCGCCCTGCTCGTCTCCCTGGTCATGTCCGTTCGTATCGGACGCAGCCTCATCCGCGATCTGCGGCGGCTGCGCCTGGAGGCCCACGAGGCGTCCGGCGTCCGGCTGCCCAGCGTCATGCGCCGTCTCTCCGCGGGCGAACAGGTCGACGTCGAGACCGAAGTGCCCCGACTGGAGTACGACCGCAACGAGATCGGTGACGTCGGCCAGGCCCTCAACACCCTTCAGCGCGCCGCCGTCGAAGCGGCCGTCAAGCAGTCCGAACTGCGCGAGGGCGTCTCCGAGGTCTTCGTCAATCTCGCGCGCCGCAGCCAGGTGCTCCTCCACAAGCAGCTCACCCTGCTCGACACCATGGAGCGCAGGACCGAGGACACGGACGAGCTGGCCGACCTGTTCCGCCTCGACCACCTCACCACCCGCATGCGTCGGCACGCCGAGGGCCTGGTCATCCTGTCCGGCGCCGCGCCGTCCCGGCAGTGGCGCAAGCCGGTCCAGCTCATGGACATCGTCCGTGCCGCCGTCGCCGAGGTGGAGGACTACGAGCGCATCGAGGTGCGTCGCCTGCCGCGCGTCGCCGTCACGGGACCCGCTGTCGCCGACCTCACCCATCTCGTCGCCGAGTTGTTGGAGAACGCCACGGTGTTCTCGCCCCCGCACACGGCCGTCCAGGTCGTCGGCGAGCGCGTCGCCAACGGCTTCACCCTGGAGATCCACGACCGCGGCCTCGGAATGGCCGCCGAGGCGCTGCTCGACGCGAACCTGCGCCTCGCCGAGACCCCCGAGTTCGAGCTCTCCGACACCGACCGGCTCGGACTCTTCGTGGTGAGCCGGCTCGCCCAGCGGCAGAACGTCCGCGTCTCGCTCCAGCCGTCCCCGTACGGCGGGACCACTGCGGTCGTCTTCATCGCGGACGCCCTGCTCACGGACGACGTACCGGACACCAACGGCATCGGCTTCCGCCTCGACCGCACCCTGCCCACCAAGGAGGGCGAGACGGAGGAGAGCCGCACGGCGGCACTCTCCCAGACGCCCGTGCGGCTGCCGGGACTGCCGGCCTCGATCCTGGACGGCCCCGTCGAGCTGGAGGCGCCCGTCGAACTCGACGCGATCACCGGGTTCCCCGGCGCCCTCGGCGACGACGACAGCGAACGCGGCGGCATTTTCCGCCCGCGCAGCTCCATAGCCGGAGTCCCCGCGGAGCACCACCAGCAGGCCCGGGACGGCAGCGACGAGCCCGCACGGGCCGGGGACAGCGACCGCCCGGGCGCCGGACCGGTGCCCCTGCCGCGGCGTCGGACGCCCAAGCTCGTCAGCTCCCACGGCCGTCCCGTCTCCCCGACGCGATCGCGACGAGGCGAGACCCAGGACGGGGTGTCCGACAAGGTCGAGTCGGCGCAGAACCTGGAGCCCGTGCGGGGCCGCAGCGCCCCCTCCGGTCCGGCAACCGTGGAAGGCGCGGATCGCCCCGAGCGCCGTCCCGCGCAGTTCGAGGGCGCCAAGCCGCTGCCCCAGCGGCGCGGTGAGCGCTCCTCCGGCCCGACCCGGCGCGGCGACGACCGCCCCGGCATCCCCGGTCTGCGCACGGCCCCCGACCCGCGGGAGGCCTCAGGCCGCGGTGCGGCCGCTTTCCGCGATGCCCCGGCACTGCCCCAGCGCACCCGCGGCACCGCCGCGCCGACAGACCCGGACGACACCCTCCCGCGCTCCGACAGGGACACGGGGGAGTCGGGAACGAGTACGACGCCGCTGCCCCGACGGGTCCGACAGGCCAGCCTGGCACCGCAGTTGAAGGACGGACCGGCGCGCCTCGCCGAACGGGACACGAGCCGCGACGCCGCGGGCCCCGACCCCGCAGAACGGGACGCCGACGAAGTACGCAGCAGGATGGCCTCGCTCCAGCGCGGCTGGCAGCGCGGCCGCGAGGAGAACGCCGTGGGCGACCAGGCCCAGGACGGCTCAGCACCACGAACGACAAAGGGGGACGGTCGATGACCGCACCGAAGGCCGCAGGACCCACCGAGACCAGCAACCGGACCGGTGATCTGAACTGGCTGCTCGACGAACTCGTCGACCGCGTCGCCAGCATCCGCAAGGCGATCGTGCTCTCCGGCGACGGCCTTCCCACCGGGGCCTCCAAGGACCTCACCCGGGAGGACAGCGAACACCTCGCCGCCGTCGCGTCCGGCTTCCACAGCCTCGCGAAGGGTGTGGGCCGGCACTTCGAGGCGGGCAGCGTCCGCCAGACCGTCGTGGAACTCGACGAGGCGTTCCTCTTCGTCACGGCCGCCGGTGACGGCAGCTGCCTCGCCGTTCTCGCCGACGCCGACTCGGACGTGGGCCAGGTCGCGTACGAGATGACGCTCCTCGTCAAGCGGGTCGGCGCACATCTGGCGGCCGCTCCGCGCACCGATCTGCCCGCCGGTGGGTAGTGGGATGACATGAGCGGAGACGGTCAGGAAAACGGCCAGGACGCACGCCACTGGTTCGACGACGACGCCGGACCGGTGGTCCGTCCGTACGCCATGACACGCGGCCGCACCACCAGCGCGGGCCAGCACCGCCTCGACCTGATCGCGGTGGTGGTCACCGAACAGCACGCCGACGACCCCGAGGCGGACCACTCGCTGTCCCCGGAACACGTGGACATCGTCGAACTCTGCCGCGACGCGCCCCAGTCCGTCGCCGAACTCGCCGCCGAGCTGGACCTGCCGGTGGGCGTGGTGAGGGTACTCATCGGGGACCTCGTGGCCGACGAAATGGTGCACGTGACACGACCCGTACCGCCTGCCGAGCTTCCCGACGAGAGTATTCTGCGCGACGTGATCAGCGGCCTCCGGGCGCTCTGAGCTGGGCGGAAGCGGGGAGCAGACGTGACAGGCTGGCAGTTCTGGGTCGACCGTGGAGGCACCTTCACCGACATCGTCGCGCGGCGCCCCGACGGTCGACTGCTCACCCACAAACTCCTGTCGGACAACCCCACCCGCTACGCCGACGCGGCCGTGGCGGGTGTCCGCGAACTCCTCGGCGCCGACGGTGACATCGAGGCCGCGAGCACTCCCGTGGACGCCGTCCGCATGGGCACCACCGTCGCCACCAACGCCCTGCTCGAACGCAAGGGCGAGCGCACACTGCTCGTCACGACCAGGGGATTCCGCGATGCCCTGCGCATCGCCTACCAGAACCGCCCCCGCATCTTCGCGCGGGCCATCGCCCTTCCCGAGCTCCTCCACGAACGCGTCATCGAGGTCGACGAACGGATCGCCGCCGACGGCACCGTCCTGCGCGCTCCCGACCTGGACGCACTCGCCGGACCTCTCCAAGAGGCCTACGACGACGGGATCCGCGCCGTCGCCGTCGTCTGCATGCACAGCCACCTCCACCCGGCCCACGAAGAGGCCGTGGGAGCGCTGGCGGCGCGGATCGGCTTCCCGCAGATCTCGCTCTCCAGCGAGGTCAGCCCCCTGATGAAACTGGTGCCGCGTGGCGACACGGCCGTCGTCGACGCCTACCTGTCGCCCGTACTGCGCCGCTACGTCCAGCACGTCGCCGACGAACTGCGCGACGTACGGCTGATGTTCATGCAGTCCAACGGCGGCCTCACCGAGGCCGGTCAGTTCCGCGGCAAGGACGCCATCCTGTCCGGGCCCGCCGGCGGCATCGTCGGCATGGCACGGATGTCGCAGCTCGCCGGCTTCGACCGCGTCATCGGATTCGACATGGGCGGCACCTCCACGGACGTCTCCCACTTCGCCGGTGAGTACGAGCGGGTCTTCACCACGCGGATCGCCGGGGTCCGGCTGCGCGCTCCCATGCTGGACATCCACACCGTGGCCGCCGGCGGGGGTTCCGTGCTCCACTTCGACGGCTCCCGCTACCGCGTGGGTCCGGACTCGGCGGGTGCCGACCCGGGGCCCGCCTGCTACCGGAACGGCGGTCCGCTGACCGTCACCGACGCCAACGTCGCACTCGGCCGCATCCAACCCGGCCATTTCCCCGCCGTGTTCGGCCCCGGAGGGGACCAGCCCCTGGACGGCGCCGTCGTACGTGACCGCTTCACCACGCTCGCAAGGGAGATCCGGGAGACGACCGGCGACGAACGCACCCCGGAGCAGGTGGCCGAGGGCTTCCTCCGGATCGCCGTCGCCAACATCGCCAACGCCGTGAAGCGGATCTCCGTCCAGAAGGGCCACGACGTCACCCGCTACACACTGACCACCTTCGGCGGCGCCGGTGGCCAGCACGCCTGCCGGGTGGCGGACTCCCTCGGCATCCGCACCGTCCTCGTCCCGCCCATGGCCGGTGTCCTCTCCGCACTCGGCATCGGACTCGCCGACACGACCGCCATGCGCGAACAGTCCGTCGAGGCACCCCTGGACGCGGCCTCGATGCCCGGCATCCTCAAGACGGCCGACGACCTGGCGAGCGCCGCTCGCGCCGAACTCCTCGCCGAGGACATCCCCGAGGACCGCGTCCGGATCACCCGCAGGGCTCAGCTCCGCTATGACGGCACCGACACGCCACTGACCGTCGAGCTCACCGAGCCCGACACCATGACCCGCGCCTTTGAAGAACGTCATCGCGCCACCTACTCCTTCACCCTGGACCGTCCGGTCGTCGTCGAAGCCCTCTCCGTGGAAGCCACCGGTCTCACCGAAGCCCCCGACCTCTCCGCCCTCGCACCCCACGAGGCCGCGCCCGCCTCCGATCCGGCCGGACCGGGCACCGTCAGCCTTCACACGGACGGCGCCTGGCGTGACGTGCCGCTGCACCGCCGCGAGCACCTCCCGCCCGGCAAAGGCGTGGCCGGACCCGCGATCGTCACCGAAGCCGGGTCGACGACCGTCGTCGACGACGGCTGGCGGGCCACGACGACCGACGACGGGCATCTGATCTTGGAACGCGCGGTGGTCACGGAGAGTTCCGATGTGAGCACGGAGACGGATCCCGTCCTCCTCGAGGTCTTCAACAACCTCTTCATGTCCATCGCGGAACAGATGGGCGCCCGGCTGGAGTCGACCGCGCAGTCCGTCAACATCAAGGAGCGCCTCGACTTCTCCTGCGCCCTCTTCGACCCGGACGGCAACCTGGTCGCCAACGCCCCCCACATCCCTGTCCACCTGGGCTCGATGGGGACGAGCGTGCAGGAGGTCGTCCGGCGGCGTGGCGACAGCATGCGGTCCGGCGACACCTACGCCGTGAACGACCCGTACCACGGCGGCACACACCTCCCCGACGTCACCGTGATCACCCCGGTGTTCGACACGGAGGGTGACCGCATCCTGTTCTACGTCGCCTCGCGCGGCCACCACGCCGAGATCGGGGGCATCGCCCCCGGCTCCATGCCCGCCGACAGCCGCACCATCGACGAGGAGGGCATCCTCTTCGACAACTGGCTCCTCGCCGAGAACGGCCGCTTCCGCGAGGCGGAGACCCTGGCCCTGCTCACCGCCCCACCGCACCCCTCGCGCAACCCGGACACGAACCTCGCCGACCTACGGGCCCAGATCGCCGCCAACCGGAAGGGTGTCGACGAGGTCGGGCGCATGATCGAGGACTTCGGACTCGACGTCGTCCAGGCGTACATGCAGCACGTCCAGGACAACGCCGAAGAGGCGGTGCGCCGCGTCATCGACACCCTCCAGGACGGCGAGTTCGCCTACGAGACCGACTCCGGGGCGGTCATCCGCGTCCACGTCTCGGTGGACCGGGAGGAGCGATCCGCCACCGTCGACTTCACCGGCACCTCCGCACAGCTCACCACCAACTTCAACGCGCCCTTCGCCGTGGTCAACGCGGCCGTCCTGTACGTATTCCGGACCCTGGTGGACGACGACATCCCGCTCAACGAAGGATGCCTGCGCCCGCTGCGCATCGTGGTGCCACCCGGGTCGATGCTCGCCCCCGAGCCCCCGGCCGCCGTCGTCGCCGGCAACGTCGAGACGTCCCAGGCGATCACCGGCGCCCTGTACGCGGCCCTGGGCGTGCAGGCCGAGGGATCCGGCACGATGAACAACGTCACCTTCGGCAACGGGCGGCACCAGTACTACGAGACCGTGGCCTCCGGATCGGGGGCGGGGAACGGCTTCGCCGGCGCCCCCGTCGTCCAGACCCACATGACCAACTCACGGCTCACCGACCCCGAGGTCCTCGAGTGGCGACTGCCCGTCCGGCTGGACGAGTTCGCGCTCAGGCACGGCAGTGGCGGAGCCGGACAATGGCAGGGCGGCGACGGCGCCGTTCGCCGCATCCGCTTCCGCGAGGCGATGACCGTCTCGACGCTCTCCCAGCACCGCAGGGTTCCGCCCTACGGCATGGCGGGCGGTGAGCCGGGCGCCCTCGGCACCAACCGGGTGGAGCACGCCGACGGCAGGGTCACCGACCTCGGCGGAAGCGGTTCGGCGGACGTCGGCCCGGACGACGTGCTCGTCATCGAAACCCCCGGCGGCGGAGGCTACGGGCCACCGCCGCGCGACCACCACCAAGCAGGAGAAGAGAACGATGATCTTCGGGCGCACTGAGCGCGGCAAGCCCCCGGTCGAGCCCGTCACGCTCAAGATCCTGGTGGCCGGCGGCTTCGGCGTCGGCAAGACGACCCTCGTCGGCGCGGTCAGCGAGATCAAGCCGCTGCGCACGGAGGAACTCCTCACCGAGGCGGGCCGGCCCGTCGACGACATCAGCGGCGTGGAGGGTAAGAACACCACCACCGTGGCCATGGACTTCGGCCGCATCACCCTCCGCGAGGACCTCGTCCTCTACCTGTTCGGGACCCCGGGCCAGGACCGCTTCTGGTTCCTCTGGGACGAACTCGCCACCGGGGCGCTGGGAGCCGTCGTCCTGGCGGACACCCGCCGTCTAGAGGACTGCTTCGCCGCCGTCGACTATTTCGAGCGGCGGTCCATACCCTTCGTGGTGGGGGTCAACTGCTTCGACGAGGCGGCCCGTTACCCCACCGACGCCGTCCGGCAGGCTCTCGACCTCGACCCCGGAGTCCCCGTAGTCCTGTGCGACGCGCGGGACCGGGAGACCGTCAAGGAGGTCCTCATCCGCGTCGTCCAGCACGCCATGGCCCGTGCCGCCGACCACCGCGAGGCCCTGACCACCTGACACGCACGGCAAGGTCACTCCGCACAGGTGCGGCCCGTACCCCCGCCGACAGGGGTACGGGCCGCAGTCGCGCACGCGCGCGTGGTTCACCCGGGACGGCACACACGCGTGGAGTCCTGTTTCGCGCCGACGTCGCGGAGTTGCGGACGTCGTGCTCAGTCGATCGCGTCGTCGTGCCAGCCGAAGCTCTTCTCCACCGCCTTGCGCCAGTTCTGGTACTCCCGGTCGCGCACCGACGCCTCCATGGAGGGCGTCCACTCGACGTCCTTCTGCCAGTGCGACTTCAGCTCGTCGAGGTCGCCCCACACACCGGTGGCGAGCCCGGCCGCGTACGCGGCTCCCAGACAGGTCGTCTCGGAGACCTTCGGGCGGATCACCGGCACCCCGAGAACGTCCGCCTGGTGCTGCATCAGCAGATTGTTCTTCGTCATGCCGCCGTCCACCTTCAGGGTCGTGATCTGGACACCGGAGTCCTGGTACATGGCGTCCACGACCTCGCGCGTCTGCCAGCTCGTGGCCTCCAGCACCGCGCGCGCGAGGTGGGCCTTCGTGACGTACCGCGTCAGCCCGGTGACCACACCCCGCGCGTCCGAGCGCCAGTAGGGCGCGAACAGGCCCGAGAAGGCAGGCACGATGTACGCGCCGCCGTTGTCGTCGACGCTCGCCGCCAGCGTCTCGATCTCGTCCGCGTTGCGGATGATGCCGAGCTGGTCGCGGAACCACTGGACCAGGGCGCCCGTGATCGCGATCGACCCTTCCAGGCAGTAGACCGGCGCCTCGGAGCCGATCTTGTATCCCATGGTCGTCAGCAGTCCGTGCTTCGAGGGAACGGGCCGGTTGCCGGTGTTGAGCAACAGGAAACTGCCCGTGCCGTAGGTGTTCTTGGCGGTGCCGACGTCGTAGCAGGCCTGACCGAAGACCGCGGCCTGCTGGTCGCCGAGCGCCGATGCCACGGGGACACCGGAGAGCTGGCCCACGGCGGTGCCGTACACCTCGGCCGAGGACCTGATCTCGGGGAGTACCGCTTCAGGGATGTTCATCGCGGAGAGGATCGACGGATCCCACTGGAGGGTCTCCAGATTCATCAGCATGGTCCGGCACGCGTTGGTCACGTCGGTGACGTGCTGTCCGCCGTCGGTGCCACCCGTCAGGTTCCAGATGAGCCACGAGTCGATCGTGCCGAAGGCGATCTCGCCGCGCTCGGCACGCGTGCGCAGGCCGGGGACGTTGTCGAGCAGCCAGGCCGCCTTGGGCCCGGAGAAGTAGCTGGCCAGCGGCAGTCCGGTCTGCTCCCGGAAGCGGTCCTGGCCGTCCGTGCCACCCAGTTCCGTGCAGAGCGCCGACGTACGGGTGTCCTGCCAGACGATCGCGTTGTGGACGGGCTTTCCGGTGGCGCGGTCCCACAGGACGGTCGTCTCGCGCTGGTTGGTGATCCCGAGAGCGCTCAACTGGTCGGCGCGCAGCCCGGCCTTGGCGATCGCTCCCGCGACCACCGCCTGGACCTTGGACCAGATCTCGGTGGCGTCGTGCTCCACCCAGCCCGGCTTCGGGAAGATCTGGCGGTGTTCACGCTGGTCGACGGCGACGATCGCGCCGCCCCGGTCGAAGATGATGCAGCGGCTCGACGTGGTGCCCTGGTCGATTGCGGCGACGTATTTCTCGGCGTTGTCCGTCATGGCGTCCCCTTACGTGTTCTTCGTCAGGAGCTGCGTGCGGGTCAGAAGGCTGCGTTGTAGATCACGGCACCGATGGCGGCACCCGCGATCGGGCCCACGACCGGGATCCAGGAATAGCTCCACTCCGAGGTGCCCTTGTTGGGTATGGGCAGCAGAGCGTGCGTGAGGCGCGGCCCCAGGTCGCGGGCCGGGTTGATGGCGTATCCGGTGGGCCCGCCGAGCGAGAGGCCGATACCGACGACGAGGAACGAGATGAGCAGGACCGGCAGACCCGCGTCACCGATGCCCGCGACGTGCTTGCCCCCGCCGGCCAGCGCGAGGATGGGCAGCATCAGGGCGGCCGTACCGATGATCTCGGTGATCAGGTTCTGCACCGGGTTGTTGATCTCGGGGCGCGTCGAGAAGATGCCCAGCGTCTCGATGGCCGTGTCCTCCTCGGCGTTGAGGTTGAACTGTCCGAGGTAGAGAAGCCAGCACAGGACCGCCCCGATGATCGCTCCGGCGAACTGCCCGAGGATGTAGAAGGGCACGTCCTCCCACTTCGTGGAACCCTCGATCGCGAATCCGATCGTGACCGCCGGGTTGATCTGACCGCCCGACAGCGGTGCCGCGGTGTACGCCCCGGCGAGGACGCCGAAGCCCCATCCGAAGGCGATGACGATCCAGCCCGCCCCCTGGGCCTTGGACTTGTTGAGGGTGACAGCGGCGCACACACCCGCGCCGAACAGAATCAGAATGGCTGTGCCGATCAACTCGCCGACAAAGATGTCCCCGTTGGTCATGGCGGCTCCTAGGCCCTCGCCCGGGGCGAACCGCTCCGGGCCACCGATCAGGGTGCGTTTCCCATGGCTACTTCAGCCGAAGGCAGGGAGGTCCCGAGCCCCGCCCGGCGTCCGTGACGAGCGTGCCGTCGTGGCGGAATCGCCCGTGGGGGACGGCCCTGGGTGCAGGTCGGAGACTCGAGCGGTGCGGTGCCCGAACACGCTCGAATGCGGCGATGCCGACTGACACCCGGAAGTGTTCACCGGTGCCCAGGGGGCGTCAAGGTCGTGGACGGCAACGGTTCGAAGGGCGCAAAGGGGACGTGGCGCGGTACCGGCGGTGAAGCCGCTGCCACGACCGCGCTGTCCGGCCCGTGAACCGAACGGCGCGTTGTCGGCGCTCCGTCCGCCACCGGCGCCGCCGAACACCACGGAGCCCACGCGCCCGAGGGGGAGCAGGGAGCGGTGTGCCCGGCCCCGTGTCCTGATTCCCGGACAACGAGTGCCGGCCTGCCTACCGGATCGCCACCACCGACGAGCCGTGTCCGAACAGCCCCTGGTTCGCGGTGATCCCGATCCGCGCCCCGGCGACCTGCCGGTCACCCGCGCTGCCGCGCAACTGCCAGGTCAGTTCACACACCTGAGCGATGGCCTGCGCCGGAACGGCCTCACCGAAGGAGGCGAGCCCGCCGCTCACGTTCACGGGTATGCGTCCGCCGAGTGTCGTGGCACCTTCCCTCAGCAGCTTCGCGGCCTCACCCTCCGCGCAGAGCCCCAGGTCCTCGTACCACTGCAACTCCAGGGCGGTCGACAGGTCGTAGACCTCGGCGAGGGAGAGATCCTCGGGGCCGATGCCCGCCTCCTCGTAGGCCGCGCGCGCGATCGACGCACGAAAAGTGTCGGCCGGGGGCTCCACGGCGACAGCGGAGTCAGTGGCAATGTCCGGCAGATCCAGCACGGTGTTGGGATAGCGGGGCGTGACCGTGGACACCGCGCGGATACGCACCGGCGTCGAGGCGCCGTGCCGGCGCGCGAACTCCATGCTGGACAGCACCACGGCCGCGCCGCCGTCCGAGGTCGCGCAGATGTCGAGGAGCCGCAGCGGATCGGCCACCACGGCGGACCCGGCGACCTCCTCGGCGGAGACGCGCTTGCGGTAGCGCGCGTTGGGGTTGAGAGCTCCCAGGGCCGCGTTCTTCACCTTGACCTGGGCGAAGTCGTCCAGCGTGTCGCCGTGCAGGAACATCCGGCGGCGCGCGTACAGCCCGAAGTACGTCGGGTTGGTCGCCCCGAGGGCACGGAACCGCAGCCAGTCCGGATCGTCGGGCCGGTCCCCGCCCGCGGGGCGGAAGAACCCCTTGGGTGCCGCGTCCGCGCCCACCACCAGCACCACGTCCGCCAGGCCCGAGAGGATCTGGGCCCGTGCCGTGCCGAGAGCCTGCGCGCCGGACGCGCACGCCGCGTACACGCTCGACACGCGGGCCCCCTGCCATCCCAGAGCCTTCGCGAACGTCGCGCCCGCCACATACCCCGGATAGCCGCCGCGGACGGTGTCGGCTCCCACGATCGACCCGACGTCACGCCAGTCGATCCCCGCGTCGGCCAACGCCGCGCGCGCGGCCGCGACCCCGTACTCGACGAACCCGCGTCCCCACTTGCCCCACGGGTGCATTCCGGCGCCGAGCACCGCCACCTCGCCCGTCATGCCGCCACCCCCGTCCGCCCTGTGTTCCTCACAGCGTCGCCCCCGTCGGCCGCCAGTGCCACGAGGTCCAGGTCGTCTCCGCGTCCTCGTTCAGCACGCCGGGAACGACCTCCACCTCCATGCCCACCGCCAGGTCGGCGACGGTGATCCCGGGAGCCGCCTGACCGAGGACCACGATGCGCTCGGACTCCAGCTCCACAGCGATCAACGCGTAGGGGGTCCATGGGAGTTCCGGATCGGTCACATAGGGTGACGGCGGCCGGTACCGGCTGTCGGTGTACGACCAGACGCGGCCACGGGGGGACAGCGGCACCTCGGCCAGCTCGCCTCCCGGGCAGCCCGGATTGCGGCAGAAGGCGTCCTCGCGAGGGAAGAACACCGAGGAGCACGCCGAGCAACACGTGCCCAGCAGGTGGAAGTCGTTGCCCTCTCCGGCGAACCATCCGGCGACCACAGGCGTGCGTATGCGCGACAAAGTCCCTCCCCGACACCAGATCTGACGGAACGTCAGAAGTGTGGCACGGGCTGCCGGAATTGGGCAGGGCGTCGGGTGAACCATGGGGGCGCCTCGGGCGTCGGAGTACCTGTGGGGGCGGCCGGGGCCCACGGGGGTGGTCCCGGCCGCGTCCACCCGGACCACTGTGCAGACGTGTGTTCGGTGATCCGCTACAGTCCGCGTCGTGTCCGAGACTCCGCACCCGCCCGCCGACTTCACGCCAGGCTCGCACTGTTCGAGCTGTGGTGCCCTCTACGGAGACGGCGTTTCCGACTGGCCCCGCACCTGCGCCTCCTGCGGCACGGTGGCCTACCGCAACCCGCTGCCCGTCGCCGTTGCCCTGCAGCCCGCCTACGACGAGAAGGGCGCCGCCCTGGTCGTCATCACCCGGACCATCACGCCCGCGCGCGGGGGCATCGCCCTGCCCGGAGGGTTCATCGACCACCGGGAGGACTGGCGGAACGCCGTCGTGCGTGAGCTCAAGGAGGAGACGGGCATCGACGCGGCGGCCAGGGACGTCCGGCTCGCCGACGCCTTGAGCTCACCGGCAGGTCATCTGCTGCTCTTCGGACTCCTCCCGGAACGCCCCGCCGCCGAACTGCCGCCGTCCGCCGCGACGGACGAGACCGAGGGCTGGCACCTGCTGCGCCGACCGACCGAACTGGCCTTCCCGCTGCACACTCTGGCGGCCCGCGCCTGGTTCGAGGGACGGTACATCTGAGGGTCAGCTCGCGCCGAGCCCGCGTATCCGCACCGGATACGGGGGCTCGCTGAGACCCCCCTTGCCATCTGCCCCGCGCACCACCACCTCGCCCCCGTCCCAACGGGTCACGAAGCGCCCGATCTCCGGTTCCGCCCACCCGTCACCCGCGTCCGGCACGACGAGCCCGCTCCCGCCACGCCCGCGTGCGGGAGCCCACGCCTCCAGCTCCAGCCCACCGTCGGCACCCCGCACGGGCACGACGGAACCCGCTCTCGCCAGCACCGGAATCCGTGACAGGGGAGCGTCGATCAGTACCTGCCCCGGTCCCTCGTACGCCTCCTCGGTCGCCGTGTCGTACCAGCGCCCGCGGGGCAACTGCACGGCCCGCCGGTCCGCCCCGTGATCCAGGACCGGGGCCACGAGGAGGCAGTCGCCGAGCAGGAAGGCGTCCTCGCAGTCGCGCAGCGCCCGGTCCTCCGGCGCGTCCCACCACACCGGCCGGACGTACGGCGCACCCGTACGGCGCGCCAGATGCGCCAGCGTCACGAAGTACGGGAGCAGGCGCCGCCGTTCGACGAGCGCCACGCGCGCGTGCTCCAGAACCTCGTCACCGAACTCCCAGGGCTCCCGGCGCCCCGCGCGCAGACTCGCGTGCGTGCGAAACAGCGGGAGGTAGGCGCCGAGCTGGAACCACCGCAGGTAGAGCTCCGCCGACGGGCTGCCGTCGAACCCGCCGACATCGGGCCCTGAATAGGGCACCCCGCACAGTCCGAGCCCCATCACCAGAGACAGCGACGCCCGCAGCCCAGGCCAGCCGGTGGCCACGTCCCCGGACCAGGTCCCTCCATAGCGCTGCATGCCGGCCCAGCCCGAGCGCGAGAACAGGAACGGCCGCTCCTGGGGGACGAGTTCACGAACCCCCTCGTAGGCCGCCCTGGCCATACCCAGCGCGTACACGTTGTGCGCCTCGCGGTGGTCGCCGCCCCGCCCGTCGAGGGAGTGCCGCGCCGAACGCGGCAGCGTCGACTCCCCGAAGGCCGTGAACGAGGTCGGCTCGTTCATGTCGTGCCAGAATCCGGCGAACCCCTGTTCCAGTCTCTCCTCGTAGAGCCCGCCCCACCACGCACGCGTACGCGCGCGCGTGAAATCCGGATAGACGGACTCGCCGGGCCACACGACTCCTGGCACCAGTTGCCCAGCGGCATCACGGACGAAGGCGTCCTCCGCGACACCACTATCGAACACCGCGTCGCCCGCCTCCGCCTTGACCGCCGCGTCGATGATCGACACCAGCCGGATCCCGTCCCGGCGCAGTTCCTCGGCCAGCACGGGAAGCTTCGGGAACCGCTCGCGGTCGACCGTGAACACCCGGTGCGCGTCGTAGTGGTCGATGTCCAGGTGGACGGCGTCCAACGGGAGACCACGCTCCTGGTATCCCGTGACGATCCGGCGCACCTCCTGCTCGCTGCCGAAACCCCACCGCGCGTGATGGTGTCCCAGCGCCCACGCCGGCGGCAGCGCGGCGGCCCCGGTCAGTGACGCCCAGGCGGCCAGCACGCGCGCGGGGGAGCCCACGATCATCCAGCAGCGCAACGGACCGCCGTCCATCCGCAGCTCGCACGAACCGGCCCGGTCGTGCCCGGAGCCGGCGCCCTCCTCGCCCTCGCGCAGGGACACCGTTCCGTCCCAGGTGGTGTCGTGGAACACCAGATGCGTGGCCGCGTCAGCGACGACCATCTGCACCGGCATGGTGATGTACAGCGGATCGTCACCCGGCCCGAATGCCCGCCCGGGGTCCGTGTTCCACAGCCGGTACCGGCCGTCCCGCAGCCGCGGTCCGCCGGCCCGCCCGCCCAGACCGAAGAACCGGGCGTCGGCCGCCACTTCGGAGCGCTGCATCCAACGGGCCGTGCCACCGTCGACCGGCTCCCACCAGCGAGGCGGCAGATCACGCCGCAGCGTGACCCCACCAGGGGTACGCACCTCGACCGCTCCGTGCCGTGAGACGACGACCGTGACCCGCTCGGCGACGACCCGCCACCCCCCGTCCTTGTCGGGCTCCAGGACGGCCCGCGGGTCCGGCTCGGGACAAGGGCCCGCGAGCGCGTACGACGGCTCAGGTCCGGCCCCGTCCCAGCCCCAGAACACCGCACCGCTCACCGTGACGGTGATCCGCAGCTCGGAGCGCGTGAAACGGACGAGTCCGCCGCCGGGCTCCGGCTCCACACCGAGCACCGGCCCGGGCACCCGGGCCCGCTCGGCGCCCCGCTGCGGCAGCCCGGTGGCGTCGGCACGCCTCCTGCGCCACGCGGCCCGCACCGTGCGCAACCCCTGAGCGGCACCCCCCGAGCCGACCGCTTTCACCGAACGCACCAGGTCACGACCGTCCATGCTGCTCACCCTGCCACTACCGGCGCCATGCGAGTGAGTCGTTCAACTGCCGTTCACCCGCGGCGACGCCACATCTTCACGTCGCCGACCATGTGTGGCGCGCCCTGGTGCAGAAGTCGATCACATGGCATCGTCCGTGTCAGCCGCGTGACGCGCACACCCCTGCCCGTGCGCGACCGACGCCCACGAAGCGCACAGTCCGGGAGCCGCCCCATGTCCACCGCGAACCCCTCACCGCTCTGGCAGCCCACCGAAGAGGTCGTGGCCCAGGCACAGGTCACCAAGTTCCAGGCCTGGGCGGCCGAGGAGCACGGAGCCCCGTCCGACGGCGGCTACGAAGCCCTCCATCGCTGGTCGGTGGACGAGCTGGACACCTTCTGGAAAGCCGTCACGCAATGGTTCGACGTACGGTTCCCGACCCCCTACGCGCGCGTGCTCGGCGACCGGTCCATGCCCGGTGCGCAGTGGTTCCCCGGAGCGACCGTCAACTACGCGGAGCACGCGCTGCGCGCCGCCGAGACCCGGGCGGACGAACCGGCCCTCCTGTATGTGGACGAGACCCACGAGGCCGTTCCGGTGACATGGTCCGACCTGCGCCGACAGGTCGGCTCCCTGGCCACGGAACTACGAGCCCTGGGCGTACGACCGGGTGACCGCGTCAGCGGCTACCTCCCGAACATCCCCCAGGCCGTCGTCGCCCTCCTCGCGACCGCCGCGGTGGGCGGGGTCTGGACGTCCTGTGCCCCCGACTTCGGAGCCCGCAGCGTCCTCGACCGGTTCCAGCAGGTCGAGCCCGTCGTCCTGTTCACCGTCGACGGCTACCGCTACGGCGGCAAGGAGCACGATCGCCGCGACGTGGTCGCCGAGCTGCGCCGGGAGCTGCCGACACTGCGTGCCGTCGTCCACATCCCCCTGCTGGGCACCGACGCCCCCGAGGGCGCCCTGGACTGGTCGTCCCTCACCTCAGCCGACGTCGAGCCCCTCTTCGAAGAGGTTCCCTTCGACCACCCCCTGTGGGTGCTCTACTCCTCCGGCACGACCGGCCTCCCCAAGGCCATCGTCCAGTCCCAGGGCGGCATCCTCGTCGAGCACCTCAAACAGCTCGGACTGCACTGCGACCTCGGCCCGGAGGACCGCTTCTTCTGGTACACGTCCACCGGCTGGATGATGTGGAACTTCCTCGTCTCCGGCCTGCTCACCGGGACCACGATCGTCCTGTACGACGGCAGCCCCGGGTACCCCGACACCGGCGCCCAGTGGCGCATCGCCGAACGCACCGGAGCGACCCTCTACGGCACGTCCGCCGCGTACGTCATGGCGTGCCGCAAAGCGGGCGTCCACCCCTCCCGCGACTTCGACCTCACGCGTGTGCGATGCGTCGCCACCACGGGCTCGCCCCTGCCGCCCGACGGGTTCCGCTGGCTGCACGACGAGGTCCGCGACGACCTCTGGATCGCCTCCGTCAGCGGCGGCACCGACGTCTGCTCCTGCTTCGCGGGAGCCGTCCCCACGCTCCCCGTCTACATCGGCGAACTCCAGGCCCCCGGCCTCGGCACCGACCTGCAGTCCTGGGACCCCAGCGGGAAGCCCCTCGTCGACGAGGTCGGCGAACTCGTCGTCACCAACCCGATGCCCTCGATGCCGATCCGCTTCTGGAACGACCCCGACGGCAGCCGGTACCACGACAGCTACTTCGACACGTATCCCGGAGTGTGGCGCCACGGCGACTGGATCACCGTCACGTCACGCGGCTCGGTCGTCATCCACGGCCGCTCCGACTCGACGCTCAACCGACAGGGCGTCCGCATGGGTTCGGCCGACATCTACGAGGCCGTCGAGCGCCTTCCCGAGATCAGGGAATCCCTCGTCATCGGCGTCGAACAGCCCGACGGCGGCTACTGGATGCCCCTGTTCGTCCACCTCGCCCCGGGAGCCGTTCTCGACGAGGCGCTCCTGGACCGCATCAAGCGGACCATCCGCGAACAGCTCTCCCCGCGCCACGTCCCCGACGAGGTCATCGAGGTGTCCGGCGTGCCCCACACCCTGACCGGCAAACGCATCGAGGTACCGGTCAAGCGCCTCCTCCAAGGCACGCCCATGGACAAGGCGGTCAACATCGGCTCCGTGGACAACGTCGAACTCCTGCGCTTCTACGAGGAACTGGCCCGCGAACGCGGCTGATCAGCACCCGCAGGTTGCCCCGGACTTCGTCGAGCGCTCCGCCGAGGTCCGGGGCCGACCACGCCACGTCGGCATCCGCCTCGGACCACTGGCCGTCACCGCCCCCTTCGCCACGGTCCGTCCCGGCCGGATGCTCTTCCGCTCGGCAAGCTCTCCGAACTGCAGCTTTCAGCACGGCGGCGTGCGTGAGCGGCTCCCCCGGCCCGCATTGTCAGTGCCGCCGATTACTGTGAGTGAGCATTGATCGACTGTGCACTGGGGGAGAAATGGCAGACATCCAGCACCACACCCTGCGACGTGTCCTGCGCCGTGAGATCGCGGGCACCATCGGCCTGCTGACCGACGAACAGGACTTCAGCACGATGCGGAGCTACCGCAGCTTCGCCTTCGACGACCACACCACCTATCTCCAACAGGTGGAATCCCTGCTGAGGAGCCTCGCGGCACAGGGCAGCCACACCACGGTGGCACTCTTCGACCCCGTGGAGTACGCCGAGTACTGCGCCGAGAGCGGCCTGGAACCCGACACCCCGGCCAGCCGTACCCGCTTCACCGCGCACCTGGCCGCGACCGGCCCCACCGTCCCCTACGACGGACAGCCTCTGGCCGAACTCGTCCCGGACCTCGTCGACGAAGCCGTCCGCCAAGCCACCTGGGAGTACGCGACGACACTCCTGGCGCGTATGGGCACCTGCGCGACCTGCGGCGAGGACATCGGCCGCGCCGCCTTCATCCGCGCCGCCCACCTGCTCACCCGCGTCGTCGACACCGCCGGCACCGGAAGCCTCCATCTGGTCTGCAGCGTCTCGACGGCACCCGACACACTCGTCGCGGCCCTCCGTGTGGACGAGCGCACCGACGACGCGATTCGCCTCGACGAATCCGAAGCCCTCGAATTCACCACCGTGCTCGCCCTCGGCATCGCCACCCGGAGCGCCGGCGGACTCGTCATGCGCACCACCACCCCCGACACCACCGACCGCGTCTACGGATGGCGCCTGCGCGGTGAGAACCTCGACCCCCTCACCGCCTCCGAAGTGTTCGACGCCTACTGCACCGACATCGAGTCCGGCGACCTGGTCTCCCCGGAATCGGGCGTCGACTACGACACACCCCCCGACCTCGGCGACACCGGGAAGGGAACGCACCACACGCACTGAAAGCGGAAGGGGGCGCCCCATCCGCAGATGGAGCGCCCCTCATCCCGCCTCTTCCGCCGACCTCGCCGTCCGGTCGGCGACGGTGCTGCGGCTACTCGCCGGACAGCACCGCCTGCGCGGCGCTGCGCGCCTCTTCCGCCGTGTCCGCGGCACGTGCGGCCGCGGCCGCACGCTCGCACTGAGCCAGCGTGTACTTCGCCAGCGTCGACCGCACGTAGGGGATCGAAGCGGCACCCATCGACAAGGAGGTGACACCCAGACCGGTCAGCACACAGGCGAGCAGTGGATCGGACGCGGCCTCACCGCACACACCACAGCTCTTGCCCTCGGCCTTGGCCGCGTCCGCGGACAGCGCGACCAGGTCGAGCAGCGCCGGCTGCCACGGGTCCTGCAGTCGGGACACCGCGCCCACCTGCCGGTCGGCGGCGAACGTGTACTGCGCGAGGTCGTTGGTGCCGAGCGACAGGAACTCGACCTCCTGCAGGACCGAACGGGCCCGCAGCGCGGCGGACGGAATCTCGACCATCGCGCCGAACTTCGCCTGCAGCCCTGCCGCCCGGCACGCGTCCGCGAACGCCTTGGCGTCCGTACGGTCCGCGACCATCGGGGCCATGACCTCGAGATAGACCGGCAGCCCCTCCGAAGCCTTCGCGAGGGCGGTGAGCTGCGTACGCAGCACATCGGGGTGATCCAGCAGCGAACGAAGACCCCGCACACCCAGCGCGGGGTTCGGCTCGTCGGCGGGAGTCAGGAACTCCAGCGGCTTGTCCGCGCCGGCGTCGAGCACACGCACCACGACCCGGCCCTCCGGGAACGCCTCCAGGACCTGCCGGTACGCCTCGACCTGCTTCTCCTCGGACGGCGCGTTCTTGCTGTCGTCGAGGAAGAGGAACTCGGTGCGGAACAGACCCACGCCCTCAGCACCGGCCTCCAACGCGGCCGGTACGTCCGCGGGGCCGCCGACGTTGGCCAGCAGCGGCACCTTGTGCCCGTCGGAGGTGGCTCCCGGACCCGTAGAAGCGGACAGCGCCGCCTTGCGCTCGGCCGCGGAGGACTCCAGCTGCGCTTTCTTCTCGGCGGTCGGCTCCACGAAGATCTCGCCGGTGCTGCCGTCGACGGCCACCACGGTGCCTTCGGCGAGCTCGCCGGCGCCGGGAAGAGCAACAACGGCCGGCACACCCAGCGCACGCGCGAGGATCGCGCTGTGGCTGGTCGGCCCGCCCTCCTCGGTGACGAATCCGAGGACGAGCGTCGGGTCCAGCAGCGCCGTGTCGGCGGGCGCGAGGTCACGCGCGATGAGGACGTAGGGCTCGTCGCTGTCCGGGACACCGGGCATCGGCACGCCGAGGAGGCGCGCGACGATGCGGTTCCGCACGTCATCGAGGTCGGCCACGCGTCCGGCGAGATACTCACCGGCTCCCGCGAGCAGCGCCCGGTACGCGGCGAACGCGTCATAGACCGCGCGCTCGGCCGTGCTGCCGACGGCGATGCGCCGTTCCACATCGGCCATCAGCTCGGGGTCCTGGGCCATCATGGCCTGAGCCTCGAGCACTCCCTGGGCTTCGCCCCCCGCCAGATTGCCGCGCGCAATCAGGTCGGCTGCCACAGCCTCCACGGCCTTGCGGGCACGCCCCTGTTCGCGCTCCGCGTCCTCCGCAGGGATCTGCTTGGCAGGCGGTTCGAGAACCGCCGTCCCCATGTGCCGAACCTCGCCGATCGCCACACCGTGGCTCACGCCGACGCCTCGCAGCGTTGTCTCCATCTCACCCGTCTCCGATAGTGCGGCGGGTCCCGCCGCCGCGATGGTTGTCGAACGTGCCGTCCAGGACAGCGTTGATGTCACTGCCAGCCGAAGAGCGCGTCGCCCGCCTTCACATCGCCGTCCTCGCGGACGTCGGAGAGGGAGTCCGCCGTGGCCTCGAGGGCCACGATCGGGCACACCGGGGACTTGCCGGCGGCCTCTACGGCGGCCGGGTTCCACCGGACGACGGCTTGGCCGCGCGTCACGGTGTCCCCCTTGTTGACGAGCAGCTCGAAGCCCTCGCCATTGAGCTGCACGGTGTCGATGCCCAGGTGGGTAAGGACTCCGTGGCCCTCACCGTCGACGACGACGAACGCGTGCGGGTGGAGCGAGACGATCACTCCGTCCACGGGGGCGACAGCCTCCGAGGGCTCACGCACGGGGTCGATCGCCGTGCCGGGGCCGACCATCGCCCCGGAGAACACGGGGTCCGGTACTGCTGCGAGTCCGATGGCGCGTCCTGCAAGAGGGGACGTCACGGTGGTCATGGGAAGCCTCCCAGGGGTGGAGATTTATATGGGCCGTCACTGCCTGTCCCGGACGGCGCACTGTTTCAGCAGGGTATGTCATATGAAGTGCCGGTTCCGCACGAGAGGTCCCGGTTGGCGGCCGTAGAGCACAGGCGAAACGATTTGCGCCCGCTCCCGGCCCCCGTGTACTGTCGTACCCCTGCTTGAGGCTGAGCGGCGTCACCAAGCGTCGTTGCCTGGCAGCACCCAACTTGTCAGATCCTATCTCGGGGTCTCGTTCTGCATGTTTGCGGGACGGTGGTCAGAGAGACAGGAAATCGCTGATAGAGTCGGACTCGCCGGAAAGGGAAACGCGAAAGCGAAAACCTGGAAAGCGCCGAGGAAATCGGATACGGAAACGGTCTGATAGAGTCGGAAACGCAAGACCGAAGGGAAGCGCCCGGAGGAAAGCCCGAGAGGGTGAGTACAAAG
>NZ_JBEZHO010000045.1:0-75015 GCF_040650615.1 Streptomyces sp. NPDC048643
TCCCCAACATCATCCACCCACCCATCCTCACCACCCTCAACCTCACCCCCCAACGCGGAGCCACCACCTACCACGAAATCCAAAACAACCAAACCAACGACAGCAGCAGCACCGACACCACTGCCACTGCCTAAACCAGCACCAACTGACATCCCCGGCACCGGTTCACCGGTGCTGACCACGGCAACAAGTCGATGAGAGTGAGCTGTTCCGCGTCCGGCGCTCCCTCGTGTGACGGCGGAGACGCACGACGACATACGTCGCTGCCGAAGCCGGCACGAACCGGCGGACCCGACAGAAGAAGCGGTGTTCGCTGTCCACCCAGGTTGTCGCCGCCTGCCACCCGTACGGGAGAACCGAAGCGGCCAGGCTCCTTGCCGCCGTCGCGTGACCATCCCGTCCGCTGTCTCAAGACCCTTACCCTTCGTGCGAGTACCGCACAGCATCAGTGCCCTCACTCGGTCCGCAGCGCCGTAGCCGTACGGACCCTCGCCGCCCAACCCGCCGGAACCAACGCCCCCACAAGAGCGACGAGCACCCCGGCCAGACCCAGCAGCAGTAGTTGCCCGGTGCCGTACACATCGAGGACGGACGGCGGCAAACCAGTGCCCGCGGCCTCACCCATGACCGGCAACACGTAACCGTGCAGGGCAAACCCGGCCGGCACCCCCATCAGCCCACCGAACACACCGACCACGACCACCGAAGCCAGAACAAGACTCACCGTCTGGCGCGGAGACATGCCCAGCGCCTTGCACACTCCGAGATCGTGGGCGCGTTCCCTGGTGTCCAGGACAACGGAGTTGAGCACTCCAAGGCCCGCCACGGAGACCAGCATCAGGGTCAGCAACGCGGCCATCGCCTCCAGCACGAGGATCATGTTCTCCCCTTGCGAGGCCGATTCGGCGAGGACGTGGTCGCCGAACGGCTCGACCACGTCGTTGAGTTCGCGGGCATAGGTGGCCGGGGAGACACCCGGCTCGACCTCGATGTGGAAGACCTCGGGTTGCGCCGTGGTGAAGCTGGCCAGGTCGGCGTGGATCCGCATGCCGTCGTCGGAGGTGTCGAACGCCTCGCCGACGATCCGCAGGCGCTCCGTCTCCTTCTCCATGGTCACGCTCACGCTGTCGCCGATCTTGGTGTCGGTCGCCTCCAGGAAGTGCGTGGGAACCACGACCTGACCGCGGCCGGTGATCCAGTGGCCGGCGATCATCTCGTAGCTGCCGGCGCGTGAATCGCCCTGGTAGAGGCTGGCCCGTACCGTGCCGGAGACTCCGGACACCGTGGCGTCCCCCTGTGCCATGCCGTAGTAGAAGGCGGTGCCCGGCTGTGCCGCGATGGCGGTACGCAGCCGCTTCGCGTCGGCCGACGCGTCCTTATGAGCCGCCCCCGCCGCGGCGGGCTCTCGTTCCGGGCCGGCCGAGGACTGCTCCTGGTTCGGCCCTGCCCGGCGCGGTCCGTTGCCCGATGACGACATGCCGGTGATGGCGGTGACGTCGGCGCGTTCCTCGGGATCCTGCGCGCCGGCCACCGCGTTGAGGGACTGCGTCAGACCCACCGCGAACGTCGCGGCTGCCGTTCCGAAGGCCACCGCGAGGACCATCGCGATCGCCCGCACGGGGTGGGCGAAGGGGCTGGCAAGGCCGTACGTCAAAGGTCGTGGCAGCGGCAGCCGCCCCGCGACCCGGTGCGCCCACTGACCGCGTGCGGTGCGGGGCGCCCTGCCGACGGCGATGGCTTCGACGGTGTGCAGCCGGCCCGCCCGCAACGCGGGCACCAGCGCCGCGACGGCGACCACGAGCAGCGCGGCGGCGGGCACCAACACATCCACCCACCAGGCCACCGAGAGGGACACGGTGCCGTACACCGATTCGGTGTCCTCCAGCAGTGGCACGGCCAGCAGGTTGCCCAGGACGACTCCCAGCGCGATACCGGCGCCGGCCGGGATCAACGCCTGGGCCACATAAGCCCGTACGACCTCGCTCGGAGTGAAGCCGATGGCCTTCAGGATGCCGATGCGGCGCAGGCCGGTGCCGACGGCGCCGCTGATCACACTGCCGACGATGATCACCGACATCACGATGCCGAGGACGCCGAACGCGATCAGGAACGGAATCGTGGCCGCCGCTCCCTGATCGGCAGCACGTTTGGTGTCCAGCCAGGACTGGGTACCCACCAGCGCGCCGGAGGGCAGGGCGGCTGCAAGACTCTTGCGGTCACCGGCGATCTGCGACTTCGTGGCCGCGGAGTCGAAGCGGTAGAGCATCTGGGTCGTGAGGCGGCTGTCTCCGGTCGCCAGTGACCTGACCTGGGACGGCATCGCCCAGAGGTCGGCGCTCTCACTGGCCGACAGGGCGAAGCCGACGACGGTCAGGGTCTGGCCCTTGGCGGTGTCGGAACTGGTCAGCGTGGAGCCGAGTTTGAGGAACTCGCCGGCGAACGACGCGGACAGCACGATCTCTCCGGGCTTTCGCGCCCAGCGGCCCGACTTGAGCTCCAGTGCGTCGACGTCGCTCGACGGGCCGGACCGTCCGACCAGGGTCAGCGCGGGCAGGTGCCCGCCATGACCGTCAACCGGGCTGATCGAGGTGGCGGGGAAGGGGCCCGCGCTCGCCGTGACCCCGTCGACCCGGCCGGTGGCCCTCAGGTGGGCGGCGTTCGCCCGGGCGGGGTCGACGTCCGCGGTGAGGTGTGCGCCGCGCTGCTGGGCGAAGGCACGGTCGAAGGGGGCGTTCGTGGCGATGAGGAGGGAACCGGCGACCACCGCCGAGGCCACCGCCATCATCGTGGCCACGGCGATCACCAGGGTCTGGACGCGTCGTCTGCCGACCCCTGAGCGCACAACCCGCCCCAGCGGACCGCTGCCGAGCCGGATCATCGGACGGCCTGCGCACGCGTGTCGGCGGCGATGAGGCCGTCCACGAGATGGATGGTGCGCTGCGCGCAGGCCCGTGCCAGTTCCAGGTCGTGCGTGACCAGGACGACGGTCTGCCCGCCGCGGTGCAGATCCACGAGCAGTTCCCGCACCTCCTGTCCCGATGCGGTGTCCAGTGCGCCGGTCGGCTCGTCGGCGAGCAGCAGGGCGGGCTTGTTGACCAAGGCCCGCGCCACCGCGACGCGTTGGCGTTCGCCGCCGGACAGCCGGCCCGGGTAGGCGCGGGCATGCTTGTGGATGCCCAGCACCTCCATCAGTTCTCCGGCGCGGGATGCCGCGGTTCGGCGGGCGGCGCCGGTCAGTTGGGCAGGAAGCTGGATGTTGTCGGCGACGGTGAGGTCGTCGAGGAGGTTGAAGAACTGGAAGACCATGCCGATCCGTTCGCGGCGGAACCGGGCCAGTGCGTGCTCGCCGAGTCGGTCGACGCGCTGCCCGGCGACGGTCACGGTGCCTTCGCTCGGCCGGTCGAGTCCGGCGACGAGGTTGAGCAGGGTGGACTTGCCGCTGCCGGAGGGGCCCGTCACTGCCAGGGCCTCGCCCTCGGCCACTGCGAGGTCGAGCGGTCCGAGCGCCGCGGTGTCGGTGCCGCCGTACCGCTTGGCCACGCCCTGCAGTTCGATCACCTGAGTCATGGGGGTGTCCGTCCTTCGTGGTGGGAAAGCCGCTGTGCTGTGCGCGCCCGGCGAACGTACGGGCCGGCGTCGGCACGGCGCGTCGACCGCGGCACCGACATCGGGCCCTCCCCGCGGATGACCCGGCCGAGGGGTCATCCCCGAGGAGTACTCCTGGCGGACCGGAACCATGGCCGTGCAGGTGGAGGCGGACGCGTGTCGCGGGGCCGCACAATGTGCGGATGAAGACGGAGGACCCCGGCGGGCGGCCGTGTGAGGCGCGGTCGGCGAACATATGGCGGGAGCGGGTCAGGGACGTACTGCGACCGTGGACGTGGTGGGCGTATGTTCGCGACGCGTTGCGACCGGAGGGTGAGCCGGTGCCGCTGTCGCGGCGTGCGATCTGGGTGGACGCGACGCTGGCGGTCGTGCTGACCGTCGTCGCGCTGGTCGTGGCAGCGCGCTATCCCGGCGACGGACCGGTCCGGATCAGTTCCAAGGTCGTGTCGCAGAGCCCGGGCGCGCTGCCGTACCCGCCCACCGTTCCCGGTCCGGAGGTCGTGTACGAACCGGAACCGTCCGTGCCCTGGGTGCTGGTCGTGCTGTCGGCGCTGCCTCTCGTGGCCCGGCGCAGGTATCCGCTGCTCGCGTTCACGGTGGTGGCCTTCGCCGCCCTGGCGATAGGTGACGGCGTCTCCTGGATCAACGTACTGACCTGCAGTATCGGCGTGTACGGGGCCGTTGCGTTCAGCCGGTACCGGATGCGGGCGATGGTCGTGCTGGTCGTCACCGCGGTACTGGCGGGTGTCGCATTCAGGGAGTCGGACCCCGTGCTCCCCGGCTGGTCGAGTCCCGCTGTCGTGCTCCTGGTCGTCGGGGTGCTGGCCACCTTCGTCCGTCTTGGACGTCTGCGGCTGGAGGCCAGCCGGAAGCGCTTCACGGACCTGGAGCAGGCCCAGGAGACGGCGATGCGCCGGGCCGTCGAGGAGGAGCGCGCCCGTATAGCCGCCGAACTGCACGACGTCGTCACCCACAATGTGAGCGTGATGGTCATTCAGGCGGGCGCGGCGCGCAAGGTGATGGACGCGGCCCCGGAGCGGTCGAAGGCGGCGCTGCTGGCGGTGGAGGCCGGTGGCCGCGCCGCCATGTCCGAACTCCGCCATGTGATGGGCCTGCTCGCGGGCCCGGACACCGGCACGGCCGACAACGCGGCCGACGGCCTGGAACCGCAGCCCGGTCTCGAACAGCTCGACGCCCTGGCCGAGCGCGTGCGGGCCGCCGGGACACCGGTGGCCCTGACGGTGTCACTGCCCGCCGTTCCGCTGCCGCCCGGGGTGGAACTGACGGCGTACCGCGTCGTCCAGGAGGCGCTCACCAACACGATCAAGCACGCGGCGGGCGCCGACGCGACGGTGGCGATCGGCTGCACCGGCTCATGGCTGGAGATCGAGGTGCGCGACACCGGAGCCGTCCGGGACTCGCACACGGTGGACGGCAACGGCCGCGGCCTGATCGGGCTGCGCGAGCGGCTCGCTCTCTACGGCGGCGAGCTCACCGCCGGGCCCACACTCGCCGGCGGATACCGGGTTACGGCCCGGATGCCGTGGGAGGCGGTGTGAGCGGGCCCGCGCTGCGTGCCGTCATCGCGGACGACCAGGCCCTGGTGCGTACGGGGTTCGGGATGATCCTCGCCGCCGACGGCATCGAGGTGACGGCCGAGGCGGCGGACGGGGCCGAGGCGGTCGACGCCGTCAGGCGCACCCGGCCCGACGTCGTCCTCATGGACATCCGGATGCCGAGGATGGACGGCATCGAGGCCACTCGGCGCATCCTCGCCGGCGCACCTGACGGCACGGACGGAACCCGGGTCATCATCCTCACCACGTACGACCTCGACCACTACGTGTACGCGGCGCTCACCGCCGGAGCGAGCGGCTTCCTGCTCAAGGACGTCACCCCCGAGCACCTCGTGGCCGCCGTGCGCCTGGTGCGCTCCGGCGACGCGCTGCTCGCACCCGCCATCACCCGCAGGCTGATCGAACGGTTCGCGCACCGCCAGGAGTCCCCGCGGAACGGGCTCCGCCGCGACCTGTCCGGGCTGACCCCACGCGAGCTGGAGGTGCTGCGTCTGCTGGCGACCGGCCTCAGCAACGCCGAACTCGCGGACCGCCTGTTCCTCAGCCCGACCACGGTCAAGACCCACGTCGGCCGCATCCTGTCCAAGCTTGATCTGAGAGACCGCGTGCAGGCCGTCGTGCTCGCTTACGAGAGCGGTCTGATCTCCCCGCAGGACCCGCGCTGACAGGATTCACCGCACTGCCTCACCTCGGGTGAAGGGAAGTCCGAGCCGGCTTCGCCAACTCGGCGTCAAGCTCGCCTCGTTGTCGGAAGGCATCCGGTTCAGGGACGTCCGAGCCCGAAGCGGTCCGGACCAGGCTGCCCGTGGGTGAGAGAGGCTGCCAGCTCGCCGAGGACCGGGGCGAATTTGAAGGCGTGTCCGGAGCAGCCGCCCAAGACGGTGACGGGGCCCTGCCGGTCGGCGATGAAGTCGTGTTGCGTGGTGGTGGTGTAGAGGCAGGTGAGGGGTTCGGGCGCGGTGTGCTGCACGCCGGGCAACCAGCGTTCCGCGTACGCGGCGAGTGCCCGGACCGTCTCGAGGTCGGGCGTACGGTCGCGGTGCTCGGGGTCGACGACCGGGCCGATCCCGTGGAATCCGGCCTTCACGCCGTCGACGCTGCCGAGCCCGTAGACACCGTCCACGGTCGGGCCGACGGCCGGCAGGGCGGCGCCGGGATGGTGGATGAAACTGGGCCAGGACAGTGGGTCGGCGGCGGGGAAGTGCGCGGGCTGCTCCTGGGTGACGCGCAGCGCCGGAAGGCTGCGAAGGGGGCTGTCGGACCCGTTCGCGAGCAGACTGGCCGTCCAGCTCCCGACGGCCACGACCGCTGCGTCGGCCCGTATGTCGTCCTGGCCTTCGACGCGCACACGAACGCCGTCGCCCTGGACGGACACCCCGCTGACGCGCACTCCGTGCCGGACGTCGGCTCCGAGATCTCGCGCCGCCTGCTGGAATGCGGCGACCGATTCGTCGGCGTGCAGCCGTCCTGCCTCGGGGTGGTACAGGGCGCTGGTGTCGGCGCGCAGTCCGGGCCAGCGCTCGGCGACCTGTTCGGGAACGAGGCGTTCGGCCGGGCGTCCCAGACGGGTCAAGCCGTCGTGCAGCGCGTCGATGACGGCGGCCGGGCCGTGGTCGACGGCGCCGGTGAGCGTGAGGACCTGCCGGCCGGTGGCCGCCTCGAGCTGCTGCCACAGGGGCAGCGCCCGCACCGTGAGGTCGACATAGAAGGGATCGGCGTACGCGAGGCGGAAGATGCGCGAGGTGCCGTGGGAGCTGCCGCGGTCGTGGCCGGGCCAGAAGCGCTCCAGCAAGGTGACGTCATCGCCGCGTGCGGCGAGCCGCCACGCCGCCGCGGAGCCCATGGCGCCACCGCCGACTACAACAACTCGACGAACAGACACAGCTGATGGCCTTTCGTAGTGGTTCCGCGATCCATCGGGGCTGCCGGCGTGCCCGGGAGCTGGGTTGCGTGAGCCGATTCTTGCAGGTGGCGTCACCCTTGCTGCTCACCGGCCTGGTGACCCGGCGCGCGACCGACCGCGCACACGCGGGTGCTTACCGTCACGGTGCCCGTCATGCGCGTGATGGAAAGGGGCGGGAGGATGGTGTGATGGGAAGCGCGTGCAGGTGTGGCGAACCACATGCAGGGACGGCGAACATGAGTGATCCGATGGTGATCGCGGCGGGGCAGGGCCGACTGTTCCGTGGACCGACCGGTGCTCCGATGACGGTGAAGATCGACGGTACGGCGACGGGCGGCGCGTATTCCCTGATCGAGTATGCGCATGCGGCGGGAGCGCCCGGGCCGCCGCCGCACGTTCACGAACAGCACGAGGAGGCCTTCCGTGTCCTGCACGGCGAACTGACTCTGGACATCGGCGAACAGACCCTCACGCTGGGGGCTGGGGACTACGCGGTGGTGCCTCGGGGGATGGTGCATCGGCCGTACAACGTCAGTCGCGCCGAGGTCCGGTTCCTGTTCATCACCTCCCCCGCGCTGGACGGCTTCTTCGCCGAGATGGCCGATCTGAACGCGGCGACGGACGGCAATCCGCCGGCCGAGGCGCTGAAGGAACTGGGCGACCGCTGGGACTGTGTGTTCACCGACTTGCAGGCGGGACGCACGACGACGCGGATGGTCAACGAGTCGGCCGAGGCACGGTCCGAGATCGCCTGAAAACGGGCAGGCCGATCCCGGGCAGCCGGCGCGGCCGTTCTCCTCCGGAGGACGGGCTGACGGACCATCCCCGGTGCGCCCATAGGGTGATGGCATGACTGCCCCGTTGAGTTCCACGAGAACCCGTGCCGCCCTGCGGACATCCGCACGTCTTTCGGTCGAACTGCTGCTGATCCTCGTGATGGTTTGGGTGGCTCTGTGGGTCGTGGGGCAAATGTGGTCGGTGGTCTGGCCGTTGGTCGTGGCGTTGTTCCTGACCACGTTGACATGGCCCTTCGCTCGATTCCTGCGTCGGCGCGGCTGGCCGCCCGCGCTCGCCGCCTCCGCCGTGACCGTGCTGTTCCTCGTCGTCGCTCTGGGGGTCGTCGCTCTGATCGCGGTGCCGGTGGCGTCACAGACCGGAGAGCTGACCGACGGGGTCGTGCAGGGCATTCACAAGGTGCGGGAATGGGCTTCGGGTCCGCCGTTGAACATCGGTGACGACCAGATCTCCAAGGCCTCGGACGCGACGATCACCCGGATCCAGAACAGTGTCGGCAGCGTCGTCACCGCTCTGGTCACGGGAGTGAGCACGGTTCTGAACGGCCTGGTCACCGCTGTTCTGGCCCTGTTCCTGATGTTCTTCTTCCTCAAGGACGGGCCGCGGTTCCTTCCCTGGCTGACCCGCCAGCTCCCCGGGCGCCTGGCCACCGACGTTCCGACGGTCGCGGAACGGAGCTGGGACACTCTCAGCGCCTTCGTACGTTCCCAGGCGCTCGTCGGTCTGCTGGACGCCGTGCTCATCGGCGCCGGCCTGTGGATCCTCGGCGTTCCGCTGGTGCTTCCGTTGGCCGTGCTGACGTTCGTCACCGCTTTCGTCCCGATCGTGGGCGCGGTCTTCGCCGGATTCGTCGCTGTCCTCATCGCCCTGGTGTCGAACGGTCTGACCGACGCGCTGATCGTGCTGGCCATCATCCTGGTGGTGCAGCAGCTGGAGGGGAACGTCTTCCAGCCCATGATCCAGAGCCGTGGTCTGGGCCTCCACGCCGCGGTGGTGTTGCTGGCGGTGACTCTCGGCGGGTCCCTGGCGGGTGTGGTCGGCAGCCTGCTCGCCGTACCCGCGGCGGCGCTCGTCTCGGTGATCTGGAACTACCTGCGCGAGCAACTCACCGAGGTGACACCCCTTCCGGACCCGGAGGCCTGACCGTCGAGCGGAGCGGCGGTGGAGCCGGGGCAGCGCCTCCACCGCGGCCCTCGTCAGGGGACGCGAGCGGTCCACTCCGGCGAGGTGAACTTCGTACGAGCCAGCTCCTGCGCGCGAGCCAGTTCCGCGTCGGTCACCTTCCCGTCGGCGAGTCCGTACCGGAGGCGGAACGAGTCGATCATCCGCTCGATGACGGCCTCTCGTGAAAGGCCGGTCTGCCGACGCAGAGGATCGACACGCTTCTTCGCGCTCTTGGTGCCCTTGTCGGACAGTTTCTCCCGACCGATCCGCAGCACGTCGAGCATCTTGTCGGCGTCGATGTCGTACGCCATGGTCACGTGGTGCAGTACGGCGCCGGGGCCGCCGTCCGGTCCCACGACCCGCTTCTGAGCTGCCCCCGCGATCTTGCCCTGGTCGGTGGCGATGTCGTTGAGCGGCTGGTACCAGGCGGTGATGCCCATGTCACCGAGGGCACCGAGCACCCAGTCGTCGAGATAGGCGTAGCTGTCCTGGAAGGACAGTCCCTGCACGAGCGCTTCCGGTACCGAGAGCGAGTAGGTGATCGTGTTGCCCGGCTCCACGAACATCGCCCCACCGCCCGAGATGCGGCGCACGACGTCGATGCCGTGTCTCCGCGAGCCCTCGACGTCGACCTCGTTGCGCAGCGACTGGAAACTGCCGATGATCACCGCCGGGTCGGCCCACTCCCACACCCTGAGGGTCGGGGGCCGGCGCCCCGCGGCGACCTCTGCGGTCAGGACCTCGTCCAGGGCCATGTGCAGAGCGGGAGCCTGCGGCCCCTCGTGGATCAGCTGCCACGCGTAGTCGGTCCAGTCGGTGGCGTGCGCCAGCGCTCGTCGCACCGCGATGGCGACGCCCTCCGAAGTGAGCCCGTACATCACGGTGCCCTCGGGAAGGGCCGCCTCGATCCGCGCGGTCAGACCGGCCGCGTCGGTCTCGACGGGCGCGCCGTCCAGGGCGTGGTTCACCGCGTCGAGCGCCTCGTCCGGCTCCAGGAAGAAGTCCCCTGCCACCCGCGTGTTCCGCAGGACGCCGCCTGCTTCGTCTACGTCCACATCCACGACGACCAGCTTGCCGCCGGGAACCTTGTACTCACCGTGCACGATGTCTGCCTTTCTCCGCTGCTGGAGTCAGCATCCTGGGAGGTGTTGATGTTCCCGCCCCCACAGCAGGGACTCCTGGTGATCGGTGCACGACGCCGTGATGCCGGTCCGATGATGACGCGCGGCTGCGGTGTGGCTGGGCGACGAGTGCCGGGGGGAGCCGCCCAGCAGGCTATGCGGCGAGCGCGGCAGGGTCACCGACGTTCGCCGCGGCCGTCCTCCACGCGGCGGTCACCGCGGCGCGGGCCCGAGCCGTACGTACGGTGCTGTCGCCGGCCAGGACGATCGGGGCGCCCACATGGACGTGCAGGTCGGGTCGGCGCAGCGGCGCCGTGACAAGACCCGCGAGCTGCTTGATCATGCTGCCCGAGGTGACCCGGCGGGCACCGGCCTGACCCACGGGCACGACGGGGGCGCCGGTGAGCTCGGCGAGACGTGCCAGGCCGCTACGGAACTCTCCGGGAGCCGCATCCGCGGCGTCCTTACGACGGGGCAGGCCGCCTTCGGCGTAGATGAGCACGAGCCGCCCCTGCCGCAGGGCCTCTGCGGCAAGGTCGAGCGCACCGGCGGCCCGCCGGTCGCGTCGGTACACGGGGATGTGTCCTTCGCGGGTGAGGGCTCGGCCGAGCAGCGGGATGCGCCACATCCCCGCGGTGGCCATGACGACCGGCGAGACTCCGAGACGGTGCAGGGCGGCGATCACGACGGCGGGGTCCGCGAGGGAGCTGTGGTTCGCGGCGATGATGCTGCCCGGCGCGAGCCGCACGCCAGGGGCGCAGGTCACGGACAACCGTCCGACGGCGGGGATCAGGGTACGGGCGGCACGGCTGAGCACGAGCAGGCTCCCGGTCTTGACGATGGAGGACTTCATCGTCGGCGCTCGTCACGGCCGGGGCATGAGCTGCCGTACTCATCTTCCAGGCCGTCGTACCCGAGTCGTTCCCCCTGCCCCCGTGGGCGCGCCGAGGCATGGTCGGCTTGCGACGGGAGCTCGGGGCGGCGCCTTTGCCGTGTCGCCGGGGAGCAACGCCACCGGCATCACCGTTCGCTGCCCCCCCGCGACACAGCACCGGTCTTTTGCACCCGCGTCCTCACGAACCCAGTCGGTTGCGGTCCCCTCCGAAGACTCTGATAGGTACGAGCGGCTGCTGGGAATGAGAACAGCGCGAGGGGGCAAATACCGGAAACAACGGTGGGAGACGACGAGTGAGCGAGCAGCGGGCGCGCGACTGGACGCGCATGACCCCGGACGAGTTCGACCGGGACGCGCCGCTGCGCCAGGACGACGCCGGTCCGGCCGTCGTCCCGGCCGTGCCCGACGAGTGCGGGACGGCACCGCTGTTCGGTGATGAAAGGGCCGCCCGGCACGACCGTGGACCCGAGCGTCGTCGAACCCCGCTCGTCGAGCAGCCAAAGTTGTTCTGACCACCTGGACGCCGAAGACTCCGCGGAGTCTCAACGGGGCCGGCTCTTCGACGCCGGGTCACGACAGGCCGGTACCCACCGGGGCCCCTTTTCCCGCAACCGGCTCAGTCTCCGTCGACGTTCGTCGCAGCGGCGCAGGCCGCCCCGTGAGCGGTGGATTGTCGGGGGCTGCGGCGACGGAGTCGGCCTGCACCGGGAGCAGGCGCCCGGCCACCACGTGCCGCGGGGTGAAACGGACCCGTCGACCGGTGTGGTCATCGTCGCCGGGGGCACCTGGGTCGGTCCATTCGACGACGGCTCGACCGGACAGATGCAGCGTGCGACCGGTGGCGAAGTCACAGAAGAGCAGGGCGGTTTCAGGATCGGCTTCGATGTTGCCGAGGGTGTTGAACATGTTGTTGCCCGAGTAGTCGGGCCACCACAGTTCCCCGTCCTGGACACGGACGAATCCCGGCGATCCTCCGCGGTGCGACGCGTCGTTGCCGCGCGTGGGGTGCGTGGTGCCGACCAGGAGCGTGTCGGACAGGCCGATCAGGTCGACATCCTCCGATGCCAGAGCGCTTGCTCGCCGGACGGGCTCCACGCCGCTGGGTGAGACGTCGACCGTATGGAGGTGCCGCCTGTGGATGTACTGGGGACAGTTGCCGTACGCCTGCTCCACGTCGATGCGCAGTCCGTCGCTGCTCCTGCCTGACAACTCCCCGTTGATGCGCAGACGCCGGCGGACGGCGAACTCGACCACGATCAGTCCGACCGGCTGTCGCGCCGAAAGGTGTCGAAGCGGATCGCCCTCGACGGGCAGGGCGTGCACGTCCAGAGCGGTCGACGACGCGACGTCCAGGAACCCGGCCGAGCCCGTGAGCGGGGAGATCCACAGCGTGCCTCGCTCATCGCGTGCGGTGATCGCCGCGAAGGTCCTGTCCTCCAGGAACCGGGCGATTCCGCCGCCCAGCTGGGCGGGGGCCAGCATGCCAGCGAGTCGGGACGCGTCCCTTGTCACGCCGGCCCGATGCTGCACGGCCAGTTCGCCTTCGTGGAACCCTGCCGCGGGCTTGCGCGCCGGGATGGTCATCTTTCTCCCCTTCCGCATACGGGTGCAGGTGGGCGCCGAAACGACCGCGCCCTCCCGCCCACCAGGCGCTACCAGCCCGACGGGGGCGGCTCGCCCTTGCTCGCCGACCAGCCCTAATGGTTGCAGGCATATCCAACCATTAGAACAATCCTGACACGCGACGTGCGACATGTCAACGGATGACGCCTCCCCCAACCGTTAGAACCGCGATAGTCTCGATGGCATGGACACCAGCGCACCGCTCTTGGGCGAGCCCCTCCCCGTGGAGCTGATGAACACCATCTGGGCCGACCGGGACGGGGTGCACGACGCGCTGATCGACACCGTGGGCACCAAAGCGTGGCTGCGGGCTGTCGCTCCCCGGACGGATCTGATGACGCCGGACGATGTCGCCGCCCTGCCCGCTTCTGCCCTTGAGCAGTTCGGCCGCCGACTGACCGACCTTCGCGACGCTCTGCGTCGACTGGCCGAGGAAGCCACCGAGGACACGCGTTCGGCGGCCACGAGCGGAACCGGCGCGCTGCAGGGGGCGGTCGGCCGGCTCAACCGAGCCGCCGGTGACACACCCCACTGGTCCGCCCTGTCCTGGGCGCCGGGCCAGGAGCCCGCGCGGCACCTGCGGGCCAACGGCGAGGGCGCGGCAGCGGCCATCTCCGCCATCGCCGACGAAGCCGTCACACTCTTCAGCCAGGACACCCGCCACCAACTGCGCGCCTGCCTGGGGCCGGGATGCGTCCTGTACTTCGTCAAGAACCACCCCCGCAGGGAATGGTGCTCAGCCGGCTGCGGCAACCGCGCCCGCTCCGCCCGCCACTACCAGCGCCACCGCCGCACCCCCTCCTGACAGCTACGCGGGCGGCCGCACGCCCTTCCGCCGAGACTGGAATCGACCACCCCTTCCACCCAGGGCACGGGAGTCCGTATGAGGCGTCCGAACACCGTCGCCTACCGTCACCTGGCCACCGATCCCGTCCTCGGTGGTCTGATCGAGACGGTCGGCCGGCCCGACCCGTTCGACTGGGCGGAGCGCGACTTCCCGTCCTCCACCAACTTCGAAGCGATGGCCCTGCACATCGTCGGCCAGCAGATCTCCGTCGCCGCGGCGCTGACCATCTTCGCCCGTGTCACGGCGGCCGCCGGCGGTGCGGTCACCCCGAGCGGCCTCCTTGCCCTCACCGAAGAAGATCTGCGCACCTGTGGCCTCTCCCGCGCCAAGGCCGCCTATCTGCACGACCTGGCCCGACGCCAGGACGACGGAACGATCGACCTCGAGAACATGGACGATGTCGATGACACCACGGCGCTGACGGATCTGACCGCCGTGCACGGCGTGGGGCTGTGGTCCGCCCAGATGTTCCTCATCCATCAGCTCAAGCGCCCGGACATCCTGCCCGCCGGTGACATAGGCATCCGCCGCGCCGTCCAGAAGGCGTGGCAGCTCGGCGCCGACCCGGGCATCGAGGAGACGCGCCGCCGCGCACTGGCGTGGGCGCCCTACCGAACGTATGCCGCGGCCCTGCTGTGGGCTTCACTCCGCATCGACGCACCCGCGTCGGAAGCGTAGGGCGCTCCGGGAGCGGCGCGGCGGTCACGTTCCGTCCTGGTCGTACCGTGAGCCCATGACGGATGCGAGCGCAGAGGCAACGTCCCGGGCCGACACGGAACGGTTGGTGACGCTGTCCGACGGCATCTACGCCATCGCCATGACCCTGCTCGTCCTGGATCTGCACATCCCTCAGCACCTCAAGGGCGAAGCGTTCAAGGAGGCGCTGCGCTCGACGTGGCCCAACCTCGGTGCCGCCGCCCTGAGTTTCGCCGTACTTGCCGGCTTCTGGCGCGACCAGCGACGCATTCTCGCACCGCTGTCCAGCGTCTCCCCTCTGGTCACACGGCTCACCCTCCTCGGGCTCGGCCTGGCCGCCGTGCTGCCCTACCCGACCACACTGCTCGCCCAATACGCGTCACACCCACAGACCATCGCGCTCTACGCCGGCACCGTCGCGGCCGTGGAAACGGTGCACGTCATGGTCCTGCTTCTCACCCGGCATCAGACGCATGCGTCACCCGAGGCTCCCGCGTCCGCGGCGCGTCGCACGTTCACGGCGCAGCTCCTCTCCAGCGCGGTCGTCTTCGCGGTGTCGATCGCGGTCGCCTTCTACGACACCGACGTCGCGATGCTGACATGGCTCGCTGTCGTTCCGGCCCACCACTTCATCGCCTACCGAGGCCGGACCGGAAGGCGCTGAACAGCGGGGATCACCTCTACCGCCTCCACGAGGAGGCCGTCGGCGTTGGCGTGCCGACGGCCCACCGGATGCAGCGTCGATCACCCCTTCACGATGGCTCGCACAGCGTCCACGCTGCCGCAGTCCGCCGCCAGTTGCTTCTCGCGCTCCTGGAGAAAGGCGGCTCCGAGCTCCGAACGACGCTCGTCGGGGACGTTCTCCCGGGCGTCGTTGAGGATGGTGCGTTCCTCCTCGTCGAGGTGGTGCGACACCGCTTTCGCCAAGGCTTCAAGGCGGGTGTCCCAGGTGTCGGACCCGACCTCGGTCACCTCCAGGAGCGCCAGCAGGGCTGCGTTCCCTTCGTGATGTTCCTCGGCGCCGTGCTCCACCTCTTCGTTGTCGACGTCCTTGAACCGCTTCAGTGCGCCGTACACCTGGGACTCTTCGGCCTCCCCATGGGCGATGAGCAGGGCCGAGAACTGTTCCAGCGCCTTGGCGCGGTCCGCTTCCACACTCCGCATCCGGCGGAGGAGGTCTTCCATACGACGGTGGTCCTTGAGGATCACTGCCACGACATCGTGCTCGGCGGTCATGCTGTTCTCCCTGCTTGGTACGGCTGTTGCGGGCGAGTAGCCGGCTGTGGGGGTCTACCTGGCGAGCCTGCACCAAGGGCATCGTGCGTGGGCAGCGGACTCGCCGGGGCCAGGTGGCCTCCGTCCGGCGGAGCGGCGGGCTCCCGACTCCGCCACGAAATCCGCCTGGCAGACCCCGCGTACCCGTTATCAGCCAGAGCAAGGGGAGGAAAGGGTGAGGTGGACCCAGACCAACGGGAGGGAGAGGGCCGCGACGGCGGACCACCAAGCGCCTGGGGCAACGACGTGGCCTGGCCGCGCTCCATGAGGAGACCGCCGCGCACTACGGCGCCGGGCTCCTCGGATCAGGCAGAGCCCCTAGCCGCTCGGGTAAGCCGTCGGGGGGACCCCCACGGTTGCGTGGAAGTCCCGTACGAGGTGGGCCTGGTCGGCGTAGCCCAGGTCGGCGGCGAGGGCGGGCCAGTCGATGTCGTCCTGGCGGCCGGCCGTCTCCATGGCCTCGTGGATGCGGTAGCGCAGCACGCACCACTTGGGGCTGACGCCGACGTAGTCGTTGAACAGGCGTTGCAGCGAGCGCACCGACAGGCCCTCTTCGCGGGCGAGGTCGGCGACCCGGCGGACTCCCTGGCGCGGGTCGCGAATGCGGGCAACGAGCCGGCGGGCCAGTTCGGCCTGCGGGTCGGGGGCGGCGGGGGCGAGGGTGAGCAGGTAGGCGTCCAGCGCGGCGACGCGGTCGGGGTCGTCGGCGGGTTCGAGGATGGCGGCCGGGTCTGCGGCCTGCGGGAACACCTCCTCGTACGCCAACACCTTCCCCGTCCAGTCGGCGACCGGAACATCCGGGGCGAACGGTCGGAAGGCCCCCGGCCAGAACTTCACCCCACAGACCCGGCCGCGCCCGTGCAGCTTGCGGGTGTAGAGGCCGGGGGCGCTGACCCCGGTCAGTTCCCCGTAGGGCGGACCCTCGTCCTCCTCCCACTGGAAGGTGAGGTTCACGGAAGGGTGCGGGAGGACGTGCGAGGCGTAAGGAGCGGGCAGGTCCCAGTCGATCAGCCAGTACGTCTCCACGTACGGGCGCAGGACCGCAGCGGGTTCGTGCCGGCGGAACCGTACGCGGGTGAGCAGCGCGGAGGGATCGACGATTCCCCGGGTGTCCCGAGGCTGCTCGTCATGGGCGGACATGCCGGGATCGTACGGGGGCGAGCCGGCGGCTGGCGCGTTTGTTCAAGACGGCCCTGGCGTGTCGTCCGTACGGTCGAGGCATGGACGTGAACAAGCACAAGGACAGTCTTGGTGAGCTCCTCGACATCTCGGTGGCGCGGGCCGTGCCGGTGGTCGTCGCCCTGTCGGACGCCGATCTCGGCCGTCCCACCCCGTGTCCGGAGTACGACGTGAAGGGACTGCTGAACCATCTGCTCCACGTCGTGGTGGAGTTTCAGAAGTTGGCCGCGAAGGAGGAGTCGGACTTCACGAAGACGCCGGACCGGGTGGGCTCGGGGCCCGACTGGCGTGAGAGTTTCGCGACCGAGGCTCGTGCCCTTGCGGCGGCGTGGTCGCGGCCGGGCGCCGAGGACGGCCTGACCGGCGCAATGAACATGCCGGCCCGGCTCGTCGGCTCGATGGCGCTGCTCGATGTGACGGTGCACGCCTGGGACTTGGCCCGGGCCACCGGGCAGCAGTACGCGGACGACGCGGGTCTCGCGCCGGTCGTGGCTGAATTGGACGCATCGGTGGCCGAGTTGGGGGACACGGCCCGCTCCATGGGGATGTTCGGAACCGCGGTTGACGTTCCTGCGGACGCCCCTCCGCTGGCCCGCCTCGTCGCGGCAACCGGCCGCGACCCGTACGCGGCGGCCCGACACACGACGTGATCGAGGGCGTCCGGTGAGCTCCTCCCTCTCCCTCCCCACAACGTCCGCTCGGACACGCGCACTTGGGTCGGCCGGATCGGTGAGCGAGAGGCTCGATGCTCGGCACTGGATGGCGACCTGGTTCGGCTACCTTGGCGGACCTGGGCCGAATCTTGGAGGCGCTGGTGGCGACCAGGCGATGGTGGGCTTTCGGGGTAGCGGTAGTGACCGTCGTGGCGGGTCTCGGCATCAGGTCGCGGACTGGCGGGGCTTTCGCGAAGTGCGCGGGCGATGCCCTCTATACGGTGCTGGTGTGCGCCCTCGTGGTCTTGGTGGCACCTCGGCTGCAGCCGGTTGTCGCGGCCGGGGCGGCGCTGGGATTCAGCTGGGCCGTGGAGCTGTGGCAGATCGCAGGCGTCCCGACCGTTCTGCACCCGCTCTTCGGGGCGACTTTCAACGCGCCGGATCTGTTCTGGTACGTGGTGGGGGCTGTCCTGGGGTGGTGCCTCACCTTGGGAGGCCGGCGTGACGGACCCGTACGTCCGGCCGATCCCGACGCCCCGGCTGAGGAGGCCGCCTCGGCCCACTCCCGCCCGTGACCGCTGCTCCTGCCCGCGATCAGCGGCTCCGACGTCTCGTCCGTCCTTCGGCGTGAGCCCAGAGGGGCCGTCGGGCACGGATCCGGCGGGTCCGGCCGTCGATCAGGGAGGTATGCGCTCATGACATGCCGCTTGGTGGAGCAATGCCGGGTCCGCCATCACGCGGCAGGCGACGATGGGACTTGTGTCGAATCCGCGCCAGGGGTCCCGCGTCGAGGCTGAGGCCGTATGGCAGGCAGGTGGGTCACCCACCGCTACCTTCCGCTCAGCGAAGGCTGGTTGCGTCGACGGCACCCGACCGCAGGAGGCACTCGGGTGAAGGGGCTCGGCCACTCTCTCCAGGCACGGCAGGAGTCCTTGCCCGGACTGGACGGCGGTCAGGCACTGCCCGCGCTGCCGGCATGGGTGCGCTGGATGCCCTTGGCGTACGTCGCCGTCATCCTGGCGCTGGAACCCATGACTCCCGCGAACTGGCCCGTCAGTTTCGCTCTCATCGCCCTTCCTCTCGTAGCCGCCTTCGGTCACGGGTGCGCCGTCGTCGCCCTCGTCACCGTGTTCGCCATCGCGTTCGAGGGGGTTCTTGCCGGTACCCCGTGCTGCGCGGGCCGCGACGTGGGCTACCTCTGGGATCGCCACTACGTGGCCGCCTACCTCTGTACGGCTCTGGTCGGCGCCCTGGGCACCCTGTTGGCCCTGCACCGCACCCGGCGCGAATCCACCCTCGCCGATGTGCGCTTCGTGGCGGAGATCGCGCAACGCGTCCTGCTGGGACCAGTTCCCCGTCGGATCGGTGACGTCCACGTCGAGAGTTTCTACCTCTCCGCCGCCGCCGAGGCACACATCGGCGGCGACCTCTACGGAGCCGTCCCCACCGACTACGGTGTGCGCCTGGTCATCGGGGATGTGCGCGGCAAGGGCCTGACCGCGGTGGAGACCGCCGCCGCACTGCTCGGGGCGTTCCGCGAAGCCGCCCATGACGAACCAGACCTGGCCGCCCTCTCAGGACGAGTGGAAACGAGCATCGCCCGCAGGGCTTCCCAGCTGGCGGGCAGCGACATGGACGAACGCTTCGTCACCGCGATCTTCGCCGAGATCAACCCGGAGCAGCACACTCTTCGACTCGTCAACTGCGGGCACCCGCCACCCCTGATCATCCGCGACGGCGACGTCAGGGAACTGGAGGCCAGCAGTCCCGCACCACCGCTCAATCTCGGCGTGCTTGTCAGCGAGCCCTACCGCGTCGATCAACACAGCTTCCTCAACGGTGACCAGCTTCTGCTCTACACCGACGGGGTGACCGAAACCCGCAACACGGCCGGTGAGTTCTACCCTCTCGCCCAACGGGTCCGTGCCTGGGGCACCCTCCCACCCCGACAACTTCTGGAACACCTCCACCAGGACCTCATCGCCTACAGCGGCAACCAGTTGCACGATGACACCGCCGCGCTGACAGCCGGCCTCCTCCACGAAGACGGCTAGATCGGCCAGCGGTCAAGGTCGCGGCCGGATACGGGGCGAGGACCGCCTCGGTCACCGGGTTCGCGCACCTCGGCCTCACCCCTGGGGGCTGACCCCTCGCACCGTCAAGGCGAGTAGCCGGTTCGCCTCGGCAGCTGGGTCCGGATGGCGTTCCGTGGCGAGGGCGATGCCTGTGACCAGGGAGATCAGGTCGGCGGTGGTGACGTCAGGTGTCACAGCGCCGGCGCGGGCGGCTCGGTGCAGGAGGGGGTCGACCGCGCCGCCGAGCCGCGCCGAGCAGACGTTCACGTGGTCCGCGTCCGCCGTCCCGTCCTGGAGCAGCGCGTCGGCCATACCGCGCGCGGAGGTGGCGTAGGCGGTGAGCGCGTTCAGCCAGTCGAGCAGTGCCGCGCGCGGATCGTCGGCGTCGCAGAGGTCCTCAGCCCGGGTGCACAGGGCCTGGATCCGCTCGCTGAACACCGCCTCCAGCAGGGCTCGCCGGTTGGGGAAATGGCGGCGCACGGTGGCCGATCCGACTCCGGCGGTGCGGGCGATCTGCTCCAGCGAGGCGTCGGCGCCATGCGCGGCGACCTCTTCCTCGGCCACGGCAAGGATCCGGGCGTAGTTGCGCCGGGCGTCTGCGCGCTGGGCCGTCATGGCGTTGTCTCCGAAGCTTGCTAAGTGGCGGGGCCCTCCGTATCGTACACGGAGCCGGAAACGGCGGACCCCGCCGTTTCTGCTCGACTGCCACCGCCGACCCGTCCGACCCACGCTCAGGCGCACGACAAACACCCCGAGGAGCAGCATGACCACCAAGCCCGCCCCCGTCCTGGTCGTCGGTGCAACAGGTCAGCAGGGCGGCGCCACCGCCCGTGCGCTGCGCTCGGCCGGCGTTCCCGTCCGGGCGTTGGTCCGCGACCCCACGACAGCTCGGGCGAAGGCCGTCGAGGCGCTCGGCGCCGAACTGGTCATCGGCGACCTCGACGATCGCGCATCGGTGCGGCGGGCGGCGGCCGGAGTGCGTTCCGTCTTCTCCGTCCAGATGCCCGACATGGCTGGCCGCGGCTTCGAGGGCGAGGTTGCCCAGGCGGCCAACCTGATCGCGGGTGCGCGGGAGGCGGATGTCCCGCAGTTCGTCCACACCTCCGTGTCCGGCGCGGGGCAGCACGTCAACTGGGTCAAGGGGCCTTGGGCCTGGATGGAGCCGTACTACACGGCCAAGGCCGGGATTCAGGACCGGGTTCGTGCCGCGGGCTTCGCACAGTGGACGCTCATCAAGCCGGGCTTCTTCATGGAGAACTTCCGTCCCTCCGCGCAGATCATGTTCCCCCGCGGGGTCGAGGGCGGCCTGGTGAGTCTGCTGAAACCCGCGACACGCCTGTCGTTGATCGCCGTCGACGACATCGGAACGGCAGCCGCCGCGGCCGTCGCGGCGCCGGAGCAGTTCGCCGGCGTGGAGCTTGAACTGGCGGGCGACTTCCTGACGATGACGGACGTCGCCGCGATCCTCTCCCGCACCCTGGGCATCGAACTGGCCGCGCCCGACATGACCGCGGAGGAGGCCACCGCCGCCGGGATGCCCGACATGGGGTTCGGGCAGGCTCGCATCAACGAGTATCCGCAGCCCGCCCGCCCCGAGTTCGCACGTGACCTAGGTCTGCCCCTGACGAGTTTCGAGGTCTGGGCACGGGACCATCTGCGCGACAGCGTGTGACGCCGACCCGTACGGTCGTCCATTCCCTCCCCGGGGCCGACCGATCACCCGGCCCGACCACAACCGGCGCGCTCAGCGCGTGGACCGGGCCGGGGACTCCTCAGCCAGGTACGCCCGGGCCCTCGTCACGTTGGCGGCCAGGTCCTCGGTCGCGTCAAGCACGAGCCTTGGTTCCCCCCAGGGCTCGTACTCCGCCCGTCGCCGCTGTACCGCTTCCCAAGTCGGCTCCTCGAAGCCCGAAATGCCTCTGGAGCGTCCCTCCAGCCGTCGGCGGTGCACCCGTTCGTCCGAGCACACGACCTCGATGAACGCCGCCTGCACACCGTGCCGTTCGGCCAGCGGCCGCCACTGTCGGCGCGCCGCATCCACCGCGTTGACGGCATCGATGATCGCTGTCTGCCCGAGCGCCAGCACCCCGTCGGCCACAGCCTCGGCGACGAGATAGGCCGCCAGGCCCGTCGGTTGACCGCGGTCCACGCCGGCACGCAGCATCGCCGCCTCGACCGGGTCGACGGAGACCACGGTGGCGGGAAGCGCCCGTCCCAGCCGCTCGGCGACCGCACTCTTTCCCGTACCGGGGAGACCGGCCATGACGATCAGCATGACGGCACTGTCGCACACCCGCAGCCGGTGGCTTGTACGTCCGCGCACCGGTGAACGCTGTCGCCGCGTCCGTTCACGGCGAGGCGGATACTCCCGAGCCCGCACCAATGCTCTTGACACCCGCATCAGCGCACGACGTACGGTGAGCCTGCACGCTCCGAACGGGTGGAGGCCCTCGATGCACGTACCTTGCGCGGCGCCCCACGGTGCCTGCACGGGTACGCGTCTGATCATCCGGCGGCACGTCGACTACTGCCGCACCTCCTCCGCGGTCTGTCCTTCCGTACACGTCTGATTCCCTCCGCCGCCTCGCCGTGCCCTGGCGGCCGCCTGCTCACGTGTACTCGGAAGGATCACCCATGTCCGGCCCCGCCCTGTATCTCGCCGTCGAACTCGACGGCGACGGCGCTCATCCTGCGGCCTGGCGCCGCGCCGCCCACTCCCCCGACCAGCTCCTCTCCCCACGCCGTGTGGCCGGCGTCGCCGCCGTGGCGGAGAATGCCGGCTTCACGCTGATCACCCTGGACGACGGCACGCTGCCGCCCGGTGTCTCACCGAACCCGGTGGGCCGTATCGGCGCGGTGGAACGCGCCGCCTTCGTCGCGGCGTCCACGACCACGATCGGCATCGCACCGGTCGTCGCGGTCACCTACGCCGAACCCTTCCACGTGTCCAGCCAGCTGGCGTCCCTGGACCACATCTCCCAAGGCCGGGCGGGCTGGGTGGTGGCGGAAGAGGACCGCCCCGAGGCGGCCCGGACCTGGGGGCGGCCGGAGGTGTCCGATCCGGCCGCACGCACCCGGGAATCCCGCGACGGAGTGGGGGTCGCGCGCGCTCTGTGGGATTCGTGGGAGGACGACGCGGTCATCCGGTCCGTGGCCACCAGTCGCTACCTCGACCGCGACCGTCTCCACTACATCGACTTCACCGGGGACACGTACGCGGTGAAGGGCCCGGCTATCGTGCCACGCCCGCCCCAGGGGCAACTGGTCGTCATCGGCCGACCGGACTCGGTGCCCGCCGCGCAACTCGACGTCGCGCTCGTGGCCGGGCGCGACCTCACGACGATCACCAGCGCCGCGGCTTCCGCCGGCACTCCCCTGGTCCTCGCCGACGTCGAGGTGGCGCTCGACACACCGGACGCCACCGGTGCCGAGCGTGTCGCCGATCTGGAGCGGTACGCACCGTGGACCGACCACGGGCGGCTGCGACTCACCGGCTCGGCCGAACAACTGGTCGCGCTGTTGGCCAAGTTGAGCGCGGTCGTCGACGGCGTACGCCTGCACCCCCTGGTGATCGACGAGGACCTGTCCGTCCTCTCCCAGCTCGTCCTGCCCGCACTCAGCGACCGGCGCCTCGTCACCCGGCCTCTGCCCGGCACGTCCCTGCGCTCGACCCTGGGGCTGGAACGTCCCGCCAACCGCTTCGCCGCCGCGGCCGTCCAGGAGGAAGCCCGATGACCCGCACCGATCCGCTCGACGTCCCCCGCCCGGACGCCCAACTCCACTTCGGGGTCTTCTTCCAAGGTGTCAACCACTGGACCATCTGGTCCGCGCCCGACAGTGGCTCCCAGATCGACCCCGCCTCCTTCCGACGAGTCGCCCAGACCGCCGAACGGGGCCTCTTCGACGCGTTCTTCCTCGGCGAGGGACTGCGACTGCGTGAGGTCGACGGCCGCATCCACGACCTCGACGTGGCCGGACGGCCCGATGCGATCACCCAACTTGCCGCTCTTGCCGCCGCCACCCGGCGCATCGGCCTGGTGAGCACCTCCAACTCCACCTTCAACGAACCCGCCGATCTCGCCCGGCGCCTGTCCGGCCTCGACCTGCTCTCCGAAGGCCGCGCCGGCTGGAACGTGGTGACCACCGACAACGCATGGACCGGTGCCAACTTCCGGCAGGGCGGCTACCTCGACCACGCCGACCGCTACCGGCGCGCCGAGGAGTTCCTCACCGTGGCCCGCGCGCTCTGGGACAGCTGGGAGGACGACGCCATCGCCGGTTCCACCGGCACGCCCGCCTGGTCGACGCCCTCCGCCGTGCGCCGCGTACGCCACCAGGGAGCGCAGTTCGACGTCGATCTCGCCCCGACCCTGCCGCGCAGCACCCAGGGGCACCCCGTCATCTTCCAGGCCGGCGACTCAGGGGAGGGGCGCGACTTCGCCGCCCGCAACGCCGACGTCATCTTCTCCGCCCACGGCTCCGACTTCGACGACGCACTGGCGTTCGCCGAGGACATCCGCCGCCGGCTGCGCGCCGTGGGGCGACCCGACGACGATGTGCGCATCCTGCCCGGCACCGAGATCATCATCGGCGCCACCGAAGCGGAGGCGCTGGAGAAGAAGCGCTGGATCCGACTGCAACAGGTCACTCCGGCAACGGCGTTGGGCATCGCCGGGGCACTCTGGGGTATCGACCTGTCCGACCGTGACGCCGACGGACCACTGCCCAAGGAGGACCCGGTCGTCAGCGAGAACGACGGGTCCTTCGGCTCCCGACGGATCGCCGATCCACGGTCGGTCGTGGCCGAATGGCGCGCCAAGGCAGAGGCCAACGGGTGGTCGCTGCGCGAGGCCGTCATCCATCTCGGTCCGCAGCGCGGCCACGTCGGCACACCGTCCGGCCTCGCCGACAAGTTCACCCGCTTCGTCCGGCACGGCGCCGTCGACGGCTTCAACGTCACCCCGTACCTGATCCCGGACGGCCTCGACGACATCGTCGACCTGCTCGTCCCGGAACTCCAGGAACGCGGCGTCTATCGCACGGAGTACAGCGGCACGACGCTGCGCGAGCACCTCGGCCTGCGCGAGCCCCTCACCCGTCGCTCCGCAACCGAGCAGCGGCAGGCGGGCTGACCGTTCTGTCAGCGAGCAGGGGGCTCCCGACGTCGAGTGTCGGCGAGCCCCCTGTTCTCTCTGTCCGCTGCCGACGGTCGGGGCGGGCAGGACCATCCCCCGAACCTGGGCCGTCAGAGGTCGGCGGGACCGCCACCGTTGTCCACGGTCACCCCGCCGGGCTGCACACGCGCCGGCGCACCTCTCGGCTGGATGATCAAGGACCGAGTGTTTCCACAACTGGTGTTCTGTGAAGCGGGCATGACGCTCCGTTTCCTGACATGCACGCGCTATGGCAGGGATATGACAAGTGTCGATTTCCCTTGTCCCTCCCCTCCGCGTTGGTCAACGGTGGGCAAACCGCAGGTGCTGACTCCGGCCTCCGGCGATGTGCATGAAGCGAACCCCCACCGAGCGAACCCCATCGAGCGCCCCCACACGGCGCACCCCCCTTTCAGGAGGAATCCTCGCGATGACACTCATCCACACCACCCGGCGGCGCCTCGCCGCAGCGATCGCCACGATCGCAGCGGCCGGGGCAGTGGCAGCGGGAACCGAACTCCCGGCGAACGCGGCACCGGCCGAGGGCCAGGTCTTGCACGCCGGATCGGCCGAGGCCGTCCCGGGCAGCTACATCGTCACCCTCAAGAGCACGGCGGGCTTAAAGGCCGCCTCCTCCAACGGCAAGGACCTGATAGCCGGCTACGGCGGCAAGGTCCGGCGCACCTTCCACTCCGCGCTCAACGGCTACGCCGCGAACCTCACGGCCGGGGAGGCTCGCAGACTCGCCGCGGACCCCTCCGTCGCCGCCGTCGAACAGGACCAGAAGGTCCACGTCGACGCCACCCAGTCCAACGCCCCTTGGGGTCTGGACCGTATCGACCAGGCAGCCCTCCCGCTCAGCGGCACCTACACCTACCCCGACACAGCGGGCGGCGGAGCCACCGTCTACGTCCTCGACACCGGCGTCCGGATCACCCACAAGGAGATCAGCGGCCGGGCCTCCTACGGCTACGACTTCGTCGACAACGACGCCACGGCCCAGGACGGCTACGGCCACGGAACCCACGTGGCCACCACCGTCGCGGGCAGCACCTACGGCGTCGCGAAGAAGGCGAAGATCGTGGCCGTCCGTGTGCTCGGAAACGACGGCTCCGGCACCACGGCCGGGGTCATCGCCGGAGTCGACTGGATCACCGCTCACCACACCAGCCCGTCCGTGGCCAACGTCTCCCTCGGCGGCGGCGCCAGCACCAGCCTGGACACCGCGGTCCGCAACTCGATCGCGTCGGGCGTGACCTACTCCATCGCGGCCGGCAACTCCGGTGCCAACGCCGCGAACTACTCCCCCGCCCGGGTGAGCACCGCCCTCACCGTCGGCGCCACCACCAGCACCGATGCGAGGGCGAGTTACTCCAACTACGGCTCGATCGTTGACCTGTTCGCTCCGGGATCGAACATCACCGCCGGGTGGAACAGCTCCGACACCGCCACCTACACCGGCTCGGGCACCTCGTTCGCCGCCCCGCACGTATCGGGTGCGGCCGCCGTCTACCTGACCAGCCATCCCTCGGCCACCCCGGCCCAGGTCGCCACAGCACTGGTCAACGGCGCCACGTCCAACGTACTGACCGGCATCGGAACCGGTTCACCGAACAAGCTCCTCCGCCTCGTCCCGTAACACCTGGCCCACCGAGCGTCCGCCCGCCGGGAACGCACCGTTCCCGGCGGGCGGGCGGGCGACGTCGGAGGTACGCGTGGCATCCTTGGCCCGTGTTCTCATCCGATCCCGTGGGCGCCGTGTTCTTCGATGTCGACGGCACCCTCGTCCCAGGCACGAGTTCGTCCGTCTTTCTGGCTGGATTCCTGGGCCATCGGGACGACCTGGCCGAGGCCGAGGACTCCTACGCATCGGGTGAACTGGACAATCGACAAGTCTCCGAACTGGACGCCAAGGGCTGGGCGGGTGTGCCCGAAGAACACGTCTCTCGCTGGCTCGACGACCTTCCCTTGGTCTCGGGCATCACGGAAACCGTGGGCTGGTGCCGACGGAACGGATTGGTGCCCGTGCTGGCGACTCTCGCCTGGTCGCCGGTCGGCACCTACCTCACCGACCGTTTCGGCTTCCACGCGTTCAGCGGACCTCGGCTGGAGACCACCGGTAATCGGTTCACGGGCCGCGTCGCCTGCCACTTCGACGAGTACGACAAGCGAGATGTCGCCCTCGCACAGGCCCGGGAGCTGGGGTTGACCGCCCGCTCGTGCGGGGCCGTCGGAGACAGCCGCTCCGACCTGCCCCTGTTCGCGTCGGTCGCCGTGAGCGTGGCGTTCAACGCCTCGGCAGGAGCACGGGCCGCGGCGACCGTCACGGTGGACGACGACGACCTGCGTGGCGTGGTCCCCGCCCTGAGCCGCTTGGTCACGGGCACTCGTCCTGGGAGCGTGGAATGCCCACCGTCGCAGGCAAGTTGAGCACGACATGACTCAAAGCCCAGCACCTCGGACCCTGTCGGACGGCGCGCTCTCCGAACTTCTGAGCAGTCAGCAGTTCGGCACCCTCGCCACCAACAAGACCAATGGCCATCCTCATCTGACCACCATGGTCTACAGCTGGGACGCCGAGGGGCGAATCGTCCGCTTCTCCAGCACTGCCGACCGCGTCAAGGTCAAGCAACTCCGGCGTGACCCGCGCGCGGCCCTGCATGTTCCGGGCGGCGACGTGTGGTCGTTCGCCGTGGCGGAGGGCGAGGCCGAGGTCTCCGAGATCACGACGACACCGGGTGACGCGACCGGGCGAGAGCTGCTCGCGATGATTCCGGAGGTCGCGAAGCCACAGGATGAGGGCGCCTTCCTGGCGCAGTTGGTCGCCGAGCGCAGGGTGGTCATCCGGCTGAAGGTGTCACGGCTGTACGGAACAGCACTGGACCTCAACGACTGACGACCGATCACAGCTGATCGTCGACGACTCTCTGCCGAGCATGCCTAGCCTTCGTACGGGACCCAGGCGCGGCTGCCTGCTTCGTTCGTGCCGTACCAATAGCGCGGCATTCCCTTGATGCCGGTGGTGCGGAACGGACGGCCATGGTCGTCGACGCGGATCGTGCCGTTGCGGCCCTGCGAGGACCAGTCGAGTTCGAGGTACCACCGGGCGTCGTACGTCCGGGTCGTCGCGTCCACCACCAGCACCTCCGGGTCCTCGGCGGAGACGCGGAACGGGAAGTGGACCGCCGGTTTGGTGGGTTTGCTGTCGGCGCCGGTCCCCCGGTGAACGATCGGGCGGTCGACATCGAGGTTCACGGTGAAGCGGCGGGACGTGAGTTCGCTGCCGCAGCCCTGGTCCATCGCGTACGCGCTCCCGGCGGCCGGGGTGCCGCGGCTGACGACGCGGACGCGGAGCGCCTTGAGGACCACGGCCGTGGACGACCTTCCCTGCACCGAGATCTGCACCATCGTCTGTCGTCCGTGCACCGCGCCCTGCGTCGCCACCCACACCCCCGCGTCCTGCTGCACCGGCGGAGGAGGCACGTGCCCGGGCGACTTCGCGATGACGTAGTCGTGGCTGCACCCCATGTCCCAGACCTGGGAGTCGGCGCTCCAGGTGAGTGGCAGGCCGGTAGTCGGGTTCGCGGCCGAGGCGGAAGGTTCGGCCGCGGACGGAGCGGCTCGCTGGTGGGGGCCCGACGGCTCGGAGGTGGAAGACGACTCAGAGGGAGCCGAGGTCGTCCCCGCGCGCTCCGATGCGACGGGGGAGGCAGACCGCGAAACCGTGGAGCCGGAGGAGTCCGCTCCGAAGGAACTCCCGTGCGACACCGCAAAGGTGATCCCCACCGTGGCGAGCGACGCACAGGTGACGGCGGTGCACGCCAGGGCCAGTCGGTGGCGGTACCGAAAGCGAGGAGCGGGGGCAGGAGCGGCCGCGGGCTCGTCCGGATCGGGATCGTCCCCGAGTTGCTCCGGAATACTGCGGTCCGCCAGGAGCGTCCCGTCCGGGTGCGGTACCGGGTCTGGGTCCGGTACCGCTGCCGGGTCCCGGTCCGGTGTCAATGCCGGTGCGGGTGCCGAGGCCACCGCCCCGGCCGATCCAGTCGTGGGCGCCCGCTGCCGAGCCGCCGCCGCGGACAACCACAGCCGATGCAGCTCTAGCCGTTCCTCCGCTGTCGCCCCGCAGAAAGCAGCGAGCCGTTCCACAGGGGCAAAGTCCTGCGGCACCACCTCGCCGGCGCAATACCGGTGGAGCGTAGAGGTGTTCATGCCGAGCCGACGAGCCAGGGAGGCGTAGCTCCGGTCCGTACGGTCCTTCAGTCGGCACAGCAGCTCCGCCAATTCCTCGACATCGGTCTGAATCGACACCGTTCCCCCGTCGTCCGCCCGCGATCCGGCATCCCAGGCTGTCGTATACCTGCACGTCAGATGGCCTGGGATGGTTCCACCACGCTCAAAGGCGCGGCAGCCGTTGCTCTGGACTCCCGTGACCGCTGATGCTCTTGGTGTCGCCCCGACCAGGCCGGACCGACCAGCCGGCACCGGGCGACGTCCCCTACACATTCAGCGCACTCCGTCACGGGGACACCCATGTCCAAGCGTTCGGAACAGGGAGCAGAAATGAACAGCACGTCGCGCACCGCCGTCACTGCCGGAGTCCTCGCCGTCGCCCTCGGCCTCGGCGCCACCGTCCAGGCCTCCGCCGGCACCGCGCGCAGCGTCAGCGGCAAGCCGTCCGACAACATCACCCGCATCGCCGACTTCTACGGCGCCTACATCGACGCCGTGACGGACGAGGACAGCGGCAACCTCGGGGAGGCCCTGCGCGGTCACTACCTCAGCGCCGCCTTGCAGAAGGAGCTGGACGCCTGGGAGGAGAAGAACCACGCCAACGGCGTCCTGCGCGCGCAGAACGTGCCGCTCGCCTGGAAGGTCACCGACAACGGCACCGCCGACTACACGGAGGCCGTGATCACACTCACCTGGGGCGGGTCCACCACGACCAAACTGGTCGTCGACATGTCCCGCAGCACCCACAAGATCTTCCACATCGGCGAGAAGGGATCCAGGAAGAAGTGACGGCTGAGGTTGCCGCCGGGCGCTGTGGCTCCACCGTGAAGCCTCGCGCCCAGCGGTGCACGGCACCAGACCCCGGCGTCTGACCGGCCTGACTCGACCGAGGATCAAGCGGGTGTGTCCGTCCGCTCACCTGACTGTTCCGTGTCCGGATCGACCGCTCGGGGAAACACCGAGCGGTCGTCATCCGCCGGACGAGGGCGGCTGCCTCTGCTTCACCACACAGCGGACACGGCCGGCACCGACGAGCTACGAGAACGATGCCGGCGTGCTTGTCAGGCCTTGCGAGCCATCCCCGCGGCGATGAGCTGCTCCCAGACGGTGAGCTCCCTTTCGCCACTGTCGTTCCACGCCTTGCCGGCGGTTTGCGGGCGCCACAGGGGGGCGGGGACGACTCCGGGGTCGAGGATCTCCAGACCGTCCAGCAGGTGCGCGATCTGCGCGTCGGTGCGCCAGCGGCCACGGCCGAACGTCTTCTGGAGCACTTGCTCCGCCTCGGCCGTCTCGGGGTTGTCTCCGGAACGGAAGTGGCTGACGAAGAAGTAGCTTCCGGAAGGCACGCGGTCCCGCCAGTAGCGAACGATCCCGGCCGGGCCTTCCTCGTCGTTGACGTGGTGGAGGACGGCACTGAACATGACGGCCACGGGGCGTTCGAAGTCGATCAGTGCCCGGGTTTCGGGATGGTTGTAGACGGCTTCGGGGTCGCGGACATCGGCCTCGATGACCCTGGTCCGGTCGTTCTCCTCCAACAGGGCGCGTCCGTGGACGAGCACTTGAGGGTCTATGTCGACGTACACGACGCGGGATTCGGGAACGTGCCGTTGCGCGACCTGGTGAACGTTGTCGGCGGTCGGCAGGCCACTGCCCAGGTCGATGAACTGGGTGATGTCCGTGGTCGTGGCGATCTCCGCGACCGCACGGGTCAGGGCGGCACGATTGGCGAAGGCGATCGCCACCGATCCGGGGAGGTCGCGTTTGAACACATCGCCGATCTCCCGGTCCACGGCATAGTTGTCCTTGCCGCCCAGCAGGTAGTCGTACACCCGCGCGATGCTGGGCTTGGTGGCATCGATCGAGGTGCCTTCGCTCGTCATGGTGACCATCCTCCCTTGTGAGGGAACCCGCTGCCCAGACTTTTGGACCATCAAACGGACAGCGCAGTATGGAGAGTTGACCTCCTGGTCGACCACCTCGCCCCGCAGCAGGACACCCCTGCTCTTGGCTGACTCGTTCAGCGACTCCACGGACCGCGATGCCTTCGTAGAACGCGAGCGGAAGATCAGAGCACGACGCGGTAGTGGGTGGTGAGGCGCCGGTCGTCGTCCAGGATGTGGAACGCGAGGCCGGGCGGCTGGTCACGGTCCGCGGCCTGGTCGCCCTCCCAGGGCATGCGCAGGGTCCAGGTGATGGCCGGTCCGATGATCAGCGGACGTGCGGCGAAGGTCGAGGCGGCCGCGGTGTGGGCGTGGCCCGTGAGGACCGCGACGACCCGTGGGTGCGCGTCGAGCAGGTCCGCCAGACGGCCGGGCTCTTGGAGCATGCCGGAGTCGGGCAGGGGGTGGTGGAGTTCGACCGGCGGCTGATGGAAGGCGATCAGCGCCGGGGTGTCCTGCGGCAGAGCGGTGAGCGTGGTGTCGATCCAGGCGAGTGTCTGGGTGTCGAGGCGTCCCTCGTCGCGGCCCGGAATGGTGGAGTCGCACATCAGGATGGTGGTGCCGCCGATGTGGTGGACCCGATTGATCGGACCCTGGTCGGGCGCCTCTCGGAGCAGGGCCTTGCGGTAGGCCGGTCGCGCGTCGTGGTTCCCGGGGCAGGTGAGCACGGGGAAGGGGCCGGTCAGGAGCCGAGCGGCTTCCTCGTACTCGGCCTCGTCGCCATGATCGGCGATGTCCCCGGTGACCAGCAGCGCGTCGACGGGATGGGGCAGCGCTCGCAGGTAGTCCATGACTCGGGTGGCACGTCGAGTCGCTCTCTCACTGCCGTCCAGGTGCAGGTCGCTGATGTGCGCGAGCAGCGTCATTCGCAGTCTCCCCCCAGTGGCGGGTTCAGCCGCCGTCCTGTGCCGGTTCGGGCGTCTTCGCCCGCTCCGATCTCTAACGGAAGTTCTCAGTTTTCCGTTAGGAACCTTAGAGTGTGCCTCGGGACACGTTCAAGTGGTCGACCACCTGGCACCGGCGCGGAAGGGGCTGCCTCATGGAGCGTTGGCTGGCACTGGAACTGGCGAGCACGATCCGCCACGACGGAGAGGGCGGCGTCGCCGATGACCTCGCCACGGTCCAGGGAACGACGCACTGGATCCAAGAGCAGGGAGATCTGCTGGCCGGCCACGTTTCGGCTGGTGAACTCACGGCCGATGAAGACCTCAGGCTTGGAATCGTCGAGCTGCGGCAGGCAGTCCGGGCCCTGTTCGCCCGCGTGGTGCGCCCCGCTCCCCCCAGCCCGGCGGACGCGCACCGCCTGATGAGTCCCGACCAGGCAAGGGCCCATCTCAACGCGGTGGCCGCGCGAGAAATGGTCGCCCCGCAGTTGGATTGGCCTGACGAAGGAGCGCCTGGCGCCCGACTGTTGTCGGCGGAGACCGATCCGCGTGTTCGGCTTGTCGCAGCGCTGGCCCGAGCCGCCATCGACTTTCTCACCGGCCCGGAGCACACAAAGCTGCGTTCCTGCACCGCACCCCGCTGCGTGCGCTATTTCGTCAAGAGCCACGGACGGCAGGAGTGGTGCAAGCCGTCGTGCGGAAACCGCGCCCGCGCGGCTCGCCACTACAGGCGCCAACGCACGGTGGCCGATGACGGTTCCACGGCTCCTGCCGCCACATCTGCCGGGCCGAACTCTGGTTGACGGTGTCGGCGTCCATCTCCACTCCCTTTTTTCCGTTTATTCGGGCCATTCATTTTGATCGAATGTCGCATCATCGGAAAGGGATATCACTACGGCTGTTTGAGCGGCCAAAAAGGGGAACTCCCCGATCCGGCATCCTGTCTGACGCGTTCCCGAGAATCTTCCTGCGTAATATTCCGCAGCAGAAACAAGGCTTCCCGGGCTGTCGGTTGGGCCCGGTACGCCACGGCTCTCACAGGAAATGGCCCCTCGATGAAGCTGAAAATCCATCAAGCGGCGCGCGGCCGTGCGTGGTCCGGCGTTCTGGCCCCGGTCCTTGCCGGAACGGTTGCCGCCGCGATGGTCGTGCTGACTCCGGCGCAGGCAAGTGCCATTACAACGCCAGTTCCTCTCGGCGCTGCCACCAGCTTCGCGGAGCTGGGCGGCGCGGCGGTCACCAACACCGGTTCCTCGCTGATCAGCGGAGACGTCGGGGTGTCACCCGGGACTTCGGTCACCGGGTTCTGCACACCTCCGGCGCCTGCGACCCCCGCGCCTCCGCCGTGTGCCAACGTCATCAACGGCACCATCCACATCACGGACGGCCCCGCCAACGCCGCCCACGCCGCACTGCAGAACGCGTACACCGTGGCCGCGGCCCGGACCCCCGTCGATGGCACCCTGGGCTCGGAACTCAGTGGAGCGGGCGGCCCGACGGGGCTGGCTCCCGGCTTGTACGGCTTCGTCGATGGCGTGGTCACGAACTCGGGGACTCTGACACTGAACGGTGGCCCCGACTCCGTCTGGGTGTTCCAGGTCCCCTCCGGACTCACGCTGGCACCCAACAGCCGCATGCAGTTCACGGGCGGCGCTACGGCGTGCAACGTCTTCTGGCAGATCGGGAGCTCCGCCACCTTCCAGGCCAACTCCTTCTCCGTGGGCACCTTCATGGCCCACACCTCGATCACCATGACGAACGGCGCGGCGGTCGAGGGCCGCGTTCTGGCCGGCGCTGTGGCCGAGTCCGGGATCGTGACGATGGACACCAACACCATCACCCGGCCGACGTGCGGGACCAGCACCACCGGCGGCACGACGACCGGCACCACCACCGGTACGACGACGGGCACCACCGCCGGAACGACGACCGGCACCACCGCGGGTACCACCGGCGGCGGGCTCCTCAGCGGCGGACTGGTCAGTGGGGGGCTCCTGGGCGGCCCCATCGTCAGCGTCACGAGCGGCGGCACCTCGGGCAACACCGTCGGTAACACGGCCGGCAACACCGCGGGCAACACGGCCGGCAACGCCACCGCCGGAAACACCGTCGGCGGGAACACCGTGGGCGGAAACGGCAACGGTGGGCACGGCGGCAAGCCCGAGGGACACGGTCACCACCAGAAGCCCGAAGGACCCGGTCACGGCGGCAAGCCCGAGGGTCCGGACCACGGCGGCAAGCCCGAGGAGGGAGGCCACCACGGTAAGCCGGAGCACGGCCACGACAACGCGCCCGGCAAGCCCGAGCACGGCAAGGACCACGGCAAGGACCACGGCAAGGACCACGGCAAAGAGCACGACGAGAACTACGGCTACGCCGACACGCCCTACGGAAACGCGTCCAAGGACCGCTCCATGAGCTACGAGGGCTAGGCAGCACACCCCAGAAATCCCGCTCGCCGATCGACGGCGCGTGGCGGAATCAGGATCGTATCCGCCGCGCGCCGTCGATGGCGGTCCGCAGAAGGCGTCAGACGCGAGTAGCCGATATGAAAAAGACAGGGTGGGGCATGTCGAGGGGAATCGGACCAGCGGACGTGCAGGAAATCCGAAACTCCGATATCGGGCCGACCCCACAGGAATGTCCCGCTGAAGCACCCCGGACGACCGGCGGCCGGTCGATTCTTCCCCGGGCGGGGAAAGCAGGTCTGACCACCGCGGTGATCCTGTGTGTGGCGACGACTCTCGTCCATGTTCTCCTGGTATTCCTGCATGTAGCGCCCACCAATACTCTCTCCAAGCGATACAGCCCACTGATCAATGCCTGGGTGTATCCCTTCTTCGAACAGAACTGGCGGCTTTTCGCCCCGGACCCCGACTCCGTCAACCGGCAGATCCTGGCGCGGACCGCACACACCGGTTCGGGCGGATCGTCACAGGTCAGTGGCTGGTTCGACCTGACCGCCGTGGACGACGCCGCCGTGGAACACGACCCGTTCCCGAGTCACACGGCGCAGAACATGCTGCGCCGCGCGTGGACCTCCTACGTCGACACCCACGGCAGCGACGACAAGGCGCACACGGAACGCGCCTTGATGATGCAGAAGTATCTGAGCAACATCGCAGCGCAGCGCGTCGCCGACCGCCGCGCCGGCACGTTCGACTTCATCCAGCTCCGCGTTGTCACGCGGCCCATCGCCGCCTCCGGGCCCGTTGCCGGCAATCGCCCACCGACGCCCACCGAGAACCGGCTTCTGCCCTGGTGGAAGGTGACCCCCCATGGGAACTGAGCGGGACTCCCGCAGCGCTGCCACGTCAACAGGCCCCCAACCGCCGGGCGATCAGCACGACGCGCTCACGTCTCCTGTGCGGTGGCTCCTCGACCGGATCACCGCCGTCGGCGAGCTGGTCACCGGCCGGCCGGTGTCCCTGTACGCCGCCGCGGTGCTGCGCATCGGCTACGGCCTGCTCTACCTGACCTTCCTGTTGCGCGAGTTCTCGCACCGAGAGGAGATCTGGGGCCCTGAATCACCTTGGACACCCGCTCTGGCCCAGCAGCTCTTCGCCCAGACAGGATGGACCAGCATCCTGACCCTGTCCGACAGCCACGTCTACTTCGAACTCTGCTACGCGCTGGCCGTCGCCACGTCCGTGCTGTTCACGCTGGGTTGGCGAACCCGAGCCCTGTCCTGCCTCTTCGCCGTCGTGGTGACGTCGTTCCATGCCCGGGCGATCTTCATGACGGACGGGGGCGACAACCTGGTCCTGCTGATGGCCCTCTACCTCGTCCTCACCGCCTGCGGCCGACGCTGGTCCCTGGACGCCCGCAGGATCCGGCTGAGAGCTGCACGTCACGGCACTCCCGCGCCCGGGGGACCAAGCAATGCCTGGCAGCAAATCCGGCGTGGGGGCGCCACCTTGACCACGGTGGTCCACAACTGCGGCATGTTCGTCATCGCGGCCCAGGTCTGCTTCCTCTACGGATCAGCCGGCCTGTACAAGGTCCAGGGCGCTTCCTGGGGCGCGGGCACCGCGCTCCATTACGTCCTCAACCTCCAGCTGTTCCAGCCCTGGCCCGCCCTCTCTCACCTCGTGGACGAGCACACGGTCGTGATCGCGATCGCCGGCTACCTGACCGTGCTCCTGCAGGTGGCGTTCCCCTTCGTCCTCTTCGGCAGGCTCAAGTACCCCGTCCTCGTCATGCTGTTGGCCATGCACACCGGCATCGCCCTGCTCATGGGCCTGCCCCTCTTCTCCGGCGCGATGATCGTCGCGGACGCCGCGTTCCTTCCGGACCGCTTCTACGCCGCCCTGCCCGCGTTGTTCCGACGCGCGGTGCTCCGGTCGGGCCCGCGGCAGCCGGCGTCGTCCCGCACGACGCCGGGAACCGGCTCCGTACCCGCCCAGGCCACGTCCGGGGACCCCGGACCGAAGCGCCGGCACCCTCTGCCGGACCACGGCGGCGACGCGACCACGCTCAGGACGGGACCAGAGCGTTGATGAACGTCTTGGTCGCGGCCGTGATGAAGTCGCGGCTCTCGACGGGGCCGAGGGCCCGGGCCTGGAGATGGTCGTACATCGAGGCGAAGTCCCGCACGTCGGACGGCTTCTCCAGGTGGAGATCGCTGGTGAACCGTTCCAGGTACACCACTCCCGCCGGGGGCCCCTCGGTGAACTCCAGAAGGGAAAACTGTCCTGAGGAGCCCCAGGTGACGCCTGCGGCGTACGGGAGGACCTGCACCGTGATGTGCGGCTCCGCGCCGAGTGCGTTCAGGTGCTCCAGTTGTTCACGCATCACGTCGGGACTCCCCACGACACGACGCAGTACCGATTCGTCAAGGACGGCCCACAGGCTCAGCGGGCGCGTGGGATCGAAGATCCGGTGCTGCCTGCGGAGCAGCACCTTGAGGCGTGCGGCGACCTGTTCGGCGGTGGGCAGAGGGACCGCATCCTCCGTCACGGCATGCGCGTAGGCAGGAGTCTGCAGGAGGTCGGGGATCGCCGTGGGCCCGAAGACGTGGATGGCCTCGGCTTCCGTCTCGAGGCCGAGATAGACGCTGTTGGACAGGTCACCGTAGGCGTGCCACCAGTCGCGCTGGCCGGACTCCTTGGCCATCTCCATCAGAGAGTCGACGATCTGCTGGTCCGTCACTCCGTAGATCGTGCACAGGTCGCGGACGTCGCGGGGTCTGATGGCGCGATTGCCGTTCTCCATATGACTGATCTTCGGCTGGGAGACCATGAGCCGCTCGGCCACTTCTGTGCTCTTCAGCCCACTGGCCGTGCGGAGCCGGCGAAGCTCGGCACCCAGCCGACGCCTCCTGATGGTGGGGTTGCTTTTCGCCGCCACGCGCGGTGTTCCTCCGGTTCCACATCACACACTTGGGTCGAAGGTTGCCATGAGGTAAGGGTTACCGGTCGCACGCCATGCCGTCGTGATCACAGGCGGCCGTATCTGACCGTTCGAGCCCGCTTGCGAGTGCGCGGAGGAGGTTCGGCAGCAAGGGGGATCAGCTTCGCGACAGTCACTCGAAGTCGGGGACTGGGACGACGAGCGACCTGACCGGTTGCGGGGCCTCGGCAACCAGGTGGTCCCGGGCCGGGGACGGGGCTGAACGTTCGCTGAGCTTCTGGCGAGACGACTGGGCAGCGTCGCGGATCAGGTGGTGCGAGGCCTTCTCCTACGAAGAGGGTTGAAGGGCCTCCTTGATGGCCTGAACGATCTGGCCGGGGTGCGCGAGCGGGTCGAGCAGATCAAGGTCGATGACGTGCGCGTCGTCCCAGAATCGACGGCCGCATGCGTCTGCCTGGGAAGCGTCTTCGGCGAAGAGCGACCAGTGGGCGTCGCCGTAGGCGAGGTAGTACAGCTCCCTTCCGCTGCGGATGCGGAGGGTGCAGCCGCAGCCGTAGGTAGTGGCATCGGGGTGATGGTGACCCGCGAGAGGGGTCAGTTCCGCGGGGGGTCCGATGCGCTCGGCGACGGTGATCATATTTTCGTGAACGGTGCGAGGAAGTCGGCGTGCGAGGGGCGCTGCTTCAAGGGCCCGGGTGGCGGACGCGATGTCTGGCGCTGTCGCTGTCTGCCCGGAGGCTTTGCCGGCCAGCTCGCGGAGGATGCCGGCAAGACCGGCTCCGGCGCTGGAGGCCAGGTCGAGATCTCCGCGGGCCGCGATCTGGCCGACGGCCACCGTCAAAAACTGCAGGTTGGCCATCGTCTGCGTGAGCGTGACCTGTAAGGCCGCGGTGACGGCGGCGGCCTCCTGCGGCGTGTAGAGGGCCCACTCCTCTTGCAGCGCCAGGGCCAGCCCCTCGGACGCGGTGGCCGCCGAGGCCGCCATCATCAGCGTGTCCCGTGGACCTGCGAGGCCCTCGGCTCTCAGAACCTCGTTGCCGAGGTCGTTCAGATAGCCGGACGCACCGGCCAGTTGCTCGTACCTTCTGCGCCATTGCGGCTCTGCCATGGTCTCTCCCTTTCAAGTGAGTGCGCTGCGGCGCTCACACTGCGGGCAATCCGGTAGAGGTCTTCTGTGCAGACTCACGCGGGCCGATCTCCCAGCCGGCAGGTGGATTCGACACCGGACAGGTAATCAACGTCCTACGGGGCCCGTGGGCACGTTGCCGGGCGCAACAGCGTGTACCGCGCGCGGGAATTTCCGGATTCACCCTGGGATGCGCCCCATCGACCGCTCCGACCGGTGGAGGCTACCGCCCGGTCGGCATCCCGAATCGGGCTGCGGACTCGACGGAACCACCCGGTTGATCCTGGACGGGTCACCGCAGTGGTGTCCGCCAGTCCGACGGCACGTGGTGCGTCCCGTACTGCGGCTCGCCGGCGGGACGCGGCGGGCAGGTCAATCGGCCGTCCTCCGCAGTGGATCGCTTGGCGCGGCGAATCAGCGGTTGTCGCCGTCGCATCCCGACGCGGAGATGGTCACGACCCCGTACCTGTGTCGTCCTGCAGATGCAGTGAGCGCAGAGCGGCTTCGAGTGCGAAGCGGTGGTCCGGGTCGGTGAGGCGTTCGCCCAGGCGGGCGTCGAGGCCGCGCAGGCGGTAGCGGACCGTCTGGGCGTGGACACCGAGCATGTCGCCGACCTGCTCGGCCGGCGCGCGGGTCGATATGTGGACCCGGAGCGTTTCCACCAGCCGCTCGCGTCGGCTGGCGGGAAGGCCGGCCAGGGGGGCCAGCTCACGGGCGGCGACCTCCCGTACCAGCGGCGGGTCCGACAGCAGCCACAGCGTGGTGAGGTGGTCCTCGCAGCGGACGACGGGGGCGTCGGGGACGATGCCGTCGTCGATGAGCTGCAGGACGCGACGGGACCAGCGCAGGGAGTCGGCCGCCTGCGCCGTCGGCAGCGTCAGACCGATGACGGCGCGGGTGCCGTCGAGGGCCCGGCCGAGCATGGTCTGTCGTTCGGTGGTCAGCGGTCCCGGGACCAGGAGGTGAGCGTGGGGAGCGTCGAGTTCCGTCAGTACGTCGTCGGCCAGGTCGGCCTCGATGCTGTCGGGCACCGGTGAGCGGAGCGCGATGAGGGTGCACTCGGCCGGCAGGGGCCAGGCCGCGGCCTCGCACAGGTCCGTGACCGTGGGCTGGGGCAGTGGGGGTGCGCCCAGTATCAGGTGGAGCAACTGCCGTCGCAGCATGGCCACTTCGGAGGTGCCGCGGGCCTGCACCTCGCTGTAGCCCTCGCGGGACACCTCGGCCAGTTCCTCCACGTAGGCGAAGAGGGCGTCGGCGAAGGCGAGGATCAGGGTGGGCGAGAGACTGTACTGGCGGCCGACCGACTGCGCGCGCCGCAGGGCGATACGGGCTCCCAGTCGGTAGGCACCCTGGAGGGACTCCAGGTCGCGTCCTTCGTACGCCTCCACGCGGCCGAACCGGCGCAGCAGTGTGTCGCGGAGCGTGGAGGGTTTGTCGGGTTCGGCGACCCGGTCGACGAAGGCGGTGATGGCCTGTTCGACGCCCTGCCGGATGGTGTCCGCGTCCGGTCCGTCGAGGAGGCGGCCGTATACGGGATAGGCACGGGTGACCTCGGTCCGGATCTCCTTGACGAGACTGGGTAACTCCGGTCTCATCAAGGCGGCGAACCCGATGGGCAGTGGATCGAGCGGCTCACCGACTTCCGGTGTACGCGCGGGTGAAGGCATCCGTGGTCCCTCGCTCTTCTTGTGCCCAGGAGAGGTCGCCGGCACGGACACCGAGGTCCCGAACGAGCGGGTTCGGCGTCCGGTCCGGACGTCGGACGCATGACGTCCTTGGCAGCTGAAAGTAATTCAACTTCTCCAGTGCGTACACACTTTGGGCACAGATTGGTCTGCCGAGGCGACTGTGTGTTGCCGGGGTGGCTGAGAACAGTCGCCTCGCGGCCATTACTTGACGGCGCTGTGCCAGTTCTTCGAGAGGTCCTTGCCCGCGTCCGGTGCGGCGGTTCCCGGGGCGCCCAGACCGGCCAGGGATGTGGACGCGCTGTTGAGTGTCAGGCTGTTGTTCCCGGCGGCGGAGGGCAGGCCCGTCTTCAGGTTCACGGCGGCGTCGATCAGGCCCAGCAGGCCGAGTCCGCAGCCGCTGGCACCCGGAACGGCGAAGGTGCTGTCCTTCTGGGTGGCACCCAGAAGGTTGACGCGGCTCATGGTGCCCTCGTCGTTCAGGTTGCCGGCCCCGTCGAAGAAGGTGAGCCCGAAGTCGGGGTAGTTGACGTTGCTCGGGCGCAGCACGACCGGCTTGGACGCCGTGCCGATGTAGCACTTGCTGCCCAGGAACGGGTTCTCCAGGTGGATGCGGACCGGGATGGAGACGATGGGCAGGTCGGTCAGGGCGCCCGCGCTCTGGTCGAAGTTCGAGGGTGTGCCGACGGACTCCACGGTTGCCGTGATCTTGTTGAGGCTCACGTTGCTGATCTGGTTGCAGATCGCGGTGATCGCGGGCACGTTGCTCGGGCACATCAGGCCGAGCAGACCGCCCGGCACGGTGGCGGAGTCGGCGATGAGGGCGCCGCCGGGCGGTGCCACCACGGTGCTGCTGCCGTCGGAGTTCTGGATGACACCTATCTGCAGATCGGTGCGGCCCGTGGTCACCGTGGTGTTGCCCAGCTTGATCGAACCGCTGGCCGAGGAGGACGCCACGCACTGCGGGGTCCGCTCCAGGCCGTCGGCGGCGACCATGGCGGGGGCGTCGACGGGACACCTGGTGAACGGGGCCCACTCGCCGTTCAGCTGAGCGGTGGCCGCGGTGGCGGTGCCGATGGAGGCGAAGGCGCCGACGGCGGTGGTCAGCGCGGTGGCGACGGTGGCGGATCTGGCCGAAAAGCGCAGGCGGGTCATGAGGTGCCTTTCGTGACGGAAGGGGTGGTGCGGGGGCTGTCGAACGGTTCGGGGGTGTTTCAGCGTTCGGGTACGGGGACCTTGAGGGGCTGGCGGTCCTCGGTGCATTCGTCGGGGTTGGGCACCTCGGCGGCGGCGAAGCAGGTCTGGCCCTGCATCTGCTTGATGTAGTTGCCGGTTCCGGACACGGCGGCGGTGAACAGGCGGTCCAGGTTCTCGCCCGCGTTGTTGCAGCCGTGGAAGGCGGGGATGGTGACCTCGCCGGTCAGTGGTCCGCCGGAGAGCAACTGGTAGCCGGTCGCCGGCTCGCCGGAGTTCTGTTCTCCTCGGCCGTGCAGCACGAGGTGGTCTCCGGGGAACTTGGCGCTGTCGGGCTCGGGCGACTTCAGCGAGCCGTTGGTGCGGCAGGTGGGGCCGACGTTCAGCGGTGTGCCGTCGACCTCCAGTTTGGTCACCCGCAGGACGAGGGGCACCCGGATGTAGGTGTCGGTGCTGGTGAACACGAAGTCGGTGGCGCCGAGCGAGTCGACTGTCAGGGGGCCGGCCTGCTCGAGCACCATCGTCGCCTTGGCGGGCATGAAGCGGAAGGTCAGCAAGGTCGCCGTGAACGGCATGCTCTCCTTGCGGCCGTTGTTGTAGAGGTCGCCGGTGGAGTGCTGGCGGATGACACCGCCGCTCCAGTCCGGATAGGGCTCGAACTCGGGCGATCCCTGTTCGAGCATGGTGCAGAACGGCGGGATGAGTGCCGCGGCGTTCTGCTTGCGCACGTTGGAGTACCCGGCGACGTAGCTGTTCAGGGACATCGGACCGAGCGGATAGCCCGCGTCGTACTTGCACGGTGGCGCCGCCGGACGGTCGTCGGCCTGAACGGACGGCCGGCCCGCGACCTTCGGGGCGCGCTTGTCCTGGCTGCCGCCCGTCGTCTCGTCCTCCTGGCCCGGCGTGCCGGACGGGGAGGCGGAGGACGACGCGGTCGGTGATCCGTCCGGTCCACCCGTGCCGGCGCCGACCGCGACGGTGGCCAACAGAGCGGTGGCGTCCTTGCCTGGCGTGCACTCCAGAGTGAGTGACGTGGGGTCGGCTTCCGGTGTCGCGGCGGTCAGCGCCAGGTCCACGCTGAGCGCCCCGGCGGTGAAGGTCAGGTCACCGTCGTCCTGTCCGGTGACGGTGGGGACGTCCCCCGTGGTCTTCAGTGTCAGCGGTCCCGCCGACGGGACAGGTTGTGGGTTCGCGGAGCCGCGCCAGAGTGCTTGTGCGCTGGAGTCGCCCTGCGCCACGTCCACCGTGAGCCGGGTACCGGCCGTGACGGCGGTCGTCTCCTTGTCGGTGAGCTTGTGCACCGCTTCCTCGGACAGTTCGACGGAGGTCTCCACGTCGGCCGCCTGGATGGCCTGCCCCACATCGACCCGGCCGGGCAACGACGCGGAGACGCGTACGGTCGCCTCCACATCTCCGGACGGCAGGGTGCAGGCGTAGGGCAGCGAGACGTCGACCGTCTGGTCGGCGGCGACGACGGCTCCGGCGGGCACCATGGCGGCGAGGACGACGAACGCGGCGATCGTGGCGTTGCGGCCACGGGTGTTCCGCCGGGTGGCGCCCACCGTCAGGTGCAGTCTCATCAAGTAGCTCCGCTCGTTCGGATCAGGGGTGTGCGGTGGTACGGGGTCGGGCGCGCTGACGACCCGGATGCGCCCGACCGGTGGTCCGGCCGGGCGCATCCGAGCACGGGACGACCTACGGGTTGGAACCCTTGATGGTCGGGATGGTCGTCGTGTTCTTGACCTTCACGGCGTAGTTGCCCTTGAAGGTGGGCTTGGTCGAGGTGGTGACGACCGTGCCGCAGCCGGTCGCCGTGGTGACGGTCAGCTCACCGGAGACACTGGCGACCGCGAGGATGCCGGTCGAGTTGGTGTAGGTGGCGGACGCCTTGCCGACGACCTTGAACACACAGGCGCCGACGGTGATGGTCGCGTTCACGTTGCCGATGTAGCCCTTGGTCACGCCGGTCGCGGCGGTGTAGTCCTGGGCGACGACGGTCCACGGGGTGGTGGCCACGGTCGTCACGTTGCCGAGGACGCTGGTGCAGGGCGCACCGCTGGTGCCGAAGTTGATGGCGGAGATGCTGGCGACCGTCGCGGGGTTGCCGGTGGCGCTCGCCATCGTGCCGGAGGCGGAGGACGTCGTACACGTCATCGGGATGTTGGCCGTCAGCACGATGTTGCCGCTGTTGGTGGCCGTGAAGCTGGACGGTGTCGGGTTGACGGTCCAGACGGTGGACGGCACGGCCGACGACGGACCGATGGCCAGACCGAAGGCAGCAGCAGCCGCACCCGCGATGACTGCGGTTCTCTTGAGGGACTTCTTCATAACTCTCGGACGCTCCTTGTGGATTGACCGGCAGAGGGTGCACATCGCCCGCCGGTAATTTACGGGCTTCTGGCTCCCGCGGCTCTGGATTCCTCGACCGCGCTCCGACGTTACTTGCGAGAAACATGGCTGAACAATGGCGCAGACCATGATTCTTTTGGCTCTTTTCTGGACTGTTTCCCAGGTGAGCGGTCCAGTGTCGGCCTTAGTCATCCGATGCCAAATCCCGGCAACGGGACAATCGTTGGCCGAACAGCCACGCATCACACCGCCACAAGCCGCTCCCTGCGCGCCGGAAACGGTGGATTGCGCACCGGGTGACAAGGTTTCGGACGCTCTTTGTCTCCTGGCACACACAACGGGTTTGGCCGAAGCCCGTCGTTCTAAAAACTCGGCAACTGGTATTGCCCGGCCAGGTTACTGGGCCGTAATGTTCCGGTGCGCAGCTGCGGTCCAGGTCGGCGCCCCTGCCGGCCGGACTCACGACGGGCGGTTTCGGCCTCACCCTCCTTCGAGGCCGGATCCCCCGTCAGCAGGGCCTCGTACAGCCGACCCCCCGGAGGTACGAGGCCCTGCTATCTCCGCGGAGACAAGATCCGATCCGGCTTTTGTCTCCGCGGTGACAAAGTCGAGGAGCACCCCCGAGAGCGGGTTCCCTACCCATTGTCAACGAACGACAGAACCACCTAGCGTGCGCCACACGGTGCACACGCGAACCGCGCCTGCTGGAGGTGAAATGGGCATCGAAGTCGTGGTCGAGGGACTGACCAAGTCTTTCGGCCGGCAGAACATCTGGCAGGACGTGACGCTGACTTTGCCGGCCGGAGAAGTGAGTGTCATGCTCGGTCCGTCCGGCACCGGAAAGACTGTTTTCCTGAAGTCGCTCATAGGGCTGCTCAAACCCGATAGGGGACGTGTCCTCATCGACGGAGTGGACATGGCGAACAGTCGGGAACACGAGATATACGAGACCCGGAAAATGTTCGGGCTCATGTTTCAGGACGGTGCTCTGTTCGGCTCCATGTCGTTGTTCGACAACATTGCCTTTCCGCTGCGCGAACACACGCGGAAGAAGGAGTCGGAGATCCGCCGCATCGTCATGGAGCGGATCGAGGTGGTCGGCCTGCTGGGCGCCGAGGGCAAGCTGCCCGGCGAGATCAGCGGCGGCATGCGCAAGCGGGCGGGGCTCGCCCGTGCGCTGGTGCTCGACCCGCAGATCATCCTGTGCGACGAGCCCGACTCCGGTCTGGACCCGGTCCGCACCGCCTATCTGTCGCAGCTGCTCATCGACCTGAACGCGCAGATCGACGCGACGATGCTGATCGTCACCCACAACCTCGACATCGCCGCGACCGTGCCCGACAACATGGGGATGCTCTTCCGGCGCGAGCTGGTCACGTTCGGCCCCCGCGAGGTGCTGCTGACCAGCGAGGAGCCGGTGGTGTCGCAGTTCCTGCGCGGTCGCCGCGAGGGCCCGATCGGCATGTCCGAGGAGAAGGACGCCGCGACGCTGGCCGCCGAGGCCGCCGCGACCCGTCACCCGGAGCAACCCCGCGAGATCGTGCCCCAGTTGGAGCCCTCCCCCGGTCTCCCCCAGCGCCGTGCCGTCGCCCGGCGGCGCGAGCGGGTGCTGGGCATGCTGGACCGGCTGCCGTCGCCCGCCCGGGCCGCCATCGAGCGCACCTACGCGACGAACGACTCCAACGCCCCTACCGTGCCGATCCCTGTCTCGGGGAGCGGCGCGTGAACGCTGCACTGCGCCAGACCGGACTGATGTTCGCGCTGGCCGCCGAAGTGTGCCGGGCCGCGTTCCGACGCCCGTTCCAGTTCCGGGAGTTCGTCGAGCAGTTCTGGTTCGTCGCGAGCGTCACCATCCTTCCCTCCGCGTTGGTCGCCATCCCGTTCGGCGCCGTGATCGCCCTCCAGGTCGGGTCGCTGACCGAGCAGCTCGGCGCCCAGTCCTTCACCGGCGGCGCCAGCGTGCTTGCGGTCGTCCAGCAGGCCAGTCCGCTGATCGTCGCCCTGCTCATCGCCGGCGCGGGCGGCTCCGCGATCTGCGCCGACCTGGGCTCGCGCAAGATCCGCGAGGAGCTCGACGCCATGGAGGTGATGGGCGTCTCGCCCGTCCAGCGCCTGGTCGTCCCCCGCGTGCTCGCCACCATGGGGGTGGCCGTGCTGCTCAACGGGCTGGTCTCGGTCGTCGGCACGCTCGGCGGCTACTTCTTCAACATCGTCCTGCAGGACGGCACGCCCGGCGCCTACCTGTCCAGCTTCTCCGCACTGGCCCAGCTGCCCGACCTGTACATCAGCGAACTCAAGGCCCTCATCTTCGGGTTCATCGCCGGCATCGTCGCCGCCCAGCGGGGCCTGAACCCGCGCGGTGGACCGAAAGGCGTCGGCGATGCCGTGAACCAGTCGGTGGTCATCACCTTCATGCTGCTCTTCTTCGTGAACATGGTGCTGACGGGCCTGTACCTGCAGATCGTCCCCCCGAAGGGAGGCTGAGCGCCCGTGGCCTCCCCGCTCGTCTGGCTCGACCGCTCCGGCGACCAACTCATCTTCTACGCCAAGACCTTGTTGTGGATACCGCGCACCCTGCGCCGGTATCTCAAGGAGGTGCTCCGGCTGCTCGCCGAGGTCGCCTTCGGCTCCGGCGGACTCGGAGTCATCGGCGGCACCGTCGGCGTGATGGTCGCGATGACCGCGTTCACCGGCACCGTCGTCGGCCTCCAGGGCTACGCCGCCCTGGACCAGATCGGCACCGCCGCGTTCACCGGATTCGTCTCCGCGTACTTCAACACCCGTGAGATCGCACCCCTGGTGGCGGGACTCGCCCTGTCCGCGACGGTCGGCGCGGGCTTCACGGCGCAGCTCGGCGCGATGCGCATCAACGAGGAGGTCGACGCGCTGGAGGGCATGGGCATCCGTTCCAAGCCCTACCTGGTCAGCACCCGTGTCATCGCCGGGGTGATCGCCATCATCCCGCTGTACGCCGTCGGGCTGCTCACCTCCTACCTGGCCTCCCGGTACGTCACCGTGCTCTTCAACGGACAGTCCCGGGGCACGTACGACCACTACTTCAACCTGTTCCTCTCTCCCACGGACGTCCTGCTGTCGGTACTGAAGGTGCTGCTGTTCAGCGTGATGGTGATCCTCGCGCACTGCTACTACGGCTACCGGGCCGACGGCGGTCCCGCAGGAGTCGGTGTCGCCGTCGGACGGTCGGTGCGTCACGCCATCGTGCTGATCAGCGTGACCGACTTCTTCCTGTCGCTCGCGCTGTGGGGCGCCACCACGACCGTGAAGGTGGCGGGCTGAGATGAGCGCGGTTCTGCTCCCCGAGGAGCGACGCCAGACCCCGCCGCCGCCCAAGCGGCGTCGAGGAGGCTCGTCCACCGCGGTGCGGCGTTCGGCCGGTCTGGCCTTCCCGCTGGTGACCGCCCTGCTGATCTACGGCACGATCGCCGTCTACGACAAGAAGTTCGTGGACTCCGACCCGATCACGGTGGAGACGGGCAGCGTCGGAAACGAGATGCACCGGGGCGCCGAGGTGAAGCTGCGCGGCGTGGTCGTGGGCGAGGTCCGCGAGATCAGCTCCGCCGGGAACGGCGCCCGGCTCAGCATCGCCCTGCGGCCCGGCGTCCTGCACGACATCCCCTCGGACGTGCGCGCGCAGATGCTGCCGACCACCCTGTTCGGCGAACGCTACGTCGCCCTCGTACCGCCGGCCGCGCCCTCCTCGACGTCGCTGGCCAAGGGCGCCGTCATCCGGCAGGACCACTCGGCCAACGCCGTCGAACTCCAGCAGGTGCTCGACGACGTCCTGCCGATGCTCACCGCGGTGCGGCCCGCCGAGCTGTCGCAGACCCTGTCGGCCGTCTCCCAGGCACTGGAGGGACGCGGCGAGAAGCTCGGCGCCACGCTGAGCAAGCTCGACCGGCACCTGGCCCGCTTCAATCCCCAGCTTCCCGCCCTCAACGAGGATCTCAAGGAACTCGTGAAAGTGAGCCACGTGTACGCCGACGCGGCGCCCGACATCCTCACGGCGCTCACCGACTTCACGACGACCAGCGGGACGATCGCCGAGAAGGAGGGCGACCTGTCGCGAACCTTCGGCGCGACGACGCGCACCGCCGAGGACGTGACCAGCTTCCTGCGGCAGAACAAGGACAACATCATCCGGCTCTCCGCGACGTCCCGGCCCACACTGCGTCTGCTGGCCGAGTACTCCTCGGAGTTCCCCTGCACCCTGCGCACGCTCGCCGAGTTCGTCCCCGCGATGGACAAGGCGCTCGGCAAGGGCACCGACCGGCCCGGGCTGCACGTGGACGTGACCAGCGAAACGAGCCGCGGCGCGTACACCGCCGGCCACGACACCCCGGTCTACAACTCCGGCGGCGGTCCGAAGTGCTACCCGGTGCCGTATCTGGGCACCGGTGTCCGCCCCGCGACCACGGTGTCCGCCGACGTCGAGCAGGATCTCGGCCCGGCTAACTCCCCGCAGGAGAACGCGCTGGTGAACGAGCTGATCGCGCCGGCCGCCGGGAAGCGGGCCGAGGACCTGCCCGACTGGAGCAGCCTGCTGGTCGGCCCTGCGCTGCGCGGGACGGATGTGACGCTCAAGTGACTCCCTCCGACGCGCACATCCGGCGCCGCCCCCTGACCGGTCCCCTGCTGAAGTCGCTGATCTTCATCGTGGTCACCGCGCTGGCCACCACGATCCTCGGGTACAGCGTCGCCGGTACCGGCGTCGGCTCCTCGGGCCGCACCTACCGGGCGCTGTTCAGCGACGTCACCGGGCTCGTCGACGGCGACAGCGTCCGTGTCTCCGGCGTCAAGGTCGGCGAGGTCACCGGCGTCCGTGTCGTCGACCGCCGTACCGCGCAGGTGACGTTCACGGTGAGCGAGGACCGGACGCTGCCCCGCTCGACGACGGCGGCGGTGAAGTACCTCAACATGGTCGGCCAGCGGTATCTGTCGCTCGACCGCGGCACCGGCGGCCTGTCCGGGACACTCGCGGCGAACTCGACGATCCCACTGGACCGCACCACGCCCGCGCTCGACCTGACCCTCCTCTTCAACGGCTTCAAGCCGCTGTTCGAGGGGCTGTCCCCGAAGGACGTCAACGAACTGGCCGGCTCCATCGTCCAGGTGCTCCAGGGCGAGGGCGGCACCGTCGACAGCCTGATGCGGCACATCGGCTCCCTCAGCAGCACCGTCGCCGCCAAGGACAAGGTGATCGGCGCGGTCGTCACCAACCTGAACACCGTCCTGAAGACGCTCAACGACCGCGAGGACTCCTTCGACAACCTCGTCGTGACCCTCAAGGAACTCGTCTCCGGATTCAACGACGACCGCAAACCGCTGGGCCGGGCCGTCACCGCCGTGGGATCACTGACCACGGTCACCGCCGATCTGCTGCAGGACGGCCGCGCACCCCTCAAACAGGACATCAGGCAACTGGGCCGGCTCTCCGACAACCTCGGCGACGGCACCCCGCAGATCGAGAACTTCCTCGACCGGACCCCGGCGAAGCTGACCACGCTGTCCCGGCTGGCGTCGTACGGGTCCTGGTTCAACCTCTATCTGTGCGAGGCGAAGGTGACCGGCGTGCGGACCTCCGACGGCTCGAAGCCGCCTACCGGGATCCCCGTCACGGAATCGAGGTGCGGCGCATGACGGCGCCCGTGCACGGCCGCCGGCCCGCGCGACGCGCGCCACGGTTCAAGCCCGTGAAGGAACGCAACCCGGTGGCCGTGGCTCTCGTCGGCCTCTCCGCTCTGACCGTCGTCGGCCTCCTGGCCTACAACGTGCAGGCACTGCCGTTCATCGGTTCCGGCACCACGTACAGCGCCGACTTCAGCGAGGCGGCCGGTCTCAAGGACGGCGACGAGGTACGGATCGCCGGTGTGAAGGTCGGCGAGGTCACCGGTGTCTCGCTCGACGGCGCGAAGGTGAAGGTGACCTTCGCGGTGAAGGACGCCTGGATCGGGGACCGCACGACCGCCGCCATCGCGATCAAGACGCTGCTGGGCGACAAGTACGTGGCTCTCGACCCGCTCGGCGGCGCCCGCCAGAGTCCCGGCGTGCGGATCCCGCTGTCCCGCACCACCTCCCCGTACGACGTCACCCAGGCGTTCCAGGATCTCGGCGGAACCATCGACGACATCGACACGAAGCAGCTCGCCGCGAGTTTCGAGACGATCTCGCAGACGTTCGCCGACTCACCCGCGCACGTCCGCAGTGCGGCGACCGGTCTCTCGGCGCTGTCGAAGACGGTGTCCAAGCGGGACCAGAAGCTGGCGGACCTGCTCAAGGGGAGCAACAAGTTCACGAAGACGCTCAAGGACCAGAAGTCGAGCTTCGAGACGCTCATCGACGACGGCGGCCCGCTGCTGGGCGAACTCACCGACCGGCGCGACGCCATCAAGGCGTTGCTGACCGGCAGCCGCAAGCTCGGCAAGGAGTTGAGCGGTCTCGTCGAGGACAACGACAAGCAGCTCGGCCCCACCCTCAAGGCACTGAGCCGGGTGACCGGGGTGTTGGAGGCCAACAACGACCAGCTCGACAAGACGCTGGCGCTCGTCGGCCCCTACTACCGGCTCGTCGGCAACACGCTGGGCAGCGGGCACTGGTTCGACAGCTACCTGTGCGGGGTCGTCCCGCCGGAGTACCTGCCCGAGGCGTCCCGGCCGAAGTCGGGCTGCGTGCCGCCCCGGATGACGGGCGCCGGGCAGTCGGCCGCGTCCACGGAAGGCGGCCGGTGATGAGCAGGCGCAGAACACTCCTCGCGGCCGGTGCGGCCCTGGTGGTGCTGGCCGGTGGCATCACGGCCACCGCGCTGGCCGACGACTCGGACGGCATCCGGCTGACCGCCTACTTCGATCGGGCCGTCGGTGTGTACGCCGGGTCCGACCTGCGCATCCTGGGGGTTCGCGTCGGTGAGGTGGAGTCCGTGCAGCCGCAGGGCACCAAGGTGCGGGTGCGGCTCGCGCTCGACGAGGGCATCCATCTGCCCGTCGACGCGCGCGCCGTCGTCGTCGCGCCCAGTGTCGTCGCCGACCGGTACATCCAACTGACCCCGGCCTACAGCTCCGGTCCCCGCCTCGGCGACGGCGCGGTGCTCAGCGCGACCCGCAACCGCACCCCGATGGAGATCGACCAGCTCTACGACCAGATCACCGAGCTGAGCAAGACGCTCGGTCCGGACGGTGTGAACTCCGCGGGGGCCCTGAACAAGCTGCTCGCCACCGGCGCCGCCAACCTGGACGGCAACGGCGCCGCGATCGGCGACACCGTCGAACAGTTCGGCAAGGCGGCCAAGACCCTGGACGGCAGCAGCGACGACCTGTTCACCACGCTCAGCCAGCTCCAGTCCTTCACCTCCATGCTCAAGAAGAAGGACACCGGGGTCCGCACGACCCAGGAACGCCTGGACGAGATCGTCGGCTTCTTCGCCGACAACAAGGACGACCTGGCCGGCGCGCTGAAGGAACTCGGCATCGCGCTCAGCCAGGTCAAGACGTTCATCGAGGACAACCGGGGCGAGCTGAAGAAGAACGTGGACAAGCTCGTGCCCATCACCCAGACGCTCGTCAAGCAACGGGCTTCCCTGGCGGAGGCCCTGGACGTCGCGCCGCTGGCCGCGGACAACCTGGTGGGCGCCTACGACCCGGACACGCGCCGGCTCAACGGGCGCGCCGACCTCAACGAGATCAGCGTCCTGCCGCTGCCGGTCGCCGGTGACAGCGCGGCTTCGACCTCGGCGGGGGGAGCGGGCCGATGATGCGCAGAAAAGAACGGGAGAGCTCGGCGGAGGTCAGCCGCGGCGCGAGCAGCACGGGCGTCGCCATCGGCTCCAGCCTGCGTGGCCTCATCGCCGTCGGCATCGGCCTCGTCCTGACCGTGGGGGCCGCGGTGGTGGTGCTGCCCGGCTTCGACGGCATCGAGGACGTGCCGCTGCCCGGCGGCGCCGACCTGGGCTCGCACCCGTACCGCGTCACAGCGAACCTGGACGATGTACTGAGCCTGGTCCCGCAGGCCGCGGTGAAGGTCAACGACGTCGCCGTCGGGCGCGTGACCCGGATCCGGCTGAACGAGAACTGGTCGGCGCGCGTCACCCTGGAGATCAACGGGTCGGTGCGCCTGCCGGCGAACGCCGGTGCCCGGCTGGAGCAGTCCAGCCTGCTCGGCGAGAAGTACGTCCAGCTCGTGGCGCCGTCGAAGTCCAGCGGTACGGGACGGCTCGCCGACGGCAGTGTCATCCCCGTCTCCCGCACCAACCGCAACACCGAGGTCGAGGAGGTGTTCGGTGCGCTGTCCCTGCTGCTCAACGGCGGCGGCATCAACCAGCTGAAGACCATCACCACCGAGCTGAACTCGGGGCTCGGGGGCCGTGAACCCCAGATCCGGTCGACGCTGAAGCGGGTCGACACCCTGGTGACCGACCTGGACGAGCACCGCGGCGACATCACCGACGCGCTCGACGGCGTCAACCGGCTCGCGTCGACGCTGGCCACCCGCAAGGAGGACGTCAGCACCGTCCTGACCGACCTCTCCCCCGGCCTCAAGACGCTGGAGGACCAGCGCGGCTCCCTGCTGACCATGCTGCGCTCGCTCGACACGCTGTCCGACACCGCCGTCTCCACCGTCAACGCGAGCAAGGACGACATGATCGCCGATCTCAAGGCCATCGCCCCCAGCCTGAAGGCACTGGCCGACGCGGGGACCGATCTGCCCGACTCCCTCCAGGTCCTGCTGACGTACCCGTTCACCGACGAGGTGCTCAGCGGTGTGAAGGGCGACTACCTGAACGTCTATCTGACGATGGCCGCACCCCAGGGCACGACGATCATCCCGCCGCTGATCCCCGCGCAGTCGTCGCCCACCCCGACCCCCACGGCCGACCCGCCCGACGCGTCGTCCGAGCGTTCCGCGCGCAAGGCCTCGTCGTTGCCGCTGCCGTCGGTCGACACCGTGGAGTCGGGCGCCGCCGCTCCGACGGCGACCACCGGAGGTGAGGAGCGGTGATCACCCGGGCCGTCTGGCTCAAGAACGTCGCCTTCCTCGCGCTGTCGGTCACCGTGCTGGGGTTCCTGGGCGTCCGGTACGCCGACCTCGGCCGGTATGTGGGGGCCGCCGACTACTACACGGTGGACGTCGAACTCCCGGCGACGGGCGGCCTGTTCACGCACTCCGATGTCACCTACCGGGGTGTGTCCGTGGGCAGGGTCGGGCCGTTGAAGCTCACCGACGACGGAGTGGTGGCCCAACTGCGCATCAAGAAGTCCGCGCCCCGGATCCCCTCCGACACCAAGGCCGTCGTGGCGAGCCTGTCGGCGGTCGGGGAGCAGTACATCGATCTGCGGCCGGCCAGTGACGACGGCCCGTATCTCGCGGACGGTTCTCACGTGGACCGCGCGGACACCCAGGTTCCGGCGCCGGTCACGGACGTTCTCACCAGCGTCGACGACCTCGTCACCTCGGTGCCGCTGGACGACCTGAAGACGGTGGTGGACGAGTTCGGCAAGGCGTTCCAGGGGCGGGGCGACGATCTGCAGGTGCTGCTGGACAGCAGTTCCTCGTTCGTCGACGCCGCCGACGACGCGCTGCCCGCCACGACGCGGCTCATCACGGACTCGGAGACGGTCCTGCGGACCCAGGCCGAGGAGGGCGACGCGATCCGGGACTTCGGGTCGGGGGCGGTCGAACTGGCCCGCGCTCTGAAGGGTTCGGACACCGACCTGCGTCGACTGCTGGCGACGGCTCCGGATGCCACAGCCCAGGTCAGCGGACTGCTTCGGGACGTCGATCCCAGCCTCGGCGTGGTCCTGGCGAACCTCCTGACCACCTCGGAGGTCGCCGTCACACGGCAGCGCGGCGTCGAGGAACTCCTGGTGAAGTACCCGGCGGCCGTCTCCGCCGGCGCCACGGCTGTCGACGGGGGGAAGGTCAACCTCGGTCTGGCGCTGACCTTCTTCAAGCCGCTGCCCTGCACCGAGGGCTACGGCGCCACCCGCTACCGCAACGGGCTCGATCTGGGGACGGCGCCCGCCCTGAACACCGGTGCGTCCTGCAGCGCGTCCGCGTCGAGCGGCCTCAACGTCCGTGGCTCGGCGAACGCTCCGAGCGGCGGCGGCGTACCGACGCCGGCCCGTCCCGGCTCGCTGCCGTCGGGGTCCTCGTCGGCTTCGGGAACGGCTCAGGGCACATCCCAGAAGGCCTCACCGGCACTGCCCGGCGCTCTGGCTCTGCCCGACGCCGGCGGCACCTCACCGACCGGTATGGCCGGGCTGCTGGGGCTCGACGCGGGGAGCGGTCGATGAGGCGGGCGAACGTGTTGACCGGCATAGCGCTGGCCCTGGCGCTCGGATTCTGCGCCACGGGCGCGTGGACGTACGCGCAGGCCCGGGGCGACGACTCGCTCGCCTATGGACAGGCTCGGGACGCGGCGCTCGACGACGGACGGCACGCTCTGGCCGTGCTCAACACGCTCGACGCCTCGACCCAGAAGCGTGCCGAGGTCGGCGTACGGGCGTGGCGGACCGTCGCCACGGGGCCGCTGCGCGACGAGCTGGGCAGCACCCGTCCGCAGACGGGGCCGTCGGCGCGAGGCGCTGTCACGGAAGCCGCCGTCACGGCGCTCGACACCCGGGCGGGCACGGCGAAGCTGATCGCGACCGTGCGGGTCGACGTCACGCCCATCGGGTCGAAGACAGCCACCCCGGAACGCAAGCGGCTGGAGGCGGTCCTGGCACGTGACGGCGACGGGCAGTGGCGCGTACGCGCCCTCAGCGCGGTCCCGCAGGCGGACGGCGGCACGAGCGCGTCTGCTTCGCCGAGCAGGGGGGCCACCTCGTGAACCGGCTGTGGGGCGGGACGCGGACCGCGTCCCGGGAGAACACCGAAGACTCGGCAGACGTCCTCGCGGGCGAATCCGCCACCGCGACGGAACACGAGGCAGCGGACTCGCCCGAGGGAAGGATCGAGGACGACTCTCAAGCTGAACCTCAACTTGAGACTCAGCCGGAATCCCCGTCCGAAGCGGACGCCGAACAGTCCCCGTCCGACACCGCCGAACGCGGAGTCAGCGACGACGAGGACGACGCGCCCGAGGCGGCGGCCGCCGCTCCCGGGCGTACGAGTCGGGCGGTCGACCGGCGCCGTATCGCTCTCGTCGCGCTGACCGTCGTCCTGATGGCCGCAGGCGTCGCATTCCTGTACGAGGCCCATCAAACCCGGTCCACGCCGTCAGCCGAGAACCACGCCCTCACCGACACCGAGGCGACCAACCGCGTCGCCGGTGACGTCGACAACGCCTTGGCGCGGATCTTCTCGTACACCCCGAAGGGAACCGACGCGACCGAGAATTCGGCCCGTTCGGTGCTCACGGGACGTGCCGCCCGGCAGTACGGCGAGCTCTTCGACCGGGTCCGTTCGGATCTGGCCGAGCAGAAGGTCAGCCTGACCACGGTCGCGGTGCGCACCGGCGTGGTCGAACTGCACGGGGGAACGGCGAAGCTGCTCGTCTTCCTCGACCAGACCTCACGACGCGGCGACGCGAAGGAGAGCTACGCGGCCGCCCAACTGTCCGTCACAGCCCGGTTCGAGAACGACCGCTGGCGCATCGCCGACATCCAGACCCGCTGACCACCAGCGCTAGACGGGAGCACCTGATGAAGAACCCGGCACGGGCCCTGACGGGACTGCGCGCCATCTCGGCCGCGGCCCTCGCCCTCGCTCTGGCGGCCGCGGGAACCGCCGCGTGGGCCGGCACCGACTGGTACCGGGCCGCGCACGACGACTCCGCCGCCTACGCGGTCCAGCGCGACCAGGCACTGACGGCGGGCGAACAGGCCGTACAGAATCTCAACACCCTCGACCACACCAACGTGGACGGCGGCCTGGACCTGTGGGAGTCCTCGACCACAGGCGACCTGCACAAACAGCTCGTCGACGGACGCGCCGCGTTCAGCAGGCAGGTGAAGGCGGCCGGGACGGTCACCACGGCCCGCGTACTGTCCGGCGCGGTCACCGAACTCGACGAACGGGCGGGACGGGCCCGCGTCCTGGTGGCGCTGCGCATCACCGTCCGGGCCTCGAAGGGCAGCACCGACAAGGACAGCCGCATGCTCGGTGAGCTCACCCGCACGGGCGGCCGGTGGAAGCTCAGTGACCTCGGCCAGGCCCCCGTGGGCTCGGCGTTGAGCGACTGAGCCCCGTCCGCCCCGCCACCCGGCCGCACCGAGAGGACCCGCGCACCATGTCCAGCACCCGGCACCACATCAACCACCAGCGCCGCCGCCAGGCCCGCGCCGATCGGCCGGACGCGGCCGTGGACGCCGGCCCCCTGGCCACCGTCACCGCAGGCACCGACACCGCGGCGAAGCCGAGCCCGACGAACGAGGGGGCGCGCCGCTTCGTCCGGGTGCCGCTCCGCTCCCCCACCCCGGCAGACACCGCACGCGGCGAGGACAGTGGTCCGGAGTCGGACGCAAGCGCGACTGCGGACGAGCACACGAAGGCTGCTCGGCGTTCGCGACGCACCCTCTGTCTCGTGGGCGCGCTGTGCGTCCTGACGCTGCTGCTCGGCGGCTTCGCGGGGTGGGCACATGCCCGGGCCGGCACACTGCGGGATCAGCCGGCGCGGCAGAACACGGCGCTCACGGACGTCTCCGCCACGAGCGAGATCAAGGGCCAGACCTCGCGGGCGGTGGCCGCTCTCTTCTCGTACGACCACGCACACCCGGGGACGTTCGACGACGCCGCCCGCAAGCTGCTCACCGGAAAGGCGGTCACGCAGCACCGCGACCTCTTCGCCGCGGTGCGCGATCGTGCGGACCAGCAGAAGGCCGTGATCACGACGACGGTCACCGACAGCGGCGTGGAGCGGATCGACGGCGACCGCGCCCGGGTGCTCGTCTACGCCGACCAGAGCAGCGTCAGCACCGCCGCGGCCAAGAAGGACAAGGCCGACGACCAGGGCACGTACGCGGGTGCCATGTTCGCCGTGGACGTGGTGCGCCGGGACGGACGGTGGCTGGTCTCCGGCATCGACACCTTCGGCCGCTGACACCGCCCGCCGGTCGGCCCTCCCTCATCGACAGGAGCTTGATATGTCCGCACTGCGTCTCCGACGTCCGTCCGCCCGGACCCGCCAGGGCCTGCGGACGACCGCGATCGCCGTCGCGGCACTGGCGGTCCTCACCGCTTCCCGCGCTCCCGAGGCGGTGAGCGGCGGCACGAAGCACCGCACCACACCCGCCGCCGATCAGGACGGCCCCGTCTGGACGAATCCCGCGGCTCCCGAGGCCGGCGGCTCGGGCGACGACTCGTACCACACGGAACTCCCGCCGCTGGTCAGCCCGGACCGGCCCGCGTCGGCCCCGGTCCCCGCCGTGTTCCGCGCCCAGTCGGGTATCCCCGCGACGGTGTTGCGTGCCTACCGGGCGGCCGAGACGTCGGTGTCCCGGACGGACCCCGGGTGCCGTCTGCCGTGGCAACTGCTCGCCGCGATCGGCAAGGTGGAGTCGGGACACGCCGGCGGCGGCGCGGTCACGGCCGACGGAACCACGCGCGGACGGATCGCCGGCCCGGCCCTCAACGGCGTCGGATTCGCGCTCATCCGGGACAGCGACGGCGGTTCTCTGGACGGGGACGCGGTGTTCGACCGGGCGGTGGGTCCGATGCAGTTCCTTCCGTCGACCTGGCGGCACTGGGGTGCCGACGGCAACAGCGACGGCGTCAGCGACCCGAACAACGTGTTCGACGCGGCACTGGCCGCCGGGCACTACCTGTGTGCCGGACGTCGCGACCTCGCGCGCCCCGGCGACCTCGATGCCGCCGTGCTGAGCTACAACTACTCCGACGCCTATCTGCGAACGGTGCGGCAGTGGTTCGCCTTCTACCGCACGGGCGCGCACACGGTGCCCGACGGAAAGGGTGTCGTGCCACGCAGCCCGGGCGCGGGCGGCAAGACCCCCGCGACCAAACCCGTCGGCGACGACGATTCCGACGGCGGCGGCATCGTCGTCGGCCCGGACCCGTCGGCGTCCGGAAGCCCGACGGCCACGCCCGGACCGTCACACACGCCGTCGCCGTCACCGTCGGGGAGTGAGACACCCGACCCGTCGACGACACCGACCCCGCCCACCGATTCCCCCTCCCCCACGCCCGACCCGACGGACACGGGCACCCCCACCGAGCCCGGGGAGTCGACACCTCCGACGGAGTGCCCCACGGACACGGCGAGCCCGAGCCCCGGTCCCTCGACGGATCCGGAACCCGACCCGAACTGCCCGAGCCCTACGCCGTCACCCACCGCGTCGGAATCGCCGAGCGCGACGGCCGCGACGGAGGCGGCACCCGCGCGCTGACGCCGTCCGGCACCCCGGCAGTTTCCGGGCCGCGCTCTCAACGAGCCCGGTCCGCTGGGCCACACCATCGGGCGGGAGGCCTCAGTGCGAGGCGTGGGCGGGAAGCGCGAGAGGCGCTTCCCGCCCTCTGCGCGTTTCCTCCGAAGCCGCCGCGTCGGCAAGGCTCCCGCATCGGCAAGGCGACCCGGCCGGCGTCCGTCGATCTCGATCTTCTGCGCGAGAGGTCGAAGCAGGTGGTCTGTTCGCGTGCCCAGCGGGAACACTCGGTCCCGTCAGGGGGTTGGCAGCGCTGAGGGATCGGTGGTGCGCGGGCGCGGCCAGGAACGGTGAGACCGGGAATGCCGTCTGCCACGACGCGATCCCCGTACCCCCGTGTCCGCGGTAGATCCGGTCTCCGATCTCGGGGACGATCGTCCACGCGCCTGCCACGGACGCGGGCCACAGCTCATTTCGCACAGGAGGACAGCTTGATGAACGACGCGCCCTTGACCCTCATGGCGGTGCACGCCCACCCCGACGACGAGGCGACGGGAACGGGCGGTGTCCTCGCCCGGTATGCGGCGGAGGGCATCCGCACGGTCCTCGTGACGTGTACCGACGGCGGTTGCGGTGACGGACCCGGGGGCGTGAAGCCGGGCGACCCCGGACACGATCCGGCGGCCGTCGCCGCGATGCGACGGGAGGAACTCGCGGCGAGCTGCGAGGTGCTGAAGATCAGCCACCTGGAGATGTTGGACTACGCCGACTCCGGAATGATGGGCTGGCCGACCAATGACGCCCCCAACTCCTTCTGGCAGACCCCGGTGGAGGAGGGCGCTGCGCGGCTCGCGGAACTCATTCGCCGCTACCGGCCCGACGTGGTCGTCACCTACGACGAGAACGGCTTCTACGGCCACCCCGACCACATCCAGGCCCACCGCATCACGATGGCGGCGCTGGCGATGACGTCGCCGACACCGAAGGTGTACTGGACGACGGCGCCCCGCTCGATGATGCAGCGGTTCGGTGAAGTCATGCGCGAGTTCGACGCGGACTGGCAGGAGCCGAGTCCCGAGGAGGCTGCCGCGATGGCCGAGATCGGGCTCCCCGAGGAGGAGATCACCACCTGGGTGGACACCTCCGCGTTCGGTGCGCAGAAGTTCGACGCGCTGGCCGCGCACGCCAGCCAGGGTGAGAACATCTTCTTCCTCAAGATGGGCCAGCAGAGGTTCACGGAGCTGATGGGTGTCGAGACCTTCGTACGGGTGCAGGACACCACCGGCGCGGCGCTGCCCGAGGACGATCTCTTCGCCGGGTTGCGCTGATCCTTCGCCGCTCGACCGGCGTTCGTAGGGACACGGCACCGGACGACGGCTGTCACGGCGGGCGGCGGGTGGTCGCGGACACGATCCGCCTCCATCTGCCGCTCCCCGGCATCACCGGCCCACAGCCGCTCCACGCTGCCGCCGCGGCAGGGGTGAGCCGTGTCTCACCGGGGCGACGCCCCTTGCCTATGCAACAAGTTGCATAGAAGGCTGTCCCTCATGGCGCTCGAACACGCGATCCTCGTCTCCCTGCTGGAAAGACCCGGTTCCGGCTATGAGCTGGCCCGGCGGTTCGAGCGATCCATCGGCCACTTCTGGACGGCCACGCACCAGCAGATCTACCGCGTCCTCAAACGCATGGAGCACGAGGACCTCCTCGCCGTCCGCGAGGTGCCGCAGCAGGGACGGCCGGACAAGAACGAGTACTCCGTCACCGACTCCGGGCGCACGGCCCTCGCCAGCTGGCTGCACGAGCCGATCGAACCGGAGAGCCTGCGGCACGACCTCGCGGTGAAGATCCGTGGCGCCGCCTTCGACGACCCGGCAGCGCTCATCGACGAGGTCGAGCGGCATCACCAGGTCCACAACGACCGGCTCGCGCGCTACCTCGCAGGAGAGCTGCGCGACTTCACCGGGCCCGAGGCCCCCGCACCCCTGGACGCCGGTCAGGAACTTCAGCACGTCGTGCTGCGCGGTGGCATCGCGTACGAGCGGATGACGATCGCCTGGCTCGACGACGTCCTCGCCACCCTGCACACCCTCAGCCGTGCGCCCGGCGTCGCGGCCGACCCTCAGCACCCGCGGCCGAAGCCGTCCGCCTGAGCCGCACCCGCTTCGTCCGCCCCCGTACGCATCTTCGACCCCCCATCCCTTGGAAGGCGAATCTCGATGGCCACTCCCTTGCTGTTCAACCCGCGCACCTACGATCCGACGCATCTCGACGCCGAGACGCGCAGGCTGCTGCGCGCCACCGTCGACTGGTTCGAGGACCGCGGCAAGCGGCGTCTGATCGAGGACTACCGCACCCGGGCCTGGCTCGGTGACTTCCTCGCCTTCGCCGCCAAGGAGCGCCTGTTCGCCACGTTCCTCACCCCGGCGTCCTCCGGCAAAGGGGAGGACCAGCGCTGGGACACCGCCCGGATCGCCGCTCTGAACGAGATCCTCGGGTTCTACGGCCTCGACTACTGGTACGCCTGGCAGGTGACCATCCTCGGTCTCGGTCCGGTGTGGCAGAGCGACAACGCCGCCGCGCGCGGCCGTGCCGCGGACCTTCTGTCCCAGGGTGAGGTCTTCGCCTTCGGCCTGTCCGAGAAGAGCCACGGCGCCGACATCTACTCCACCGACATGCTCTTGGAGCCCGACGGCGACGGCGGCTTCCGGGCGGGCGGCTCGAAGTACTACATCGGCAACGGCAACGCGGCCGGCCTCGTCTCCGTGTTCGGCCGCCGCACCGACGTCGAGGGCCCGGACGGGTACGTCTTCTTCGCTGCCGACAGCCGCCACTCGGCGTACCACCTGGTGAAGAACGTCGTGGACTCCTCCAAGTACGTCAGCGAGTTCCGCCTGGAGGACTATCCGGTCGCCCCCGAGGACGTCCTGCACACCGGCCGCGCGGCCTTCGACGCGGCCCTCAACACGGTCAACGTCGGTAAGTTCAACCTCTGCACCGCCTCGATCGGCATCTGCGAGCACGCGATGTACGAGGCCGTCACTCATGCGCAGAACCGCATCCTCTACGGTCGTCCCGTCACCGCCTTCCCTCATGTACGCCGGGAGCTGACCGACGCCTACGTCCGCCTCGTCGGCATGAAGCTGTTCAGCGACCGCGCCGTCGACTACTTCCGTTCGGCCGGTCCCGAGGACCGCCGCTATCTGCTCTTCAACCCGATGACGAAGATGAAGGTGACCACGGAGGGCGAGAAGGTCATCGACCTGATGTGGGACGTCATCGCGGCGAAGGGCTTCGAGAAGGACAACTACTTCTCCCAGGCCGCCGTCGAGATCCGCGGCCTGCCCAAGCTCGAGGGCACGGTCCACGTGAACCTCGCGCTGATCCTCAAGTTCATGCGCAACCATCTGCTGGACCCGGTCAGCCACCCGGCCGTGCCGACCCGCCTCGACGCGGCCGACGACGACTTCCTCTTCCGCCAGGGGCCGGCTCGCGGTCTGGGTTCCGTACGCTTCCACGACTGGCGCCCCGCCTACGACGCGTACGCCGAGGTCCCGAACGTCGCCCGCTTCCGCGAACAGGCCGACGCGCTCTGCGAGTTCGTCACCACCGTCGCCCCCGACGAGAAGCAGAGCCGCGACCTCGACTTCTTGCTCTCCGTCGGGCAGTTGTTCGCGCTCGTGGTGCACGGACAGCTGATTCTGGAGCAGGCGCGCCTGACGGACCTGGACGAGTCCGTCCTCGACGAGCTGTTCTCCGTGCTCGTCCGGGACTTCTCCGGCCACTGCGTCGAACTCCACGGCAAGGACTCGGCCACGGAACCGCAGCAGGCCTGGGCGCTTGCCGCCATCCGGCGTCCCGTCGTGGACGAGGCACGTTCGGCGCGGGTCTGGCAGCGCGTCGAGGAGCTGTCCGGGGCGTACGAGATGGCCGAGTAGCAGCGCAGCCGGGACACCGTGGTCAACAGCCGCCTGCGCGGGGGCTGTTGACCACGGTCGTTCCGGGGCTCGAGCGCCATCGCGCGCCGGCCGTTACAGCTGGGGCCTGGGGCCCGCATCCGAAGTGTCGCGCGGAGGCTCCCCCGCGGTGATCCGGGACAGAAGGTCCCGCGCTTCACGAATGCGTGGATGGTCAGAGTGAAGGAACTGCTCGCACGCGGACAGTGCCTGACGAGCGGTCACCTCGGCTTCCTCGCGGTGGCCCAGCGCGTGCAGAGCGGTAGCGGTGGCCATGGCGGGCCGGCCGCTCCCGGCCCGGGAGGCAGGCGGCGTGGGCCGTCGGGCCTCGGTGAGCGCCTCCTCGTAGCGGCCCTGCCCGTTGAGGCTGCACACCAGGAGGTATCGGAAGGAGGCCTCTCTGTTCCCCGTCGCGCGGGGCAGGTTGCCGCGCGCCACGGTCTCCGCCTCCTCGAACCTGCCCTGCCCGCACAGAGCCTCTGCCAGGCCGGCGAGCGCGGACAGTTCAAGGTCTGCCACCTGCGCGAGACGAGCCAGTCGGCTCACCTCACGCAGGATGTCCGACGCCTCGGCCTCGGCCTTCCCATACTGCTTTTCGCCGAGGAGAACGACGGCCCGGTTGACCCGCAGCACGAGCAGAACGGTCCGATCGCTGCCGCTCGTGTCCCGCAACTCCCTGGTCAGCGCGTCCAGTTCGGGCAGCACGTGGCCCCTGCGCCCGTGCAGTACCGCGGCCGTGAGGGCGATCGTCCTCGCCAGCCACACGGGCAGGTGGTGCCGGCTCCGGTCCCAGGGCCGCCGCGGCCGGTCGGCGAGAGCCTGCGCCCGGACCTCCGCCTCCTCGTACTCGCCCCTCGCGACCTGTTCGGTGAGATCCCGGAACACGGCCGTCTGCGCCCGGGAGAGCCCGTCCCTGGCCGGCACGAACGACCGGCCGCGCTTCTGTATGAACTCCACGCGCCAGGACCTTACGGGTCCAACCCGGTTCATGCTTCGCCCGGTCGAGGACGACGGCCACCGTGTGCTCCGCGACGACAGAGGGCAGGCCGAACCACGCCGTACAATCCCGCGCATGCCGATACCGCGCGTCACCAGCAGAGTTGCGCTCGTCGTCGTTGTCGCGCTGGTCGCCGGATGTGGGTCGAACGGGCCGGACCCGGCCGATCCTGCGCCAACCGGCTCGCCAACGGGTGACGTACCTGCCCATCGGGCGTGGGCGTACGAGTACGTCTCCGATGTCGGCCCCGTCGGTAATCAGGGGCTCGACATCGCCGCCGTGTCCCGGCGCGAGGCCTGGGCCATTGCGGCGCTGCGTGACACCGGAGGTTCCGGCCCGGGGATGCAGATGCTCAGGTTCGACGGCACACGATGGCAGGAGTACGACCTGTCCTCCGATCTGCGCGACGCACTCGGCGGCGGCACGCTGAGTGCGCCGACCCTGCATGCCGGTGCGGGAGACGCCTGGCTGTTCGCGCGCGTCGGCCACGGTCCGGGCACGTCGCCCAGTCCGCTCGCCGCCCGCTTCGACGGCACCCACTGGCTGGCCGTCCCGCCACCCGAGGAAGGCGACATGACCCGCGTCGCGGTGCTCGGGCCCTCGGACGTCTGGGCGCTCGGGAATCCCAAGCGACGGACGGCCTGGCACTGGGACGGGCGTAGCTGGACCGGCACCCGACTGCCGCTGGAGGCGCAGGCCATCACGTCGGATACCTCCGGAGGGGATCTCCGCGTGGCCGGCAATGTTCCCGACCCGGAGGCGGACAAGGCCGACGAGCCGGATCCGGACCACCCGAAACCGCGCGCCCTTCGGCTCGCGGCCGCGCGATGGGACGGGCGGCAGTGGCGCGAGGAGCGGATGCCGGACGTCGCGGCGGCGGACGCGAGGTTTACGGGTTGCCGGACGCCGGTGCAGACGCTCGTCGCGCGAGGAGCGGACGACGTCTGGGCCATGGGGATCGAGTACGGCCCGTACACCGGGACCAGATACACACCCCCGGGCCACCGTCCCTGCGCTCTGCACTGGGACGGCACACGGTGGAGCAAGTCGAGTGACCTGCCTGCGGGAATTCTCGACGCCAAGAGGGTGCGCGGCGAGAACGGGAAGGTGAGCCGCATCGCACGGCCGCCGTACGTCACCGGGATCACCGGGAAGGTCACCGAGCCAGACAGGAAACAGTCGTTCGGCCTCGCCGAGATCGCACACGTTCCGGGGACCGGGGAGGCATGGGGAGTCGGCACGGCCGAACTCGGGGCATCCGGAGAGGCGAACTTCAGCCGCGCCGTGATCGTGCGGTATCGGCCCTAGAGCTGGCACCGCCCGCTTCGGAAACTCACCCGCGCTGACACGTCGTCGCAACGGGCGGCGGCCACGGCCTCTCCCCTTCAGGCCGAGGACGAGGTCACTGCCCGTCGCCTGCTCCGGGCCGCTTGGCGACCTCTGCCCTGACCGTCTCGCGCAGCTCGTCCGAGGTGAAACCGAGGTTGCGCAGGATCCGCGCGGCCGAGCCGTCCGCGGCGCGGATCAGGCCGAGCAGCGCGTGTTCCGTGCCGACCCAGTCGTGGCCGAGGTCGGCCGCCGCGCGACGTGCCTCCTCGATGGCCTCCTTGCTCTCCGGCCGGAAGGCGATGTGACCGCGCAGCGCCTTGTTCCCGGCCGGAGGCATCGCTTCCTCGATGGCCGCGCGGACGCGCTGCTCCGAGCCGGCCTTCGCGATGAGCACGTCGTAGGCCAGGCCCCGCGGTTCGCCGAGCAGGCCGAGCAGGAGGTGTTCGGTGCCGATGAAGTCGTGCTTGTACGTTCGGGCGGCTTCCTGTGCCAGCACGATGCTGTGCCGGTTCAGGTTGGTGTAGCGCTCGAAGGGCCCGGGGGCGTGGCGTTGTTGGGCGGCCTGCTTGGTCACGCCGATGGCGTCACCGATCTCTGTCCATGACGCGCCGGTCTGCTTGGCCTTGTTGACGTAGTGGTCGATGAGCTGGTCTCCGAGATCGGAAAGGGTTTGGGCGCGCAGTCGCGCCTCGCTGACGCGGGCGAGCTGGTCGGCTCCGGGCAGTTCCTCGTCGAGTCGAGCGATCAGGTCGGCGAGGCTGATGTCGAGTGGACTCATGCGTCAATCTTAAGTTGACGATGCGGGATCGTCAACTTGAAATTGACGATTGCTTCGGTCCGACTTCGCAGGACTCGCATAGTGGGCCGGTGCCGCCCGGCCCCGGTCGCGTCTCACCCGTTCGACTCCCAAGTGCGTTGTGCCGCCTGGGGGTTGCGTGTCGAGTCGGCCCGCTTCTCCCTTCTGGTGCCGGTCGGCCGACTCGAACATGTCGGGCTCGGCCGGTAAAATTTCCAGGTCACGGCTCTGCTGGAGGTGGCACAGCCGGTGGCTCCCGCGAACCCGGGCACGCCGGACCCATGTACCCCGGTCGGATGCACACCAGGACGGTCCTCCCGTCCTGGACTCCCGAAGCTCTCTGCGATCCAAGGAGTCGCCATGGAACCCACGACCACCGCGCTGGTCGTACAACCCGGCGAGGCAGCCGGTGCGTCGCTCTCGGACGGCGCCTTCGAACTGCTCGCCGACGGCGGCGCGGTCAGCGCCAGCCGACTCACCCTCACGACCGGAGCTGACGGCGCTCCCCCGCACCGCCACTTGCTGTCACACGAGGTCTTCTACGTACTGGGCGGAACGATGCTGTTCCGCCTCGGCGACACTCTCACCACCGTGGAGAAGGGCGGGCTCGTCGTGGTACCGCCGGGCCTGCCCCATGTCTTCGGGGCCGCTGATGGCGAGGTGGCCGACGTGTTCGTCGTGCTCAGCCCCGGCATCGAGCGATTCGGCTACTTCGAGCAACTGGCCGCCATCAGCCGCGGCGAGGTGGAGTTCGACTCGTTGATCCCCGAGCAGGACCGCTACGACGTGCACTTCGTCGACCTCCCCGACTGGCGGTCGGCCCCCACGCCGTAGGGGCGGTCCCAGCCCGAGCCGCTCGCCGGCTGACGTCGATATCGGCTCAGGTCGGCCGCCTTCGGGACCCGCCATGCGCCGGCCGCCGGCCGTCGGCCCGGCCCGCGAGGGCATCTTGGTCGTGTGGCGGCCCGGCACCGCGTCCCTCCCCTGCGGTTCCGGGCCGCTTTCTCAAGGAACGGCAGGACGAGAGCAGCCGCCGCGAACAGGGGCAAGGCCGGGGGACTTGTCGTCTACGAGGGGAGGATCTCGTCGAAATAGCCTAGCCCCGAACTGGGGAGAACGTGAGGTGCGGCGGTGTAGCGGCGGGTCCGGGTCTGCCAGGCGTGGTAGCCACTCATCCACAGGGTGACCACCTCGACGTACGCGCGGACGTCGACCAACTCTTGTGCGGTCAGGCCGAGTTGTCTGCACATGGCGGGCACCTGTGTCTCAAGTTCCCTGAATCGCCTGGTTCGACGGGCGACCTCCTCGCGGGCGGCGGAGACGGCCTCCTCGCGTGTGCTGCGCCCGGTGTGCTGGATGACGAGGACGAGATTGTCGACGTCGCCGCGTGCCTCCTCCTTCTCCAGGGAGTACACGTCGTTGCACATCATGGTGACGTCGACCGCGATGTCCCGCATCAGGCGTAGTTGCGGGCTGTGGAACACCGACGGGGGGAGCTTGAGTCCGGCGGCGCGCTCGCCGAGGGACAGAGGGAGTGCGGTACCGGCGATGCCGCGGCGGACCTGGAGGTAGGTCTCCAGGTCCCCCGGTGTGCCGCGGATCCTGCCGATGGCTTCGTGCGCCTGAGCGGCGAGGTAGTACTCCCACTCGTGCGCGGCACGGGCGACCCAGCCGGGGTGGGCGCCGGCGCGGCTTCGGGTCCAGAGGTCCGCGAAGGCACGGGAGCAGGCGTCCGCGCCGGTTCCGATCGGCGCTCCGTGGACGATGTCGATCAGCTTCTGGCACGCTGCGGCGGCTCGGGCCGGGTCCCGGCCGAGCGGCCCGTCGAACTGGTCGTCGAAGACGAAGAAGAAGGCCATCGCGTCCGCGCACAGGTCGAGGCCGGCTGCCCGTGCGTAGGGCATGCCATGAGCGGCAAGGCCGGGCATGTCCCATGCGGCGTACCACTGAAGCGACCGCCCTTCCTTCACCAGGCCAAGGCGCCGCACCCACTCCAGGTTCCTGCGGCGGGCACCCTCGATGTCGGGACTCGACGCGACAGGAAAGGGCAGGTCGAACGTGATGTCCTGCGGCACGTGAGTCTCCGTGAGACAGCCGGTCCGGTGGCGTGCCGGACCACGCATCCTGTGGTGGAGTTCCACGATCTCGCGATTCCAGGTTCTGCCCGAGGCCTCCGCCGGTCACGTCTCGGCCGATATCCGCCTCCCGAGGAAGGTCGATCAATGACTCGTCGCTCTCTCCAGGGGCTGATGCGGAGCCTCGCTCGTGTCGTGTGATGCTGGCGGCATGACGGAGCAAGGCGAGATCACTGTCGTCCGCTGGCCGGGGCAGAGCCCTTCCGCGCGGGACGAGCTGGCCGGTCTGTTGGCCGCGTACCACCTGCAGACGGAGGCCGAGAAGGGCATGGCCGTCGCCGACGTGCACGAGTTGCCGGACCGCTACCGGGCAGAGATCTCGGACCCCGGGACCGCCTTCGCCGAGGATGTCGTGCTGCTGGCCCTCAACGGCGGTACGGCCGTGGGTTGCCTGGTGATGACCGCCCCCGCCGCCGGAAGCTCGGAGGTCAAGCGGCTCTGGACGGACCCGGCCGTCCGGGGCCAGGGCATCGCCTCGACCCTTTTCGGTGCCGCGTTCGAGCAGGCCGCGAAGACCGGCGTGAGCGCCGTGCGGCTGTCGGTGTGGAACTGGCGGACCGGGGCCATCGCCCTGTACGAACGGCTGGGTTTCGCCGTAGTCCCATCATGGGACGAGCGGGATCAACTGGTGTGCATGCAGCGGGCCGTGTGAGTGCCGACCGGTCACTGGCGATCGCTACGAGGACGGCCGCCGCATGAGTCTGTGAGCTCCTCACCGTCGCCCTCGCCCGGATGCCCTCCCTTCGAGGCGTTCCCCCTTCGTGAGCCATCCATCAATCGCGTCGTCGATTCAGTAGCCACCACGAGGTCACCAGGTCTTCGGTTCGTCGTAGGTCCAGGCCAGTGAGCTGCTGGATACGGTTCACCCGGTACCGGACCGTGTTCGGGTGCACCGCGAGCCTCCGGGCGACCTCCCGCACGTCCTGATCGCAGTCGAGATACGCCCGTGCGATCACCGAGGCCGAGCGCGAACGGTTCCGGGCCCAGCCCTTCCGTCAGCGAGTCGAGCGCGCCAAGGCGTACGTCGCCAAGGAGCTGCTGGTGCTCGGCTTCGCCAAACAACCCCGGCTGATGCGTGTGGTCGAACGGCTGGCCCGCCGTCACCTCGCCCACCAGGTCAGGAACCCGTCCCTGCGCCGAGCTCTCACTCCCGACTTCACGATCGGCTGCAAACGCGTCGTTCCCTCCACCGCGTGGTATCCCGCACTGCAGAAACCGAACGTCGAGCTCGTGCCCCGGGCACTGAGCGAGGTCCGCGAACACAGCTTCGTCGACGCCGACGGAGTCGAGCGCGCGGTCGACACCCTGATCTTCGGCACCGGCTTCCACGTCACCGACATCCCCTTCGCCGACAGGGTGCGCGGCCGCGGCGGAGAGCTGTTGAGCGCCCGGTGGGCGGGTTCTCCGCGGGCATACCTCGGGGTGTCGGTCCCCCGCTTCCCGAACTTCTTCATGTTCCTCGGGCCCAACTCGGGCCTGGGGCACAGCTCCATGGTCTACATGATCGAGGCCCAGGCGGAGCACGTGAAGAACGCCATCCGCGCACTCGACACCTCCGGGTCGACGTCCATCGAGGTCGACCGCTCCACCCATGACGCCTACAACGCCGAACTCGACCGCAAACTGGCGAAGTCCGTGTGGGGCTCGGCGGCTGCCGGAGCTTCTACCGGGACGCCAATGGCCGCAACGCCACCATCTACCCCGACTGGACCTTCCGGTATCGCCGCGAGGCGGTCCGGTGGCGGCCCGAGGCCTACCATCTCGCGTCGCGACCGAGCGCGGCAGAGCAGAAGCCGACCGATTCCGTGGACGCCTCATGAGGGCCGTGCGTCTCAACCGGGGACGGTTGGAGGTCGTCGACCTGCCGGCGCCCCGCCCGGGAGCAGGTCAGCTGCTGGTCGAGGTGAAGCGTTGCGGTATCTGCGGCTCGGACCTCCACTGCCGCCTGCACGCGGACGAACTGACCGACTCCCTCGACCTGTGCGGCTACCCCCGCTACCTCCGCTCCGACCAGGATGTGGTGCTCGGCCACGAGATCTTCGGCGAGGTCGTCGACCGCGGCCCGTGGTGCAAAGGCACCATCAGGACCGGAACACCGGTCGTCACCGTCCCCTGGTCAGGCAGGGCCGACAGGTCGACGGTGTCGGCCTGTCCGCATGCGCGCCGGGCGGTTTCGCCGAGTACGTCGTCGTCCAGGAGTCGCTGACCATCCCGGTCCCGAACGGTCTGCCCGCAGACCTCGCGGCCCTCACCGAGCCCGTGGCGGTGGCCTGGCATGCGGTGAACCGCGCCGAGGTCACCCGTAAGGACGTCGCCATCGTCCTGGGCTGCGGTCCCGTGGGCCTCGCGGTCATCTCGGTGCTCAAGGCCCGCGGGGTGGGAACCGTGATCGCCAGTGACTACTCGGCGGGCCGCCGGGCGCCGGCTGCGCGGTGCGGCGCCGACACGGTCGTCGATCCGTCCGTCGAGTCGCCTTGGGAAATCGCCGGCTCCCGGCACGGATTCATGACCACCATGCCGGACGAGTACAACGCGGGCATCGACGCCATCGAAGGTCTGGCCCGCCTGTCCCTGCCCTGGTGGACCGCCTGGCGGGCCCTGGAGACGATCGGACTGACCCGCCCCAGGCGCCCCGCGGTCTTCGAATGCGCGGGAGTCCCCGGAATGCTGGACGGCATTCTGGCCGCCGCTCCCCTGCACTCACGCGTCGTCGTCGTCGGAGTCTGCATGGGTCCCGACACGATCCGCCCCTCGCTCGCCGCGAACAAGGAACTCGACCTGCGATTCGCCGTCGGCTACACACCCCTGGAGTTTCGGAACACCCTGCACGCGCTCGCGGACGGCACGCTGAACGCCGCCCCTCTCGTCACCGGCCGAGTAGGGCTGGCCGGCGTAGCGAATGCCTTCACGGCGTTGGCCGACCCCGAAGTCCACGCCAAGATCCTCATCGACCCCTCACTCGCCTCGGAGGGGGTCATGGTCAGGTGAAGCGATCCGCTGTTCCGCACGTGCGCTCCTCACGGAGGCCGGCAGGCGCACGGCACGCCGGCCTCCTGGTCAGTTGAGGATCGCGTAGGAGTGATCCGAAGGGTCGACCAGCGCTCGCAGGTGAGCGCCGACGTGCAGGTCGGTGCCCCCCGCACGACTCTGGGTCACTTCGAAGGGGGCAAGGCCCGCACCGCTGACGCGCATGACGACTTCGTAGACGTGACCCTCGTCCGACGAGACCAGGGTCAGGCCGATGATCTCCGCCGTTGCCCGGATACCGACAGACTCGAGGCGTCGGGTCGCCGCGCGGTTGCGTCCGGCCAGACGCCACACCGCGACGCCGGCCGGAATGCCCACAGCCGTGACGAGGGCACCGACGAGCGGAGCGACCCAGGAGTGTCCGAGAGACGCGGCCGCGATGGCCAGGACCACCGGTCCGCAGAGGAGTATCAGCGCGGCCACGCCCTTCATGAGCGCGGCGCCGACGCCGTTGAGGGTCGACACCTGGATCGGCTCTGCACCTCTGCTGGTGACCATCCTCGTAAATTAGCCGTCAGGTCTGGTCGGAGGCGACCGCACAGAGGCACCCGGGGATCTGCGGATCGGCTCCGGGAAGGCGGAGACGGCGTCCGGCGGGACCGCGCCGTCCCCGAACGGACGCGGCGTCTCGTTGCGGGAGGACTCGGCGGGCTTGGGTAAAGAGCGTGATCCCTTACGGATCCCGTTCGGGAAAGACGCTGGATCGTCGGGCGCGTCCCACCCTACGGTGGCGTCATGAGCGATCAATCGGAAGCGCCTGTCACGCCGGTCGAGGCGTATGAACCCCCCTACTACCTGGCTGTCTTCACGACGGTCCGGACCCAGGACCAGAACGGCTACGGCGAGACCAACGCCCGCATGGAAGAGCTGGTGAGAGACATCCCCGGGTACCTGGGGATGGACCACGCGCAGACTCCGGGCGAGCTGGGCATCACCGTCGCGTACTTCCGTGACGCCGACGCCCTCACGGAATGGCGATCCAACGCCGAGCACCGCGCGGCGCAACAGCGTGGACGAGCCGAGTGGTACCAGAACTACACGCTGCATGTGGCGAAAGTGGAGCGGAGCCACGGGTTCACTCGACCGTAGGCCTCCCCGCCCGACGCCAACAAACGCTGCCGGCGGTTCACCGGTCCACACCTCGACGGCCCACGCGCGACGTCCTGGGGGAAATCCCTAGTGTGGGAAGGCGCGCGGCGGGCGCGTCACCAGCGATTCGCGGAACTCGGCGATGCGCGCGTGGACTTGGCGCATCAGGTGGGTGTCTTCGATCCGGTCCAGGTAGAGGCAGCGGGCCGCCAGGCCCGGGAGGTCGAAGGCGAAGTACAGGGACATCAGCGGGTTCACGAACAACGCGCTGCCCCGGGTGCGTTCGGTGAACCGGACGTCACCGAACGAGCCGCGCACGGCTGCCGCGATGGATCCGTTGACGATGCTCGGATGTTCCGGGGTGTGCTGCTGAGCGTGCGCCACCGCGTCGAGGTAGAGCGCGCCCTCACGGGTGGCACGGGGTATCGAGAACGCGCCGAGGTACGCACCGTCGCGTTCCAGCGCGGCGATGTTCTCCAACACCTGCGTGTGGTTGACGCCGTGATACGCGTCGACACCGAACCCGACTGACACGACAAGGCGGGTGGTCACGTCGTCCAGGGCCGCCAGCGCCGCCACGCTGGCCAGGTCCTCCTCCGGAGTGCCGAGGCCGGCTTCGTCACCGCGCAGCAGTATGTCCGTGCCACCGTCGACGAGTACAACAGCATCGACGCGATGCAACTCGATCAGTGCTTGGTAGGCGGCGCGCAGCGGACGAACCCCGGTCTGGGGGAAGGCGTACACGGTGGAGGGGTAGTCGTGCTGATGCAGCCACTGGGCAAGGGTCCGCTCCGGAAAGTAGCTCTGATGCAACGAGGAGACAGGGGTGACGGCAGCCACGTCCGGTGCGACCCAGTCATCGATCGGGAGCCCCTCCAGTGCGCTGAAGGAGAGGTTGGCGAGGCACACCTGCTTGCCCTGGTGCAACAGAGAGAGCGCCAACGGCAGGCCGGAGTAGATGTCGAAACCGCCGCCCGCACCCGCGACGAGGATCCGTTCGGCATCGGCGAGGCGGGCGAAGAGCGGGTTGCGGTGGAGTGACGTCATGTCGATCATTGTCGCGGGACCCGGTACCGCGCACGCCCCAGGGTGACCTCCGCCGAACTCCGTCGCACCGCTGAACGGCCACTCGATCCCGGGTCGGCTGCTCCTGGCCGGTCACACAAGGCGATGAGCCGCCGATGACGCCACCTGTGTGATCCGCAGTCGCTACCGCAACCGAACCAGCCCCAGGAGTGGTCTGCAACGGTAGTCCGCAACGCACAGTGAGGAGAGAAACATGGCTCATTGGAGCAACGAGGCCCTGGGTTCCTGCGCCTTCGGTGCACACGAGACCGCTCTGCCGCGAGAGGACTCCTGGCCGAGTCCTGTCCAGCCCAGCAACGACGCCGATGTCTTCCTGCCGCCGCCCAATCCCGCACACCGGCTCCGCTACACCCTCGACCCGCAGGACCAGCGGCGACTGGCCTTGCACGCGGCACTCACCGCTGCAGGAATCCCGCCCATGCCCGAGGACCGCGCCGCCATCGACCAGATCAGCGCCCTGCCGCCGGCAGTCAACACGGTCCTCCAGCGTTGGCTGCACCACGTCCTGTAGGCGCATGGCCAGCCCTCGGCGATGAGGACGTGTGGCTTGCACTTGTCGGCAGACTCTTCTGCCCGACGGAGCAGGTCACGTACAACGGCCGGGCTCGCTCGGCCGGCTCACTGCTCATCCGGAGTCACAACCGACTCCGATAGGTTCGAACCCATCCCCGTTGAAGGACCGGTCCAGACCTACGCGTGAGGGAACTCGCATGGCCACCATTCACCGAACCACCATGTCGCCCACCAAGCTGGAGCTGCTCGCCGACTGGCTTCCGAAGCAGAGCTGGTATCTGGGAAGCGCGGCGTCGCCGGAACTGGTCAAGGCCGGTGGCTTCCGTCTGGACGATCCGGATGGCGTGGTCGGGATCGAGTTCATGGTCGTGGTGGATGCCGCGCCGCAGGAGCCTGTGGCGTATCTGGTGCCGCTGAGCTACCGCGGTCAGCGCATGGAGGGCGCCCCTGGTAGGGCGCTGATCGGCACCTCCGAGCATGGGGTGCTCGGCACCCGGTGGATCTACGACGGAGTTCACGACCCGGTGGCCATGGCGCAGTTGCGCGCGCTCCTGCGCGGCGAGGCGACGGCGCAGCAGCAGAGTGAGAGCGACACTCCCGACCCGACCGTCACCGTCCAGGGGACTGGGCCCGACGACGGACTGAGCGTTCAGGTCAACCGCGTCCTGCGGCCGACGGGGGCCACGCAGACGCCGTCCCTGGGCCTTGTCGCCGGGTGGACTTGGTCGGACGGAACGGCTGCGCGAGGCGTCTTCGCGAACGTCACGCCACGGTAGGGGCCCCGTCAGGGGAAGGCCGGCCCGCATACGTCTCTCACTCCTCACGCGAGCCGACGCCCTGCCGACGACGCGCGAGGAGGTCGGTTCCCCCGGCTCACGGGTCCGAACCAGGGGAACCTCAGCCGGTCGGTCCTCAAGCGAGCAAACGGCGAAGCGGCCGGCCTGCCTCCTGAGTGCCCCCTTTACCGACTCTCGAACTTCAGTCCCCGGATACAACCAGCGCAGGCCGTCCGCTCCAGGTCGTCTCGGCGGAGGGCTGACGTCCAGATGGTGGTCGCATCCACACGCTCGGCCGGGCCCAACAGAGCCGGGTCGAACCAGTCGTCCGCTGCCATCGCATCTCTCTGCGGAACGCGTGGAGGGGCCTTGGTGCCGTTGCGGCACCAAGGCCCCGAAGGAACTGCTACACCATCCGCCGGCTCTGATACTGCGCCGGCCCTCTGTTTCCGCGGGCCCGACCGGACTGCTGTCGGGAGCGCGGGGATCGCGCTTGCTCGACCGGAGACCACCTCACTATCGATGTCCTGCGGTACCCGGGCTCAGCCAATCCGCCCGGGCGATCCTGATGGCGCTCGGCTCCTCCGTTCTTTCCCTCTCGATCCAGCGCCCCCGGGAGGGCTGCTTGCGCTGGAGCTGAGCTACTGCGTGATGCTGGTACTACCTGTTGTTGCCTGTACCGCTGCCCGGCAATTCATGTCTGTCGGGCCTTGCCGATCTCGATTACGAGAGAAACCATAGCCACGTGATCAATCAATGTCTACCTCAGCCACGACAGATTTTCGCGCGTTCGACAGGGAGTAAGTCGACCTCGAACAACAGCGAAGAAGGGGCACGGTCGGGTTGGCGGGCTGTCGGCCAGGGCACAAGCACGGCACGCACAGCGGACGTTGAGCTGCACAGGCTTGGGGGGAATCCGATGGACACATTGAGCGTCGACGCCACACGCGACCGGTCCGCGGCATGCATTGCCGACGCGCGCGAGAGTGTCCGGTCCTTCATCGAGGGGCTCGGTCCCATCTCCGACGATGCGGCCGACACCGTGGTCCTGGTCGTCTCGGAACTCGTCACCAACGCCCTGCGCCACGGCGGCGGTGCCTACACCCTCGATCTGATCGCGCGCCCGGACAGCATCGAGGTGGCCGTGCACGACCACAGCCCGCAGGCACCTCGCATGCGCACCCCGGACCTGCATGGCGGCACCGGCGGCTTCGGCTGGCACATGGTCAACCATCTCGCCCGCACCACCACCGTGACCCGCCACCTCTCCGGCGGCAAGACCGTCAGCGCCCTCCTCGACCGGTAGTTCGGAAGCCTTGGGCACCAGGCTGACGGCCGGCGGACGCAGGGCGGAATGATTGCCTGGCATGCATGCCTCAACCGCGGGTACGCCGTCTCTGCCCGCGCAGGAGCAGGCGCCACATGAGGCTGGATCACGTAGGAGGGGACGAGCATGACAGTGACCGAGACGGCAGGGGCGCGGACCGTCGTGCTGCCGGAGATCAGCGACCCGTCGCAGGTCGCTCCGAAGGACGCCCGCGAGCTGTCGAAGCTCTTCTTCGACCAGCTCGCCGTACTGGAAGAGGGCACACCCGAGTACCAGTACGCGCGCAACACGCTCATCGAAATGAACATCACCCTCGTCCAGTTCGCGGCCTCACG
>NZ_JBEZHO010000046.1:0-72909 GCF_040650615.1 Streptomyces sp. NPDC048643
CAGGGCCCGCTGGGACAGCCGTGCTGCCCGGCGTCTCCGAGGTCGTCTACGTCACCTACACCGAACAGCTGAACTGACGAACAGCGCCAACGCAGCCGCCGCGACGAGCGCCGAGTAGTCCGACACGGACATGTCCTCGTCGTCGAGGGCGGCTTCCTGGACGTCGAGCAGCCACGCGACGTCGACGTAGAGATGCATCAGGCGGCCGCGGCCCCCTCGCGCTCGGACGGTGGCACCTCGTCGGGGAACGCCTCGTCGAACTCCTCGCGCAGCCGGTCGGCCCACGCGGCGGCACCGGAGACGAACTGGCGGCGCTGCATCTCTCGCACCCCGAGGTCGTGCAGGTACTGCTTGAGGCTCTTGCCCTCGGCCGCGGCGGCCGCCCGCACGCCTTCGAGCTCGGCCTCGGTGAAGGACACATTCAGTGACGGCATGACCCGATGGTACCTAGTAGGTGCCTGGAGGGCGAGAGCCGGTACCTCCGGGAGGCCGGGGCGGCACGCGCGCGGGCCGCGGGGGCGTGGTGCGGACGCCGGGACGGGGGCCCGGCGAGGGGGCGTTGTCAGTGGTGGCAGGCAGGATGACCTGCATGACAACTCCTGTTGCAGTGATCGTGGACGCCGTCGCCTACGCGCAGGCCGTCGAGGACGCCACCAAGGCGTCGGCCGCCTACTACGAGGGCGGCACGTCCGCGCTGGACGACGACGCCTACGACCGGCTGGTGCGGGGGATCGCCGCCTGGGAGGCGGAGCATCCCGACGAGGTGCTCCCGGACTCGCCGACCGGAAAGGTGGCCGGCGGGGCCGTCGAGGGGGACGTCCGGCACACCGTCGCGATGCTGAGTCTGGACAACGTGTTCTCGCCGGAGGAGTTCACCGCCTGGACCGCGTCGCTGACCCGCCGGATCGGTCACGAGGTGGAGGCGTTCAGCGTCGAACCCAAGCTGGACGGTCTGGCGATCGCGGCGCGCTACGAGCAGGGCCGGCTCACACGACTGATCACACGCGGGGACGGGACGGCCGGGGAGGACGTCTCGCACGCGATCGGCACCGTCGAAGGCCTGCCGGGCGAGCTCGCCGAACCGGTCACGGTGGAGGTGCGGGGCGAAGTCCTCATGACCACCGCCCAGTTCGAGCACGCCAACGAGGTGCGCACCGCACACGGCGGACAGCCGTTCGCGAACCCGCGCAACGCCGCGGCGGGCACCCTGCGCGCCAAGGACCGCGCCTACACCGTCCCGATGACGTTCTTCGGGTACGGCCTGCTGCCGACGCCCTCGACGCGTGCCTCGGTGGCCGGGGAGCTGGAGGAGCGCGCGCACAGCGATCTGATGCGGCGGGCCGCCGAGCTCGGTGTGAACACCACGGCGGGGACGCCCGTTCCGGGCATCACCGCCGCGACGGCCGAGGAGGTCCTGGCCCGCGTCCAGGAGATCGCGGCGCTGCGCCCTGAACTGCCGTTCGGGATCGACGGGATCGTCATCAAGGCGGATCTGGCCGCGGACCAGCGGGCCGCCGGATCGGGCTCCCGCGCGCCGCGCTGGGCGATCGCCTACAAACTGCCGGCCGTCGAGAAGATCACCCGCCTGCTGGAGGTGGAGTGGAACGTGGGCCGCACCGGCATCATCGCCCCGCGCGCCGTCCTGGAGCCGGTCGAGATCGACGGCTCGACCATCACCTACGCCACACTGCACAACCCGGCGGACATCACCCGCCGCGACCTGCGGCTCGGTGACCACGTGATGGTGCACCGCGCGGGCGACGTCATCCCGCGCATCGAGGCGCCCGTCGCCCACCTGCGCACCGGCGAGGAACAGCCGATCGTCTTCCCCGAGGCGTGCCCGCGCTGCGGCTCCGCCATCGACACCAGTGAGCAGCGCTGGCGTTGCGAACAGGGCCGCATGTGCCATCTGGTCGCCGCCCTCTCGTACGCCGCGGGACGCGACCAGCTCGACATCGAGGGCCTCGGCCACACCCGGGTCGTCCAGCTCGTCGACGCGGGCCTGGTCGGCGATCTGGCGGACCTGTTCACGCTGACCCGTGAGCAGCTCCTCGGTCTGGAGCGCATGGGCGAGACCAGCACGGACAACCTCCTCGGGGCGATCGAGACGGCCAAGGGCCGGCCGCTGTCGCGGGTGCTGTGCGCGCTCGGCGTCCGGGGTACGGGCCGCTCCATGTCCCGCCGGATCGCCCGGTACTTCGCCACCATGGAGCACGTCCGTGCGGCGGACGCGGAGGCGATGCAGCGGGTCGACGGCATCGGCACCGAGAAGGCGCCGTCCATCGTCGCCGAACTCGCCGAGCTGGCGCCGCTCATCGACAAGCTCGCCGCCGCCGGGGTGAACATGACCGAGCCCGGCGCCACCCCGCCCGTCACGGCGGACCCGTCGGAACCGGGCGCCGAGGGCGACGAGCAGGACGGAGGACCGCTCGCGGGCATGACGGTGGTGGTCACGGGCGCGATGACCGGTGCGCTGGAGAAGCTCACCCGCAACCAGGTGAACGAACTCGTCGAGCGCGCGGGCGGGCGTTCCTCCTCCAGCGTGTCGAAGAAGACCAGCCTGGTGGTCGCCGGAGAAGGCGCCGGTTCCAAGCGCGCCAAGGCCGAGACCCTCGGGATCAGGCTCGCGGAACCGGAGGAGTTCGCGACGCTGGTCGCCGACTACCTGACCTGAGGCGACGGGTGTCCGAGGAGACGGATACCCGAAGCGAGGAGTACCCGAGGCGAGGCGGTTGACGGGGCACGGCGGTGGCTCCGAGAGTGCTCCGGAAGTCGGCTTCGCTCCGCCCGTCAGCCGATCCGTCGTTCCAGCACCTGTCCCGGCCAGGTCCCGGAGAGGAAGCTGTCGGTGGGGGTGAACCCGTTGCGCTCGTAGTAGGCGACCAGGTCACCGCCGCCGCCCGCCCAGCAGTCGACGCGGAGCAGGGAGACGCCCGCTCGCCGGGCCTCCTCGACGGCATGGGCCAGCAGCGCCGCCCCGATACCCCGGCCCGCGCTCCGGCGGTCGGAGACCAGCAGGCGCACGTAACGCTCCGGCTCGTCCGCGGGCTTGATCATCGGCATCTGCGGACTGGGCCCGGAGTCCAGCACCAGGGTTCCGACCGCGGCGCCGTCCAGCTCCGCGATGTGGGGGGCGTACTCGGTGGTGTACCGCCGCACCCTCTCCACGCCACCCGAGGTGCGTGAGTACGGGACGGTGCCCCACTGCTCGGTGTTCCCGCGGCTGTTCATCCAGGCCACCGCGGCGTCGAGCATGTCCAGGATGACCGGGGCGTCGGCCGGGCCGCCCGGCCGGATCCGTAGGTCGTGCGTGCTGTCGTTCACGGCCGAGAGCCTAGGCATCCGCCGCCTCGGGCACGAGAGGCGGCCCTCAGGCGCACGAAGGGCACAGCCCGCGGTAGGTGACCTCGACGGCGGCCACCGTGAAGCCGAAGCGTTCCGCCGCCGGAAGGTCGGACAGCGGGTTCCCGGTCGGGTGGACGTCACGGACGGTGCCGCAGCCGGAGCACACCAGGTGGTGGTGGGGGTGGTGCGCGTTCGGGTCGTAGCGCTTGGCGCGGCCGTCGGTGGCGACCTCGATGACCTCGCCCAGGGAGACCAGCTCCCCCAGGGCGTTGTAGACGGTCGCGCGGGAGATCTCGGGCAGCCGCTCCGCCGCACGGGCGTGCACCTCGTCGGCCGTGAGATGCACATGATCACCGTCGAGGACCTCGGCGACGACACGCCGCTGCGAGGTCATCCGCCAGCCACGCCCGCGCAGTCGCTCCAGCAGGTCACTCATGTCGGTTCACCTTTTCGGGTTCGGTGGGATGCCCGCAGTTTATCGGTGCAGATCCGGGATCCGATCGGATATGGGATTGGCGTCCTTCTTGACTTGGACTCTGTCCATCGTAGGATCGGTTTCGGCGCTAGCCAAGGGACAGGATGACTCCAGTACGGGCAGGAGAGACAGACATGTCGGGACCACCGCCGCGGAACTGCGCGGCGCCGGTCTGCACGTGACGACCGCCCAGGGCGCGAAGCCGCACTCCGCCGAACGTCGTACACGGCCCTCCGTCCGCTCGCCGTGGCAGGACGCGTACCCCGCACCGGACCGCTTCCGCCGGCCCGCCGCACGGGATGTGCCGCGTCCTGACCGTCGGCCGTGCGGCCGGCGAGGCCCCCTGTCCGTGTCCGTCCCACCACCACGGCCTTCCCGTCGGACCCATCGACGGTTCCGAGGACCGTTCCCCTGGCCGCCGCCCCCGAAGCTTCACCCCCCTCAGTTCCTGAGCACCGAGATCCGCCCCGTCCGGAAGGATTCCCATGTCTGAGAACCACGATGCGATCGTCACAGACCCGAAATCGGAAGAGGCCGGAGGTGGCTGCCCCGTCGCGCACGGCCGCGCCCCGCACCCGACCCAGGGCGGCGGCAACCGTCAGTGGTGGCCGGAGCGCCTCAACCTGAAGATCCTCGCGAAGAACCCCGCCGTGGCCAACCCGCTCGGTGAGCGGTTCGACTACGCCGCCGCGTTCCAGGGCCTCGACCTGGCGGCCGTGAAGCAGGACATCGCCGGGGTGCTCACCACCTCCCAGGACTGGTGGCCCGCCGACTTCGGCAACTACGGCCCCTTCATGATCCGTATGGCCTGGCACAGCGCGGGCACCTACCGCATCAGCGACGGCCGCGGCGGCGCCGGTGCGGGCCAGCAGCGCTTCGCCCCGCTCAACAGCTGGCCGGACAACGGCAACCTCGACAAGGCCCGCCGTCTGCTGTGGCCCGTGAAGAAGAAGTACGGCCAGAGCCTCTCCTGGGCCGACCTCATGATCCTCACCGGCAACGTCGCCCTGGAGCAGATGGGCTTCGACACCTTCGGCTTCGCCGGCGGCCGCGAGGACGTCTGGGAGTCCGAGGAGGACGTGTACTGGGGCCCGGAGACCACGTGGCTCGGCGACGAGCGCTACACGGGCGACCGCGAGCTGGAGAACCCGCTCGGCGCCGTCCAGATGGGCCTCATCTACGTCAACCCCGAGGGCCCCAACGGCAACCCGGACCCGCTCGCCGCGGCCCGCGACATCCGTGAGACGTTCCGCCGCATGGCGATGAACGACGAGGAGACGGTCGCCCTGATCGCGGGCGGTCACACCTTCGGCAAGACCCACGGCGCGGGCCCGGCGGACAACGTGGGCGACGACCCCGAGGCCGCCCCGATCGAGGCCCAGGGCCTCGGCTGGAAGAGCACGTACCGCACCGGCAAGGGCGCGGACGCGATCACCTCCGGCCTGGAGGTCACCTGGACGACCACGCCCACGCAGTGGAGCAACGGCTTCTTCGACAACCTCTTCGGCTACGAGTGGGAGCTGACCCAGAGCCCCGCCGGCGCCAACCAGTGGAAGCCGAAGGACGGCGCGGGCGACGGCACCGTCCCGGACGCCCACGACGCGTCGAAGAAGATCGCCCCCTCGATGCTCACGACGGACCTGTCGCTGCGCTTCGACCCGATCTACGAGCCGATCTCGCGCCGCTTCCACGAGAACCCCGCGGAGTTCGCGGACGCCTTCGCCCGCGCCTGGTACAAGCTGACCCACCGCGACATGGGCCCGAAGTCGCTCTACCTCGGGGCCGAGGTGCCGCAGGAGACCCTGCTGTGGCAGGACCCGCTGCCCGCGGCGGAGGGCGTGGCCATCGGCGCCGAGGACGTCACCGCTCTCAAGGCGAAGCTCCTCGACTCCGGCCTGACCGTGTCGGAGCTGGTCTCCACGGCGTGGGCGTCTGCCTCGACGTTCCGCGGCAGCGACAAGCGCGGCGGTGCCAACGGCGCCCGTATCCGTCTGGAGCCGCAGCGCGGCTGGGCGGCCAACGACCCCGACCAGCTGGCCTCGGTGCTGCGCACGCTGGAGGGCGTCCAGCGTGAGTTCAACGCCGGTGGCAAGCACGTCTCGCTGGCCGACCTGATCGTCCTCGGCGGCGTCGCGGCCGTCGAGAAGGCCGCCCAGGACGCCGGTCACGCCGTCCAGGTGCCCTTCACCCCGGGCCGGGTCGACGCGACGGACGAGCACACCGACGCGGAGTCGTTCGCCGCGCTGGAGCCCGCCGCCGATGGTTTCCGCAACTACCTCGGCAAGGGCAACCGCCTGCCGGCGGAGTACCTGCTGCTCGACCGCGCGAACCTCCTGACCCTGAGCGCCCCGGAGCTGACGGTCCTCGTCGGCGGCCTGCGCGCCCTCGGTGCCACCCAGGGACAGTCGGCGCACGGTGTCCTCACCGAGACCCCCGGCAAGCTGACGAACGACTTCTTCGTCAACCTGCTCGACCTGGGTACGACGTGGACGGCGACGTCCGAGGACGCGACCACCTTCGAGGCCCGCGACGCCTCGGGCCAGGTCAAGTGGACCGGCACGCGCGCCGACCTGGTCTTCGGCTCGAACTCCGAGCTGCGCGCGATCGCCGAGGTCTACGCGAGCGACGACGCGAAGGAGAAGTTCGTGAAGGACTTCGTCTCCGCGTGGGACAAGGTCATGAACCTCGACCGGTTCGACCTGGTCTGACGACCGCGGCGGAGCGTCTCCCGTCCGCGGTCTGACGACTGAGGACGACGACCGCCGTCAGGGCCGGCCTCCTTCGGGGGCCGGCCCTGACGTGTGTCCGGCCCGCGGGAGCCGGGGGCCGCGGGGTCGCGGAGCCGCCGCTCAGGCGTGAGCCGCGTGACACCCCATAGGCTGGCCGTCATGAGCGCACACTTTGACGTGGTGGTCCTGGGCGCCGGCCCGGGTGGTTATGTCGCGGCGATCCGGGCGGCCCAGCTCGGACTCAGTACGGCGGTCGTCGAGGAGAAATACTGGGGCGGTGTGTGCCTGAACGTGGGGTGCATCCCGTCGAAGGCGCTGCTGCGCAACGCGGAACTGGCCCACATCTTCACCCAGGAGGCCAAGACGTTCGGCATCCGCGTGGACGGTGAGGTGACCTTCGACTACGGCCCGGCCTTCACCCGTAGCCGCAAGGTGGCGGACGGCCGCGTCAAGGGCGTCCACTACCTGATGAAGAAGAACAAGATCACCCAGTTCGACGGGCGCGGCACGTTCTCGGACGACCACACCCTTCAGGTCGCCCTCACCGACGGCGGCACGGAGACGGTCACGTTCGACCACTGTGTCATCGCGGCGGGCGCCACCACCCGGCTGCTCCCGGGAACGTCACTGAGCGAGCGCGTGGTGACGTACGAGGAGCAGATCCTGTCGGACACGCTTCCGGAGAGCATCATCATCGCCGGGGCGGGCGCCATCGGCGTCGAGTTCGCGTACGTGCTCCACAACTACGGCGTCGAGGTCACCCTCGTCGAGTTCCTCGACCGGATCGTCCCGCTGGAGGACGAGGAGGTCTCCGCCGAACTGGCCCGGCGCTACAAGCGGCTCGGCATCAACGTACTGACGTCCACCCGGGTCGAGGCGATCGACGACTCCGGTGACGCGGTCAAGGTCATGGTGACCACGGGCGGCCAGCGGCAGACGCTGGAGGCGGGCAAGGTGCTCCAGGCGATCGGGTTCCAGCCGCGGGTGGAGGGCTACGGCCTGGAGAACACCGGGGTCAAGCTCACCGAGCGCGGCGCGATCGACATCGACGGGCGGGGCCGCACGAACGTGCCGCACATCTTCGCCATCGGGGACGTGACGGCGAAGCTGATGCTCGCGCACGCGGCCGAGTCGATGGGCATCGTGGCGGCCGAGACGATCGCCGACGCCGAGACGATGGAACTCGACTACGTGATGATCCCGCGAGCGACCTACTGCCAGCCGCAGATCGCCAGTTTCGGCTGGACCGAGGCGCAGGCCCGCGAGCAGGGCTTCGACGTCCAGGTGGCCAAGTTCCCGTTCACGGCGAACGGCAAGGCGCACGGCCTGGGCGAGACCGCGGGTTTCGTCAAGATCCTCTCCGACGCGCGGTACGGGGAACTCCTCGGCGCCCATCTGATCGGACCCGAAGTCACCGAGCTGCTTCCGGAGTTGACGCTCGCCCAGCAGTGGGACCTCACGGTCCACGAGGTCGCCCGCAATGTGCTCGGGCACCCGACGCTCGGCGAGGCGGTCAAGGAGGCCGTGCACGGACTCGCCGGGCACATGATCAACATGTGAGTACGGCCGACCCCTCCCCGGTCTCTCCCCCGGCCCGTGCCTCCTGTCCACGAAGCGGACAGCACGAACAACAAGGTGTCGGGTGCATCTAGTGTGCGGCGTACGCCGACCGCAGAGGGGAGCCCGGGGATGGGTGAGGTGCCGACCGAGGAATCAGCCGATCTCCGAGAGGCGGTCGTCGCGCTCCGCGAGGTGAGCGTGCACCGTCACACGACGGGTCAGGTGATCCTTTCGGAGATCGACTGGACGGTCAGGTCCGGTGAGCACTGGGCGCTGCTCGGTGCCAACGGCGCGGGCAAGACGACGCTGCTGCGGCTCCTCGGCGCGCTGATGCACCCGACCACCGGGACCGTCGAGGTGCTCGGGTTCCGGCTGGGCCGCGTCGACGTGCGGGAGCTGCGCGCCCGCATCGGTCATGTGAGCACCGCACAGCGGGTGCCGCTGGACGTCACCGCCCACACCGTCGTCCTGACGGGCCACACCGGCACCGTGCAGCCGCTGTGGCGGAAGTACGACGACACGGTGCGCCGGCGGGCCGACGAGCTGCTGGCGGAGCTGGACATCAAGGAACTGGCCGACCGGCCGTACGGCGTCTGCTCGGGTGGGCAGCGGGCCCGTGTCCTGATCGCCAGGGCACTGATGGCCGACCCGTCCCTGCTGCTTCTCGACGAGCCGTTCAACGCACTGGACCTGCCCTCCCGCGAGGATCTCGTGGACGCGATGCAGCGGCTGGCCGAGAGCCGTCCGGGCCTCGCGACGGTGACGGTGACGCACCACCTGGAGGAACTCTCCCCGGCCGTCAGCCACACCCTGCTGCTGCGGGAGGGCCGTGTCCTCGCCCGCGGTTCCGTGGACGAGACCCTGACCGACACCTGGCTGACCAGTTGTTTCGGCCGCCCCATCAGCGTGGCCCGGCACGACGGGCGGTGGGCGGCCTACTCCGGTCGCTCCGGCGGTCGTTGACGGCCCGTCGGGATCGCGCGGCCGAGGACGGCCGCCACGGCGGATCTTCCCGACGGTGTGTGCGCGCAGCGCTCATGGGCATGATCGGACGAGGGCTCCTGCGTGCGCGTGTGCGCGAACGGGGGCGCATCAAGAGACAGAGTGAGCCCTGTACGCGCCCCCTGCCGTGCGGCGAAAATGCGCCTGTCGAGGGTCATGTGGCCGAGACATCGCGTATCCCGCCGCCAAGTCACCAGGAAAGCAGGTCGGCTGCCGTGCTGTTGCGTCTGCCCACGTCCGTGTCCGAAGCACAGGAGTGCATGGCCGAGGGGGCGGTGCCGATAGGCGGCGCGACGCTGGTGTGGGCCGGCTGGCAACGGGACGGTTTCCCGGAGCTGGCGATGTCGCTGCGCGACCTCCCGGAGGCCAACGCGATCGGGGACGGGACGCTGGGCGCGGCCGTGGTGCTGCACCGGATCGACGACCGCGTACCGGAGGTGCTGCGCCGTGCCGCGGCCACCGTGGGGACCGGGGCGGTACGCCGGACGGCCACCGTCGGCGGCAATCTCGTCGGCAGCTCGTTGCGCTGTCTGCTGCCCGGGGCGCTCGTCCTGGACGCGCGCGCGGTCGTCCTGGAGCAGGACGGGGTCCGCGAGACCGATCTGGCGGAGGTCATCGCCAAGCGCCACCTCCTTCTCCGCCTTCGCTGGAGCGCTCCGACGGCCAGCAGCTACCACAAGTCGGAGGGCGAGGCGGGCGGGGCGCCGCCCCTCGTCGTGGCCGCCGCCCTGCGTCCCGCCGCCGACGGACGGCGCCTCCTGCGCGTCGCCGTGCGCGACGGGTACGAGGTGCTGGACGACAGCATCGTGTGCGACGCGGGCGCGGACTCCGTCCTCGGCACGCTGCGCAACGGCGACCTGGGACAACTGCCGCCCGCCGCCTGGGACGTCATGGCCCGGCAGACCACCGATCTCCTGGCCCGTAGCGCGGCCTGACCGGACGCCACGGAAGGCCCGGCGGGAATCCCGTCCGAGGACGGCGTTCCGGCCGGGCCTCACGTCCGTGGGCTACTCCGCCGCCGGGCCGCCGACCGTGGCGGGAACCGGGGCCACGCGCCAGTAGCCGAGAGCGTGCACCCGCTGGCGGGGCACGTTCAGCTCCTTGCGGACGTGGGCGGAGAGGGCCCGCGTGGTCGCGGTGTCGCAGGTGATCCAGACATACGGGTCGGATTCGTCGCGCAGCAGATCGGGAAGTTCGGCCCTCACCCGCTCGACGAGGTGTGCGCCGTCCTCCCTGCGGGGCACCGGACGCAGATCGTGCCGGGCCGGGTCGACGGCACATGGGAGGCCGTCTGGGTCCCCCTCGAACCAGATGGTCGCGGGCGCCGAACCCAGCGCGCCGATCAGGGAGTTGAGGGCGGGCAGCGCGGCCGGGTCGACGACGGCGAAGACGTGGGACGGCGCGGGCGTGGGCTCCTCGAAGTCCGTGCCCTGAACCGTGGCCTCGATCGTGTCGCCGGGCCGGGCGCCGCGCGCCCAGTCGCTCGCACTCCCCTCGTGCAGCGCGAACTCGAGGGCGAAGGTGCCCGTCGCCGGGTCCGGGTCGACCAGGGTGTACGCCCGCTGATGGGGCCGGCCGGCGTTGGCGAACCACAGGCGGACCCACATGGTCGGGTGGACACCGGTCGCGGTGAGCAGGCCCCCGTCGCTGACCCGCAGCCGCCGGTAGAGCGGCGCCACGTCCTCCACGTCCGTCACGGTGAGGACGAAGTCCCTGGCCCTCAGCAGTTTGAGGACCGCACCCTCCCAACCACGTCGCTGCCCCATCTACCCTCTCCCCTCCGAAAACGATCTCTTGGTGATATTAGGCAAGCCTAACCTAATATGATCCGCCTCCGGTCACGAAGGACCGCCCGACACAAGGAGATCCATGTCTGAAATGTGCGCCCCCACCCGGCCGTTCGTGCACGAAGAGCACATCCCGGGCGCCGGCACCTTCCGCATCCTGCCCCTCGACCCCGCCGCCGACTGCGCGACGATCCACGCGTGGGCGCGCCAGGAGCGCGCCGCCTTCTGGGGCATGAGCGAGCTGACACAAGCCCAGATCATGGAGATCTACGGCGAGTTGGAGGAGCTGACGACCCACCATGCCTTCCTGGTGGAGAAGGACGGCGAGCCGGTCGCCCTGCTGCAGACCTACGAGCCGGCGGCCGACCGCGTGGGCGAGTGCTACGAGGTCCGCCCCGGGGACATCGGCATCCATCTGCTGCTCGCGCCCGCGGGTCCGGAGGGGAGTCACACGGGCTGGACGGCGTCCCTGTCCGCCGTGATCGCCACGTACGTGCTGCGCGGTCTCGACCGGCGGCGGGTCGTCACCGATCCCGACGTCCGCAACCAGAAGGCGATCAGCAGACTGTTCAGACAGGGGTTCGTGGCCGGACCCGTGGTCGTCCTGCCCGAGGTCGACCTGCCGGAGGTCCATCTCCCCGAGAAGCGCGCCCAGTTGGCCTTCCTGCCGCGCGAGGTCGTCTTCCCCGCCGGCTCCTGAGGCACCGGCCGACCGCCCGGCGCCGGAGCCGGCGGGGCCCTCGCCCGGGCGCGCCGTACCGCTCGCGCGGAAAATTCAACAGGGCTCACCATCTCACTCGGAACGAGGGGCGCGGGCACCGGCGGGCCCGCCGGTGACGGATCCGATCCTGATCCTCATCAAGAAACTGACCTGCGTATTCATCAGGTGCGACACAGCGGCCCGCCGTGCGGTGACTTCGCCTCATCACCGTCCGCCGTGGCGCGGCAGAATTCATCGGCGTGGAAATCCGCGCGCCGACTGCCGAGTCTGGTTCCAGGCCCGGGATCCACCCGGACCGCTCGGACGAAGGACAGAGGCCATGCCCTCCACGCGCGCCCAAACCGCCGGCCAGGCGCCGGCCGCACGCCACCATCTGATCCTGGTGGTCACCTGCCTGGCCCTGGGCGCGGTGGTCGCCGCCATGGCCTCGCTGAACGTGGCCCTGCCCGACCTCGCCCGCGAGACCCACGCCACCCAGACACAGCTGTCCTGGATCATCGACTCCTACAGCCTCGTCTTCGCCTCGCTGCTGCTTCCGGCCGGTGCGCTCGGAGACCGCTTCGGCCGCAGGCGGGCGCTCCTCGCGGGTCTGACGATCTTCGGAGCCGGATCGGCCGCGGCGGCCCTCACGACGGACCCCTCGACGCTGATCGCCCTGCGCGGGGTGCTGGGCGTGGGTGCGGCCCTGGTCATGCCGGCCACGCTGTCCACCATCACCAGCACGTTCCCGCGGGCCCAGCGGGCGCGGGCGGTCAGCGTCTGGGCGGCGGTCGCCGGTGCCAGCGCACTGGTCGGCCTGTTCGCCACCGGCGCCCTGCTGGAGGGCTGGTCATGGCGCTCGGTGTTCCTGTTGAACGTGGCCCTGGCTCTGGTCGCGCTGATCGGGACCCTGCTCTTCGTGCCCGAGTCCGCGGAGCCGCAGCAGCCCCGCCTCGACGTCGGGGGTGCCCTCCTCGCCGTCGCCGGTCTGGTCGCGCTCGTCTACTCGGTGATCGAGGCGCCGACCCGCGGGTGGGCCGACCCGGTCACGCTCGGCGGCATCGGGCTCGGCCTGGTGATACTGGCGGGCTTCGTGCTCTTCGAGCTGCGCCGCGCCAACCCGTTGCTGGACCCCCGGCTGTTCCGCAACCACCACTTCGCCGCCGGTTCGCTGTCGATCATGCTCCAGTTCTTCGTCTTCTTCGGCTTCATCTTCGTGATGATGCAGTACCTCCAACTGGTCCGTGGGGACAGCGCGTTGATGGCCGCGACCGCCATGCTGCCGATGGCCGTGACGATGGTGCCGGTCTCGCGTGCGACGCCGCGCCTGGTGGCCCGGTTCGGTTTCCGCGGGCCGTGGGTGGCCGGTCTGGTGGGTGTCGCCGCGGGCATGGGCGTGCTCTCCCTGCTCGACGCGTCCAGCCCGTACTGGCTCATCGCGACCGGTCTCGTCCCGCTGGGCGCCGGTATGGGGCTGGCCATGACGCCGGCCACGACGGCCATCACGGACGCCCTGCCGCGCTCCCTGCAGAACGTCGGATCCGCGATGAACGACCTGGCGCGTGAGCTGGGCGGAGCCCTCGGGATCGCCGTCCTCGGCAGCCTGCTGAGCGCCGCCTACCGCGACCATCTGAGCCTGCCGGGCCTGCCGGACCACGTGGCGGACGCGGCCCGCTCCTCCCTCGCGGCCGCCCACGCCATCGGCGGACCGGTCTCGGACCGCGCGACGACCGCCTTCGTCGACGGCATGCACGTCGCGCTCCTCGGCGCCGCGGCCGCGGCGGTGCTCGCCGCGGTGACCGTCGCGCTGTTGCTCCGTTCCGCCCCGCTCCAGAAGCAGTTCGACGACGACGAGGGGACCGACGTGACGGGTCCGGCCGACATCGAGGAGCAGGAGCAGCCCGCGTACCGGTGAATCCCCGGGTTCGGGGTCCGAGAGGCCTCCGTACCGCTGGACAACGGCCGGAACCGGCGCCCCGCGTCGAGCGGGTCGCCGGTTCCGTCGTCGTGTGCGCGTCGGAGCGGCGCGCACGCCGGGAGCCCCGGCCGGCGGGTCAGGGGCGGGCCGCCGGTGGCCGGACCTGACCCGTGCCGGGCGCCTGGCGGCCCGGGCCGCGCAGCGCCTGCCGCAGCTGCGGGCTCACGAAACGGATCACCTCCTCGACGCTCATGGAGACGATCGGCTCCAGACGCAGCAGATAGCGTGTCGTGATGAGACCGGCGATCACCGTGGTGAACGCGGCGGCACGCTGTCGGGCGTCCCGGCCGGGCACGAGACCGGCGATCCGTTCCACGATCTCCCGTTCGACCGCCTCCTTGACCAGCTCACCGAAGCCGTCGTCGTCGATCGCGCTCTTCAGCATGGCGAGCAGGGGTGGTCCCGACACGGGGTCGTCCCAGACGGCGAGGACCTGGCGGAGGACCCGTTCGGGGAACGTGCTCAGGTCTCCGTCCTCCGCGACCTGCGCGAGGATCTCGGCCGGGTTCGCGCCGAGTGCCAGGGCCGCGCCGAACAGGCCCTTCTTCGAGCCGAAGTAGTAACTGATCAGGGCGAGATCGACCTCGGCCTCGCCGGCGATCGAGCGCAACGTCACCGCGTGGTAGCCGTCCTCCAGGAAGCGGCGCCGCGCGACGCCCAGGATCGCCGCCCGGGTGTCCGGGCTGCCCGGCCTGCGTCCACGCTGCGACCCGGATTTATTCATCACGGACGAATTCTAGGGCCCGTACCTCTGCCCGGATAAGCGGTCAAGCAGCGTATTCGCCCGGTGTGAAGCACTCCGGAATGATTCTCACGAAATGATGTCGTTCATCCATATGAGTGGTGCATCACACATCGGGGCCGTAGCGTCGTGGCAGAGAAGGAAGCCGGTGATCACCTATCGGCGACCGAACGACAGTCGTCCCGCACGGAGCACACATATGCGCAGCAGCACAGCGAGAACAGCAATCACCCTCTGCGCGGCCGCCTCGCTCGCCGCGGTCATGGGTACCGCCTCGGCAGCTCCGCAGGCCCCGAAGGCCATACAGGCTCCGCAGCCCAAGCAGTCGGCGCCCGTCCTCGTCGACTGCTTCTGGAAGCCGGACGTCCGCCCCGCGAACTTCATCCTGGCCTGCGGCGACGGGAACAGCCGGCTCGTCTCCCTCCACTGGTCCCACTGGAACCAGAACGCGGCGGTGGCCCGGGGCGTCAACGTGGTGAACGACTGCAAGCCGTACTGCGCGGCGGGCAAGTTCCACTCGTACCCCGTGGTCGTGAAGCTGGACCACCCGCAGACGTGGAAGAAGAACCCGCACCAGCGGCACTACACACAGATGACGCTGGTGTACACCCACGACCGTCCCGCGGGGTTCGACCGTACGGTCAGCTATCCGCTGTGGAACTGACGTCGGCGCGCCGCCGGGCCACCCGCGCGGCGCACTGACAGCGGGCCCGTGGACACGCCGGGATCGTTTCCGGGGACGGCCTTCGCGCCGGACACACCGGCGGTCCCGGCCCGGCCCGAAGCCCACCACCGCAAAAATCAGGGCAAACTGGCACACGTGGGCAACCGGCGCATGTCAGTGGGCAGCCTCGTGGAGCAACCGTCGGGCCGCGGCCTGGTGGCGATCCCGCTGGCGTTGATCGTCGTGATCGCCATCGTGGACATCCGCTCCCCCACGGACGTGCACCTCGGCCCGTTGCTGGTCATCGCGCCCACGCTCACGGCGTCGTTCGCCGGCCCCCTGCTGACAGCGCTGATCGGACTGCTGGCCGTGGCCGCGCAGGTCGTCATCGCCGTGTTCCACGGCGGCCTGACCACCACCAACCACATGGCGCAGATCATCGCGCTGATCGTGCTCTCCGCCCTGGTGGTGTTCGTGTGCCACGTACGGGAGCGGCGGGCGCGCGAGCTGGTGCGGGCCCGGTCGGTGGCCGAGACGGCCCAGCGCGTACTGCTGCGGCCGCCACCACGGCGGATCGGTCCGCTGCGCACGGCCTGGCTGTATCTGGCGGCCGAGGACGACACACAGATCGGCGGCGACCTGTTCGCCGTCACCCGCGCCGCCGGCGCGTCCACCCGCGTGATCATCGGTGACGTACGGGGCAAGGGGCTGGCCGCCATCGGCGAGGCCTCGGTGGTGCTGGGCGCCTTCCGCGAGGGGGCCCACCGGTACGCGACGCTGCCGGAGCTGACGGCGGCCCTCGAGGTGAGCGTGTGCCGTGACATGGACGAGGTCGCCGACACGCGGTACGACCCCGGCGAGCACTTCATCACGGCTCTCGTCCTCGACATTCCCGACACCGACGCCGAGGTCGGGATGATCAACTGCGGCCATCCCCCGCCGCTGCTCCTGCGCGGCCGCGAGGTCACGGTGCTGCACGCCCGGCACTCGGTACCGCCGCTCGGCATGTGCGAACTGCCCGCCGCGAGCCATCACACCGACCCCTTCACCTTCGAAGCCGGCGACTTCCTGCTGCTCTACACGGACGGCGTGATCGAGGCCCGCTCACCGAGCGGTGCCTTCTATCCCCTGGTCGAGCGGCTGGCGTCCTTCCCTGCCTCCGGTCCCGACACCCTGCTGCGCCACATCCACGACGACCTGGTCCGTCACATCGGCGACGAGCCGGCCGACGACGCAGCCCTCCTCGTCATCGAACGCACCACCGCCCACCACCTGCGGATCCCCCATCGCGGGCACCACACCGAGGGACCGCCGCCCCGGCCCGACGCGAACGCGTCCTGACCGGGCGGACCGCGCACCTCGGGTCGAGTGGCGGGGCCGGGCGCCCCAGGGCCACGATGGAGGAAGAGCTGCTCGGCGTCGGGGGGCAACGCAGGGAGGCGTCCGTGGCGCACATCTTCGGAACCGACGTGCTCGTCGCGGGCGCGGGCCCCGTGGGCCTCACCGCGGCGGTGGAACTGCGCCGACGCGGCGTGCGCTGCCGGATCGTCGATCCCCTCCCGGCCCGCCGCCCGTACGCGAAGGCCGTGGGCATCCAGCCACGCACCCTGGAGATCTGGGACCACATCGGGCTCGCCCGCACGGCTCTCGAAGCGGCGGTGCCGATGTACGGGCAACTGGCGTACGTCAACGGCGTAGAGCGGCCCCGGATCGACCTCGCGCTCCCGCCCGAAGTGCCCTACGGATTCGCCGCGATGCCGCAGTACGAGACGGAACGCATCCTCGACGAGTTCCTCCAGCGGTTCGGGACGACGATCGAACGCGGCACCGAGCTGGTCTCCTTCGACCAGGACCTCGACGGGGTGACGGTCGCGCTGCGGACGGCGTCCGGCGTCGAGGAGGAGGTCAGGGCACGGTATCTGGTGGGCTGCGACGGCGCGCACAGCACCGTCCGCAGGCAGTTGGGGCTCACCTTCGAGGGCAGCGCCTTCCCGGAGGAGTACATGCTCGGCGACGTGGAGGTCGACTGGGATCTTCCGCGGGGGTACGGCGTTCGCGCCATGCACCAAAACGCCGACGGGGACGTGGACGACCTGCTGGTCTGTATCCCGCTGCCGGGCCGGGGACGCTATCGGATGTCGATGATGGTGCCGCCCGAACTCTCCGCCGCGGCACGGCGGTCGGAGACGTCCGACGGCATCACCCACGGCCTGGAGAGCGGCACCGGTCCCACCCTCTCCGACATCCAGGCCGTCCTGGACCGGCTCTCCCCCCGGCCCACCACGGCCTCCGCGCTGCGCTGGTCCTCCGTGTTCCGCATCAGCCACCGGATCGTCGACCGGTACGGCGACGGCCGCGTCTTCGTGGCCGGCGACGCGGCGCACATCCACCCGCCGACCGGCGCGCAGGGCATGAACACCGGGATCCAGGACGCCTGGAACCTGGCCTGGAAACTCGCCCTCGCGACCGAGGGAGGCACGCATTCCAGCCTGCTCGCGGCGAGTTACGACGCCGAGCGGCGGCCCGTCGGCGAGGAGGTCGTGGAGCGAACGGTCCGGCACGCGGGCCAGGGCATCCAGGCCGACCCGAGCGACCCGTCGACCCTGATGCTGCGCGAGGCCCAACTCCTCGTCGGCTACCGCGGCAGCCCGATCGTCGACCCCGAGTCCGTGGGCCCTGCCCCGCAGCCCGGGGACCGCGCACCCGACTGCGCCGGTCTCGCGGCGTCCATCGCGACCTACCCGCTGCGTCTGTACGACGTTCTGCGCGACCGCGAGCACGTGCTGCTCCTGTACGGCGACACGGACCGGGACGGCGACGGCGTCGTACAACTCGTCGACCTCGCCCGCGATCTCTCACGCGACCGCGTCGACGTCTGCGTCATCCTCCCGTCCGAGGCCCAGCCCGACGCAGGGGGGCCGCCCGCCTACGTCGACACACTCGGCGAGTTCGCCCGCCTCTACGCGGTGCCGGACCGGGCGACGGCGTTCCTGATCCGCCCGGACGGCTACCTCGCCGCCCGCCTCTCCCCACCCACGGTGTCCGGCCTGACGGCGGCTCTGGCCCGCCCCTTCGCCCCGCCCGGATACGCGTAGCGCGGGCGCGGATCACCTGAAGGGTCATCAACGAGCCCAACCAGGGCGCCGGTTGATCGAACGCGTACCGGCCCCGTCATTCCATCAACTGAGCGGCGAGGGTCGCTCCGAGGTCCCAGCAGGCCTCGATGTCGGCCTTGCCCGGTTCGCCGGTCACCGTCACCGCCTCGGCGGCACGCCGCCAGCCGAGCCCGGTCGTGATCGCCTCGATGCCGCGCACCGCCCCCGTGACGTCGTTGCCGCCGTGGACGTAGTACCCGAAGGGCCGCCCGGACGTCGTGTCCAGACACGGGTAGTAGACCTGATCGAAGAAGTGCTTCATCGCGCCCGCCAGGTAACCGAGGTTCGCCGGGGTGCCGAGCAGGTAGGCGTCGGCGTCGAGCACATCCGAGGCGGTCGCACTCAACGCGGCTCGTCGCACCACCCGTACGCCCTCGATCTCGGGAGCGGTCGCTCCGGACACCACGGCTTCGAACAGCGCCTGGCAGTTGGGCGAGGGGGTGTGATGAACGATCAACAAGGTAGCCACCCCCGCACCTTGCCGCCCCGCCCCTCCCACCGCAAGCACCGCCCCGACGCCCCCGTCGGATCCACCCAGGCCGCCTGCTAGGCTGAATACCGAGCCCACACCAAACACTTGGTGCAGGGCCCGGCGTTGGTGGTCCAAGGAAAGACGCCCCGCTTCCTGCGGGGAAATGCAGGTGCAAGGCCTGCCCGGCGCTCCACATGCACCGCCTCCGGTTCTCCGGTGGCGGTGTTCTTGCGTGCGCGTCCCTCCGGGAAGAGATGGTCGAGAGACAGCCGTCGTCGCGGAACATCGGTTCCTGGATCGACTCATGCACCACCGGGCTCCACCCGGTGCGCGGGAATACGACAGAGGGCCCGGCATCCATGATGCCGGACCCTCTGTCTTCGAGTAGCGGGGACAGGATTTGAACCTGCGACCTCTGGGTTATGAGCCCAGCGAGCTACCGAGCTGCTCCACCCCGCGTCGTTGAACACAACCCTACGCCATGTTTCGCGGGTTCAAGACCATGATCAATCGCGGGCTCGGGGAGTGATCATGGATGGTGTCTCGGAGGGCGGCGGGGCTGGGGGCTCGGTCAGGTGGGCCAGCCAGGTCCTCGTGGCCCGGGGTGTGCGGAGGTGGACGACCTTCAGGGGGGTCGGGCGGGGGGCCGCGCAGCGGGTGGCGATGTCCGTTCTGCGGGTCTCGTACTGCGACCAGGCCCACCACACCGGGTGATCGGCGCCGAACCAGGAGCCGAAGGTCTCGACGTTCCCGCCGAAGACCCGGCGTCGGAACAGGGTGCGGGCCACCGACCTGCGCAGCACCCGGCGCATGACCACCGCACGGGGATGGTCGAGCCAGACGACGGAGTCGGCGCGCGCCCACAGCAGGTCGCGCACGCTCGGGTGGCCGAAGGAGTCGATCACCCAGCCGGGACCGTCAACGAGGCGCGACACGTCGTCGACCAGGCTGGGGTTCTCCTGCCAGCCCGGCCCCGTGATGGCCAGGGCGTCCATTTCGTGGAAGGGAACGCCCAGCCGTCCCGAGACAGCCCGCGCCAAGGTCGTCTTGCCGGCGCCGGTGCTCCCCACGACCAGGATTCTTCGCATACCTGATCTTCACCGCACGAGGCGGTGCCGGGCAAGATCCCCAGCGCGGGCGGGAGAGTGCCGAAGCCCGAGCACACAGCGGCACCCCGGCCCGTCCCGCCCACCCGTCTCCACGGCGGGCCGGCGCAGGCCGGGGTGCCCCGGTGCGTCTCACACATCGGTGGGCAGACCGCTCACCTCGGCGATGCCCCGCAGTTCCTCGTCCTGGCGGTGGCGCTCACCGATGAACTCGGCGATCTCCCTGCACCGTTCGGGATCGTCCGCCGTCCCCGAGTCCGTCACGACCCGGACGACACCGATCTCCTCGGTCTCCAGCTCGACGATCCGGTTGTCCAGGCGACCCGTCACAGCCACCGCGACCACGAGGGAGGCCTCGTCGCGGACCTCCTGCGGGACGTCGTCGGCGTCTTCGCCGTCCAGATTCAGTTCGATCGCTCCAGCCCTCTCCTCCCTGATCGCTTCGAGTACGGGCTCGACCATGCGCAGCAAGAGCGCGTAGTCCGCCGGAGCCATGCGCAGGCGGAGCATTTCGAGGTACAGGTCGAGGGGCCGGTCATCCGGTGCCTGCTCTGATGCGTCCATGGAGCTTCGCCTTCCCCAATGTGGACGACATGATCGCGTCTCACCCCAGGATGCTGTGAATCGGCGCACACCGCCGGTCGAGATCGCCTCCCGGGACACCTCTGAGGGGGCTTGTGCCCAGCGTGGACCGGGCACAAGCCCCCTCAGGACTCATTCGTACGACCGGGCGTCCGACGTCGCTCAGGACGCTTCCGTCGGGAGTCGTCCGTGGCTCTCGCCGGGCGGCAGGGTCACAGGGCGCCCCGCCTGATCCTGCGGAGCAGGACGAATCCGGCGATCACGAAGATCCCGCCGATCGCGGCCGGCCACAGCTGCGCACCGGTGTCGGCGAGCCCGCCGCCTGCGACGGCCTGCGGTTCGGTCTGCGAAGCGGCCGACGGAGCGGAGCCGGCCACCGGTGCCGTCGACGCGGGAGTCCCCACATCGCCCGAGCCCTCGTGCGTGCCGTCGTGCGAGGCTCCGGACCCGGCGGCGTGCCCCGACGAGGAGACGTCGGCCTTCGGCTCCGCCTCGACGGGCGGTGCGTCGTCGCCGGCCGGCTCGGTGCCCGGCGTGTCGGCCGTGGGCTCCGCGGTCTGGCCGCCCTCGTCGTCACCCGGGGCCTGGCCGGCGTTGTCGTCGGACGGGTCGTCGGCGGTGGGTGCCGGCTGCTCCGAGGGCTCCTCGGAGGCGTTCGGGGGCTCCGCGCTCTCCGAGGGGTTCGGGGGCTCGGCGCTCTTCGACGGCTCCTCCGGCTTACCGGTCTCCTCGGGGTCCTGGGGGTTGTCGTCACCCGCGCCTGCCCCGCACTTCCGGCCCTGGTTGATGCAGTCGACCGCGTCCTTCATGAGGCCTTCGTCGAAGACGTTGATGAAGTCGCCGTGGTCGGTGACCGGCTTGTGCAGCTGCTCCGGGAAGGAGTCCACCGCGAACAGCGGCGACGTACGGCCACCGTCCTTCAGGCTCGGCGCGTCGACGTCGTAGACGATGCGCTGCACCAGTTGCGGGATGGCCTTGAACCCGCCGGGGCAGTTGCCCTCGGCGTCCTGGAACGCCACGTGGGTGCGGTGGTTGGCGCTGTCGATGTTCGCGCCGTCCCAGCAGCTCTGGAACCTGAACGTGCGGACCACGTCGCTGCCCTGGGGGCAGACCGGGTACTTGTCCTTCAACTGCCGGTCCTCGAAGCCGGTGCAGCTCCAGGACGCGTTGGCGTTCGCGGTGCCGTTGACGAAGGCCTTGGCGTCACCGGTGATGATGCGCAGCAGACGCGGCATGGCGGTGACCTTGCCGCGCGCGTTGCCCACGAAGGTCAGCGTGACCTGCTTGGGCGTGACGATCTCACCGGCGTTGCCCTCGGTGCCGCCGCCGGCCGCGTCGGCGTCGCGTTCGCGGGTGCCGTTCTGGAGGCGCAACACCGGCCAGTAGTAGGTGGACTTGTCACCCTGGTTCTGGCAGGTGGTGTCGGCCTTGGCCAGGTCGTCGTCACTGGCGAAGGCGTTGTTGGACTGGTTGCCGACGTAGTCGTGGAAGTGGTGCGCGCCGTTGGTCACACCGGGAGCCACGATGACGTTGTCCGAGTTGAACAGGCCGTTCGCGTTCACACCGCAGCTCGTGGCGAACTCGCCGGTGGAGGCGCCGTCCTGGGGCCGCGGCGTCTGCGCGGCGGGCTGGACGGAGTTGATGTCGGCGAAGTCCGCGACCACGGGCCCGTTGCCGGCGGCCGGCGCGTCGCCGCCCTGTTGGCCGTTCTGGCCCTGGTCACCCTGGCCCTGCGCGTCCTGCCCCTGTTCCTGCCCGCCCTGGTCACCGTTCTCGTCCGCGCCGCTCTGGTCGCCGCTGGAGCGAAGGGTGCAGGCCGCCAGGTCGTCGAGGCCCTCGGGCCGGTCGCCCGCGCCGTCGACGGCGGTGACGATGCGGCCGATCGACTCGGACCGCTTCTCCTTCAACGGGTTCATGACCGCGTCGGCGCCGCTGTCGCCGTTCTGCTCCATCTGCGCCCCGTCGGAACGGAGTTGCTGATAGGCCTCGGCTATCTGCTGGTCCAGCGTGGCGAGTTCTTTGTCGACGTCGCCCTTCGTCGCGTCCGGAACCGTCGTCAACTTCTCGCCGACGTCGGGGCAGTCGATGGTGGCCGCTCCGGCGGACAGGACATGGTTGCCCGCGCCCTGCGCGCTGCCACCCGCACCGCTCTCGGTGGCCGAGGCGTAGACGTTGACGGCGACGAGCCCGCCTCCGCCCAGAATCAGCGCGACTGCTGCAGAGGTTGCGCGTCGTGCGCCCGTGGGGCGTCTGCGCCTGTTGCGTCCCAAGGAAATGCTCCTACGCGTCGTGGTCGGCCCCGCCTGAAAATCCCCCAGCCCTATACGGGAGGGGGAGGCGATGTGTTCAGCCGTCCCGCGAATTCACAGCAACCCCGTATGGAGCAACGGTCCGAGGCGTCGTCGCCACCGTCCCCGGGCAGGCGCGCAACGGGCGTACCGACCCCGGCCGGCGGCCGCCGCGATCCCTCCGCGCTTGCAGCGGCCGCCGACCGGTGGCCTGATGGGAACACTGCACCACTCCTGGGTCGTGGCCGAGGCCGAGCCGGTGGGACAGGGTCGGATGCTCCGCCGTCTCCACCGTGGGCACGACCGGGCCACGGCAGGAGGCGGGTGAAGCAGGTGGCGGGAGTCGCGCACGACTACGCGGGCGTGTTCCACGCGCTGCCCGGCATGGTCGCCCTGCTCACCCCCGAGCTGGTCTACGTCGACGCCAACGACGACTACCTGAACAGTTCCGGCCGCACCCGTGAGCAGGTGGTGGGGCGCTATCTGTTCGACGTGTTCCCCGACCGGCCGGACGATCCGGCGTCCGACGGGGTACGCAACCTCGAGGCGTCGCTGCGCCGGGTGGTGGAGACGGGGCAGCGCGACGCGATGGCCCTTCAGCGCTACGACGTCGAGTCCCTGGAACGGCCGGGCGTCTGGCAGGAGCGGTACTGGAGTCCGGTCAACGCTCCCCTGCTCGACGAGGACGGCAACGTGGTACTGCTCGTCCACCGGGTGGAGGAGGTCACCGAGCTGATCCGGCACCGGGGCAGGCGGACCGACGCCGACCGGGGCCGTTTCCTGGAGGCCGAGCTGTTCACCCGCGCCCGGGAGCTCCAGGAGATCAACGAACGTCTGCGGCGGGCCCACGCACGCGAGCGGGAGGTCGCGCTCGCCCTCCAGGACGCGCTGCTGCCGGCCGCGCACTACCTGGGCCCGCACCGGGCCGCCGTACGCTACCGGCCGGCCACCAGCGCTCTCAACGTGTGCGGCGACTGGTACGACCTGGTGGACCTGACCGACGGCCGGATGGCGATCGCCGTGGGGGACGTGGTCGGCCACGGACTGTCCGCCGCCTGCGTCATGGGCCAGCTGCGCAGCGCCCTCAGTGCCGCGTCACGCGCTTCGAGCAGTCCCGCCCGGGCACTTGAGGTGCTCGGCCTGTACGCCCGTTCCGTCCAGGGCGCCGAGTCCACCACGGCGGTGACCGTCCGCGCCGACTGGGAGACCCACTCCCTCACCTACAGCAGCGCCGGGCATCTCCCGCCGCTCCTGCTGCGCGGCGACGGACGGGTGGAGTTCCTGGACCGGGCGACCGACCCGCCGCTCGGCGCCCGGCCGGACCACGTGCCCCGCCCCGAGGCCGCCACCGACTTCGCCGAGGGCGACACGCTGGTCCTGTACACCGACGGTCTGGTCGAGCGCCGCGGGGAGGACATCGACGTGGGACTCGGGCGTCTCGCCGCCTCCCTGTCCGACCACCGGGCCGACGAGCCCGAGGCCCTCGCCGACGCCCTGCTGTCGGAGCTGCTTCCGCCCGGCGGTGCCACCGACGACACCGCCCTGGTGATCCTGCGCCTCTGAGCGGACCGCCGGGGAGGCCCGGCGAGGGCTCGGTGGCCGCCGGTGAGTTCGCCGCTCAGCGTGCCGTGGACGCGGGCCCTGTGCTCGTTCAGCCCGGTGATCCGGTGGACGACGCTCGTCTCGTCGGGGTCGGTGACCGAGGTGACGTGGGCGACGTGGGCGACGTGGGCGACCCGCTCGGCGAAGATCACCGTGATGACGGGACGGCTCGACGGCGCGCGTGGTCCACTGCCGGCCGTGCCCCACGTCGTCCGTGACGAACCCGGCCCGACGGTGGCTCGCGCCGCCTTCGCGGGACCAACGGCCCGAGCCGGGCAGGTGCTGTTACGAGCGCGCCGGTGAGGCCCTGGTGAGGAGCACGCGGCCGCTCGCGCCCGCGAACAGCAGACCCGCCACCATGCAGACCAGTGAGAGAGCGGGGCCGGAGTGCCAGTCGACGGCGGAGGCGCGGCAAGCGAGGACGACGGTGACGGTGAGGGCGGTGCACGGCAGGGCGATCAGGGCCGCGCCGGTGCGGGTGAGGTCGTCCTCGGCGAGCGCTCCGAGGACACCGACGCCGAGGGCGAGGGCCCACACGCCGAGTGCCTGGGCGTCCACACGGTTGGTGGTCCAGGGCACGAAGTCGGCCCAGAATCCAGGCCGGGTCAGCAGCCCCGCGCCGATGCCGAGCCAGGCCGACCCGAGCACGGCCAGGGCCGGTTTCGACCAGCCGGGGAGCGGCGCGGTGCGCGGACCGAGCGGCTGGGCGGGGGCGAAGTACTGCCACGCCAGGGCGACGAGGGCGAACACGCAGAGCACGCCGAGGACGAACAGCCAGCCGAGGCTGAACAGCACGGGGACGACGGAGCCGCCGCGAGCGATGTAGAGGTGCCCGGCGTCGAGCAGGCTCACCGTGAAGAGGCCGACGAGGACGATCGCCAGCGGGAGGAGCAGGGTGCGGACCTCGTGCCAGGCCCGGGCCCGGCTCACGGCGAACAGCCCCGGCGCGGTGCCGAGCATCGCCGCGCCGATCAGTCCCGGGGTGAGCGACTCGGGCGAGCGCCAGGCGCCGAAGACGTGTCCGGTGAGGCCGACGGCCATCAGGAGCCCGCCGACGAGGACGCTCACCACGGCCACGGCGGTGGCCAGCATCGCCACACCGGCGGTGAGCGGCCGTCCGCCCTCGACCGGAGGCGCGGGGGCGCGTTCCGCGTCGTCGCCCGGAGCCTCGCGCGTATCGATCGCAGGGGTCGCGGGGACCGGGTGCGTCCCGGCAGGCGGTTTCGCCGCGGGTCGCGGGGTTCGGGAGCCTGCCGCGCTGTCGTCGTGACGGGGCAGGTCGGATGCGTTGGTCATGGGATTCCGTTTCCGGACGGGGTCGATGACGAAGGGGTCGGGCCGGGGCGGACGGCCGTCGGGAACGGCTCAGGGGCGGGCCCGCCGGACACGCGGCTCCGGTTCCGGGCGCGTACCGCCGCCGCGCGCACCGCCTGCCGCTAGGAGACCGGCGACGAGAGGCGGGGGGCCGTGGCGCGGGCGGGCGTGGCCCGCTTGAGGACCTCCCGGGCGTACATGACGCGCAGGCTGACCACGAGGGTCGCCGTGGTCGCGAGCGCGCCGCAGCCGATCGCCGCTCCCGCGGAGACCGCCGTGAGCCGGTCGAGGCCCAGCGTCCGTTCGAAGAGCGGAGCGGCAGCGGCCGACAGCACCGGCGCCAGGCACAGGGCCGTCCAGTGCAGACGCCACTCCTCGCGGGCCCAGAGGCGCCCCGCACGGCCGGTGCGCAGGGCGCAGGAGGCCATCACCGCGTAGGTGACGGCGTACGGCAGGAGATACGCGAGCAGCAGCCGTCGTCCGGGGGCGCCGAAGTCCAGCGAGGAACGGACGATCCAGGTGAGGGCTGCCGCTCCGGCGAGGTGGGCGACGGCCAGGACGGGCAGCGGGGCCCACGACCGGGAGATGCCGGCGATCTTCCGGCGCCGGTCCAGGGAACGCGAGGCGATCAGGGCTCCGAAAGCGACCACCGAGCCGAGGTGCATGGTGGCCGCACGGTTGATCTCCGCCATGGAGAGGCCGGGCATGATCATGGGCAGGCCGCCCCACTCGAAGCGCAGCAGGGGCGCGGTCAGCAGGAAGCCGTAGCAGAGGAGCATCCAGCGCTGGTGCAGGTCCGGGTAGCCGGCGACGGCGGAGAGCACGCCGAACGTCACACTCAGGACCGTGCCCACCAGGATGGTGGCGAGCACGATCCAGAAGGCGGCCCCGCTGAACGCGTCCTCGGGCGCGGTCCGCGCCAGGTACAGCGCGGCGCCGGCCATCGAGGCGCAGACGGTGACCGCGAAGACCACCCCGAGGGCGCGGTGCAGCCGGGTCCGCCGACGCACGGCGGTGAGCACCTGCGCGGGCCCGAGGAGCATGAGCAGGCCGCCGAGGACGGAGTGCACGATCAGCGGGACGAGGCTGTGGCGGTACGGCTCGATCCGGGTGGCCAGGGCGTCGGCCACGTAGCGGGGCGAGACCACGTGCCCGAGGATCCACTCGCCGAACGCCGGGGCGCCGGGGCGCGCGTACGGCCACAGCTCGGTCATGGCGATGGGCGCGTAGCCCACGCACACGGCCGAGACGGCGATGACGGCTACACGGCGCCAGGTGGTGCCCGTCGGACGACGCACGGCGACTCCCTGCTCGTGGCCGCGACCCGACCATCGATAGTCTCGTTTGGACTATCGAGACGGTAGGGCCGCCCGGCCGCCGGGGTCAACGGTCTGTCGCGTCCTCGTCGTCCCTCCGCTGCACCCACTGCCAGAAGTCGACCATCATCCGCTCGTACCGGATGCCGAACTCCAGAGCGTCGCGCTGCCCTCGCGTCAGCAGCTCGCCCACACTCTCCGCGAGCTCCTGGTAGTCGCCGAGGGTCCGCCGGTGCTCGTCGAGCTGGACGGGACCGAGCAGGTCGGGCCGGCCGCCGAACCAGAGCTTGAGGATGCCGCGCTCCCGCGCCTCGACCGGGACGAAGGCGGTGTCGTCCAACCAGTCGCGCAGTGCGGCCCTGCCCTCGTCGGTCAGCGTGAGCACCCGGCGGTTGCGGCCGCTCTCCTGGCGCACCTGCGACAGCAGGCCGGCCTCCAGGAGACGGTCGCACTGCGCGTACACCTGTGCGTGCGGAACCGACCAGAAGGGCGCCACCGTGCGCGCCGCCTCACCCTTGACGTCGTACGCGCTGGCCTCACCGAGCTTGTCGATGACGCCGAGCACGAGGAACGAGGCGGTGGTCAACCGAGCATCAGCCATGGGTCCGACCGTATCGCCACCCGAACACCGCACGGCACACCGTTCACCACGCCGGGGAGGGCGCCCGACGCGAAGAAGCCGCGGGTGACCGTCACAATGCGGGGTATACGGGCGATCACACTGCCGACCGCACTCAGGCCCGCGGGGCACGCACGCTAGGAGTTCCTGTGACCACCTACGTCATCACCGTTCCCGGGACGTTCGTCCACGGCGTCTCGGACTCCTCCCGCGCAGACGTGGAACGAAGGCTGCGCCCTCAGGACCCGCAGAACACGGAACTGGGCGAGACCGAGGAGCTGAGCCTGCTCACCGTGGACGAGAACCACACGTTCTCGGTCCGGCTGGAGGTCGAGGCCGCGGACCGGCGCGCCGCCGAGGCGGAGGCCGTTCGGCTCGTCTCTGGCGCGCTGCGCGAGAGCGGCCTCTCCGAGAACGACGCTCCGCTCGGACCGGCAGCCGTCACGGGAATCGACAGCGAGTTCTGACGCCGACGAGGCCGGGGTGGCCGAGGGGCCGGTCGGCCGCGGGATGCCCGCGGCCGACCCCGCCGCCGCTCAGACCGGCCGTACGACGCTGTGGATCGCCGCCTGTCCGGCGTGCTGGACGGACTCCTCGGTGATCCGCCCTCCGGGGCTGGGCGCGTGGACCATCATGCCGTCGCCGACGTAGAGGCCGACGTGGCTCAGGTCCTCGTGGAAGAAGAGCAGGTCACCCGGCTGGACACCGGCCAGGGCGATCGCCGGTCCGATCCGCGCCTGGTCGGACGTGGACCGCGGGAGCAGCACACCGGCGCTGCGCCAGGCGGCCTGGGTCAGACCGGAGGGGTCGTACGAGCCGGGCCCGGACGCTCCCCACACGCACGGCCTGCCCACCTGCGCGCGGGCGAACGCGACGGCCTCGGCGGCCCGGGTGTCGTACCCGGCGACCGGCGGCGCCGCGACGGCGGCGATGCCTGAGGCGTCGAACCCGGGGTGGGGATCGGCGGACCAGGGAGCGCCGGGCGCGGGCTGGTTCACGGGGTCCGGCCACGACGGGCGCCGACTGTCGTCGACGGCCGGGGCCGTCGGCTCGGGCGCGGCGGACCACGCCTCCCGCACCGGCAGGTACTCGACGTCCGCGACCGGCAGCGGGGCACTTCGCACCTGCGGGTGCCCGGCCTCCACGGCCGGCCACGCGGCACTCGCCACCGACGAGTACGCGGCCGTCGCGGCCGGCATCGGCACGTTCTGCGCCGGCCAGTACGGGGCCGACGGGACGGCCGTCTCCGCGGCCGGCAGGTCCACGGACGGGTACGCGACCGGCGTCGCCGCGCTCTGTCGTGCGGTGTGCCGGTTCAGCAGGTCCTGTGCGGCCGCCAGTTTGCGGCGGGCGCGGTCCTTGCGGAACCGCGGGGAGGCCGCGTCCGAGGCGGGCGCGGGTTCGGACACCACCGGAAGGGGCCCGGTGGACGGGGCGCCGATGTCCGGTACCGCGAGGGCGTACGCGGCCGTCGGGCCGGCGGTCAGTTCGAGGACGGGGCGCGCGGTGAGTTCCGCGACCGGCGCCGCGGTCAGCTCCGCGACGGGACCCGCCGTCAGTTCCCGTACGGGTGCCGCCGTCAACTCGGCCACGGCGCGCGCGCCTTGGGCAGGGAGTTCCATGGGACGTCCCGCACCCCCACCGGACCGGCCGGCCTCGCGCCCCCGGTCGGGCTGCCGGTCCGCGGGCAGTACCGCCGCGACGGTGGGGCCGAGCCGTGACCGCGCACCGTCGAACCACTGGCGCATCAGGTCGCTTTGAGCGGGATCGACACCCCCGCGCTCCTCCCCGGCCGGGCGCTGGTCGGTGAGCCGTCGGGCCGCGGCGCGCCGGTCGCCCTGACGGGAGGAGAGGCCCGCCAGAGCGCGGGTGGCGTTGAAGTTGCCGGTGTCGTCCTCGGCCCGGTCGTAGAGGGATGCGAGCCGTCGGCGGACTTCTTCGCCACTGGGCTGGGTTCGTTCCGGCGCCATGGGGATGGCACTCCTTCCGTCGTCCGCCTACCGGGTTAGCTGTCGGGTTCGGGCGGACGGTTCCGGAAGGTATGCCCTACGGCCAGTGCCCCTCAAGGCGGTTGGCCGATTCACCCCAGGTTCGGTGGGTCCCCGGCTCCGGCTGCCACGAGGACGGGCCGGACTCGGCGGAGGCCGCACCGCCCGGCGAGCATTCGCCGGAGGGAGTCGGGCGGCCTGGTCGTCAACCTAGCCATCTTGTGACCCCCGTGTGAAGATCCACGTCCCAGATGTCCGATACATTTTCGTGACCTTCGTCGCATCGCCCCGCTGTGCGACGGCGGAAGCACACACCGTGCGCGAATCGGCCGTCCGGACAACCGCGTTCGGCGGTGGACCCCCTCCAGGCGTCCGCCTCCCGTCCAGTTCCCTCCACCAACTCTCCACGCCGGCCCGGGGCTTTCGGTGGCCCGAAACAGGCCGTTCGCGGTGCGAACAGAACTGGCGTTCCCTGACGGCTCGTTCGACATCGACGGCTGCCGATGGTCATGCGGTGACCGGTTCTGGCCGACCCTGACGGATGACCACCGCGGCGGCGTCGCGCCCCTACCGTCAGGACAAGGAAGGCCCGCGGAAGGCCCTGAGAGCGAGTCGAGGATCCCCACGTGCACGATGCACCGATCTATGCCCAACTGATCTCCGAACGCGGTGACATACCGACGCTCGTCCGGAGCGAAGCCCGGCGGCTGCAGCGCGACTTCGAGTGGATCCTCAGCTGGGATCCGTCCACGGGCGGCCCGCTTCCCGGGTCCGCCCCGCGCGTGACGGCCGGCTCGCGTCGTTCCTTCGCCCCCGGCCCCGATCCCGCGGACCGGCTGGACTCCGCGTAGGCCCGTCCGGCGTGCCCGCCTCGTACGCGCTCGGGCGTGGGTCTAGAGGACGCCGGGTTCGCCGTCCGGCCCCTCGGCGGGAAGCCGTCCGTCCGGGCCGTCGGTGCGGGACACCAGACCGGCGACCGCCGAGCCCGTGACCTCGTGCCAGGTCCGCGCACGCCGCAGCATCGCGTGGTCGCCGCCCGCCACTCGTACGGCGCTCGCGGAGGATCCTTCCTTCGCGGCGCGGCGCACCAGGGCGAAGGACGCGGCGGGCTCGGTGATCCGGTCCCGGTCGCCGTGCAGCACGATCACCCGCTTGTCCCGCAGATGGGCCACCGGCTCGCCCGCCGGGCACCAGGGTGCGAGGGCGACGACGGCACGGACCTGCGGCGCGGCGGCGGCACGCAGCGCGGCGCGGCCGCCCATCGAGTGGCCGACGAGCACCACCGGCACGTCCCCCACCAGGTCCGTGAGTTCGGCGAGGGCCCGGTGGACGTCGGCGACCGGATCGGCGGCGGCTCCGTTCCATCCGCGTACGCGGTAGCGCACCTGCCCGACGAAGACGTCCTGGTCCGGAACGGCCCGTGTGACCGCGCGCACGAAGGGCCGCATCCGCAGGCGGGAGACGTGCCAGGGCCGCGAGGGAGCCAGGCTGTCCGCCCTGCCGCCGTGCAGGATCAGCACCGCGGCCCGCGTCGGCCCCGCGTCCTCGCCGGCGAGCCGGTGCGGCACCAGCGCCGTCAGTGTCCGGGCAGCCCCGGGACGCAGTCCGTCACGGGCGGACGTCCGCGCAGAGCCTCGCATGGCACCTCTTCACCGTCGGAGCGCTTTCGACGCCCCACCCTAGGCCGACGGGGGATCGCGCCGCCGGTCACTGGATATCCGTAGCCGACGCGGGGGCGGTTTGGTGAGGTGTCCGCCCGGCGGAGCACGCGCTGGGCGCCGCCCCGGGACGAGGCGGGCGCTCCCTTCCGCGTGACAGCCGGATCACGGCTCCGGCGCGGCCTCTCCGGACGCGTACCCCTGGCTGGACCCGCCTCCGGTCGTCCCTGTCCAGTCGACCGGAGGCGGGTGCTCGGTGGAACTACGGCTTCGCCTCGTCGTCCGGAACGTGTGCGGGCACCGGAAGGGGTCGCGCGTAAGCGATCGAAGCGGTCCGTCGGTGCGGTCTCACTCGGCTCCCCCGGGGCGCATGCCGTAGCCACTGCGCCACTCCTGGTAGAGCCGCCACAGACGCTCGGCGAGCGGGCAGCGGCCCGACTCCCCCAGGCAGGTGCGGCAGTTGCCCACATGGCCGATGTACGCGGCCTCGGGAGTCTCTCGCCCCGGTTGCGGATTCGTCATGGCCCTCGGCACCTGTCGGTGCGACGCGCACGAACGCTACGTCGCTACTGATGCCGTACTTCCGTGGCACATCGCCCGCCGGATGCACCCGGCGGGGCCCGATTTCGCTCCGGCCCAGCCGACTTCGGCTCGTGCGCCCGATGCGCCCGCTGTTTCAGTCGAGCAGGCCGACGTCCACCGCCTCACCGTCCGGCTCGTCGGAGCCGGGTCTGCGGACGAGGAGGCCGTCCACCGCGAAGTCCATCGCCGTCACGTCCGGAGCGGGCGGCGGGTGGTAACGCCCGCCGCACACCGACAGGTTGACGATGAGATACGCCTCCCAGTGCCGGCCCACCCCGCGCCGGTCGGCGAAGGCGCGGACGCCGTTCACCCACCACACGACGCGGTGGGCGCCGAACTCGACCACGAGGTCCACCCAGGCTCCGGGCTGGACCGCCCCGTCCCGGTAGTAGTGATGGGCGTCACGGACATGGTTGGAGAGTTCGAGCAGGTCGGGGTTGTCGGGGTGGTATTCGAAGACGTCGATCTCCTGACCGCCGTCCCGCCAGGTCCAGATGGCCGGCCACGCGCCGAGCGCCGTGGGCAGCCTGACCCGGGCCTCCAGCACGTCCCCCGCGCGGACCATGAACGCGTCCTCGCTGCCCTCGGTGGTGAGGAGTCCCGCGTCCCACGCCCCGTCGGAGCGGCGGGTGGCACGGAAGACACCCGTACGGCAGTAGGCGGGGTCGGCCACCAGGTGGTCGAGCTTGTCGTCGCCCGGGTTGACCGGGCCGCCGTCGGGATAGGCCCACGAGTGGCCCGCGACCCATTGACGGGTGGAGGTGAAATCCGCGGTGAAGACGACATCGGACACGCGGGGCTCCTCGGCGACAGCGTTCGTGTACGGGCCAGGTTCTCCCCCGGGACACCCGCGTTACACGCCGTTCACGCAGACCTGCCGGGAAACAACCCTTGGGAGTGAACGGGCCGGACGCCGGGTCGCGGTCGGCGGTGGGCGCATCGCGGGCGGGCCGACTCGGCGCCCGTCAGGCCCCGGGCGGCGAGGCCGTATCGCGGGCGGGCTCTCACTTCACCGCGGCGGAGCCCCGAACCGCGACCCGTCGCACCGGGCCAGGACGAGCACGGTGCGACAACGGCCCTCGCCGTGGCGTCGCGGCCCTAGGGAGTGTCCGGCCAGGCGCCCCGCTCGGCGAGTCCGAGAACCAGGGCCGCGATGTTCCAGGCATCGTCCTCGCCCCGGTGATGCCGTCCCTCCAGGGGCAGTTCGGCGATCCGTAGCGCCTGCGCCATGCCGGGCCGTTTGCGGAGGCGGTGGGCGGCGGCGAAGGCGGCCTTGGCGTTCGTGTGTCGACGGCCGAACGGATAGGGCGTGTCGGTGGCGGCGCACTGGCGGGTGAACTGGTGGCGGTCGTAGTCGCCCCAACTCGCCCACGGCCGCTCCCCCGCGCGGTGCAGGGCGGCCAACTCGCGGCAGGCGTCGGCGAATTCGACCCCCTGGTCGACCTCGTCCGGGGTCAGCCCCGTCAGCTCCGTGCAGAAGGCGCTGACGGTCGACAGGGCGGGCCGCACCAGCAGTCGGTGCTTCTCGCGTCGTACGCCCTGCTCCAGATCGACGACCGTCAGACCGATCTCGATGATCTCGCTCACGGCCCCGGGCGGCGGCGTCCCCTCCCAGCAGGTCGCCTCGACGTCGACGACGTTCAACAGTCCCCCGGACTTGTCCATGCGGGTGAGGCTAGGGCGTGCCGGGCCGGCAGGTCATCGGGTTTTCCGGTGGCCGGCACGTCGGCCGGCCGGCGCGTCAGGGACGCGGCCAGGGCCGTCCGCCGATGCGCTCGATGTCGGCGTTGAAGCGCCGAAGGTACGACGCGAAGGCGGCGATGTCCGACTCCGACCAGTCGGCCATGACACGGTCCAGGGAGCTGATGAGCCCCTGCCGTTCCTGGTCCAGGAGGCGTGAACCCTCCTCCGTGATGCGGAACTTGCGGGCCATGCCACCGTCGGGATCCGGAATGCGGTCGACGAGCCCGGCCCGCATGGCGGCCGCCGTCTGCCGGTTGAGGGTGGAGGCGTCGAGCCCGAAGGCGTCACTCAGCTCACCGATCGACATCGGCCCCTGGACCCGGATACGGCTGAGCAGGATGTACGCGCTGCGCTCCAGGACGCCGTCCTTGGTCCGGCCGCCCTTCTGGTGCATCAGACCGTGGCGGCTCAGCAGCATCTGCTCGTACTCGACCTCGTGTGTGGGCCTGACCATTACGCCTGCCGCCTCCCGCTGTCGCACGGACCGCGCGTCGCACGTATCGGCACGGCCCGCGACCATGGTCCCACACCCGCATGCATGAGCCACATCACATGCGCAATACATACGACGTGTACGATGCACATCCCTTGCCCCACAGGCAGTCACCCAGAGACACACCGAGCCACCCGAGGAGTCCCTCATGGACGCCCCCCAGCCCACCGCCCGAGCGAGCGGTGTGATCGCCACACTCGCCTTCGCCGGCACCGTGGCGGCGATCATGCAGACGCTGGTCACTCCGCTCATCGCCGAGCTGCCGCAGATCCTGCACACCACCCCCGCGAACAGCGCCTGGGTGATCACCGTGACGCTGCTCGTCGCCGCCGTCTGCGTCCCGGTCTCCGGCCGGCTGGGCGACCTGTTGGGCAAGCGGCGGATGCTGCTCGCCTGTTCCGTCCCGCTCGTGATCGGCTCGGTCGTCTGCGCGCTGTCCTCGTCCATCACGCCGATGATCGTCGGGCGCGGCCTGCAGGGCATGGGCATGGGCATGGTGCCGCTGGGCATCGCCCTGCTGCGCGACGTGGTGCCCGCGGAGAAGCTGAGTTCGTCGATCGCACTGGTCAGCGCCTCCATGGGCATCGGCGGCGGCCTCGGCCTCCCCATCTCCGCGGCGGTCGCGCAGTACGCGAACTGGCGGGTCCTCTTCTGGGGTTCCGCGGTCCTCGCCGTCGCCATCGGAACGCTCATCTGGTTCCTCATCCCCGACGTGCCGGCCAGCGCCAAGGGTCAGCGGTTCGACGTCCCCGGAGCGCTCGGGCTCGGCGTCGGCCTGGTGTGCCTGCTCCTCGGTGTCTCCAAGGGCGCCGACTGGGGCTGGGGTTCCGCCACGACGCTCGCGCTGCTCGTCAGCGCCGTCGTGGTCCTGCTCGCCTGGGGCTTCTGGGAACTGCGCACCCAGGACCCACTGATCGACCTGCGCACGACGGGCCGCCCCCGCGTCCTGCTGACCAACGTGGCCTCGATCTTCGTCGGCTTCGGCATGTACGCCAGCATGCTGATCATTCCGCAGCTGCTCCAGTTCCCCGACGCCACCGGCTACGGTCTGGGCCAGTCGATGCTCGCGTCCGGCCTGTGGATGGCACCCGGCGGCATCATGATGATGATCGTCTCCCCGTTCGGCGGGAAGCTCACCGACGCCCGGGGTCCGAAGTTCACGCTGATCTGCGGCGTCCTGGTCATCGCCCTCGGCTACGGTCTGTCGCTGGCCCTCATGGGCTCGGCCTGGGGTCTCATGCTGGTCGGCATGGTCATCAACAGCGGCGTCGGCCTCGCCTACGGCTCGATGCCCGCGCTCATCATGAGCTCCGTACCGCTCTCCGAGACCGCCGCGGCCAACGGCTTCAACACCCTGATGCGCTCGCTCGGCACCTCGGTCGGCTCGGCGGTCGTCGGCGTCATCCTCGCGCAGATGACGACCACGGCGGCCGGCTACACCTTCACCTCCGAGAACGGTTTCCGTACCGGGCTCGTCGTCGGCGGCTGCGTCGCCCTGGTCGCCGCGGCGATCGCGGCCGTCATCCCGGCGGTCCGCGCCGCGGCCGGCACCGACAAGGCGGGCCCGACGACCGCGCCCGAGGTGACCGCCGCCGCGCGCTGAGGCCGAAAGGCCGAACGCACCGGTTCCGGCGGGTGGTCGTCGTCCGCCCGCCTCGGAACCGGTGCCCCCGCTCGCGAGCGCCGCACGGACTTCCCGGTGTCCACGAAATGGCCGTGCGGCGCTCGCGATCCTCAACTCCCTTTCCGCGCGCGCCCCTACACGACCACCGTGGACCTGCCGAGATACGTGAGCGGCCCCGGATCCGCGACGGGGATCTCGTGGAAGTCGAGACGGTCGTAGAACGCTCGCGCCGCCTTGTTCGCGGTGACCATGCCGAGATGGACGGCGGGCACCCCGCGGTCGTGCAGCGCGGCCAGGAGGGTGTGCATCAACGCCCTTCCGTGACCTCGGCGTTGATGCTCCGGCAGCAGATCGATGTGCAGGTGCGCCGGATAGGCGGCCAGTTCGGCAAGGATCATGCGCTCGGGGGTGTGCAGCAGCCCGATCATCTCCTCGGTCGGCGTGCGCGGCGCCCCCGTGAGCGGCGGGTAGCGGTGCGCGACCCGCGGGATCCAGGACTCCCGGAACCGTGCCGCGAACGCCTCGGTGTCCGCGGTACCGACGACGTAGCCGACCGCCCGGCCGCCGTCGTCGAGGACGAAGGCCAGTTCAGGCTCCAGATGACAGTAGGGCTCCGCGAAGATCGCCGGCATCAGCCCCTCGTCGGGGTACCGGGCACGCGAGTCCCCTCCCTCGTCCGCCGTGCTCACACAGACGTCGGCGACGGCGGAACGGTCGGCGGGCCGGTAGGGGCGAATGCTCGGCGATGCGCTCATGGACGGCATCCTGGCGCCTTGGGAGCGCTCCCACAAGAGGCGGGACGCCGCCCGCCCGAACGTACGGTGGCCCACCCACAGCGGACGTACGGCGGCCGATCCTCGGCGGACACGGCGGACGCGCGGCAGCCGTACGAGGACGGCTGCCGCGCGTCGGACACACCCGGTCGTCTCCGCCCGGACACGGGCCCCGGATCTCAGAACCGCGGCACCGGTGCCCGGCTCTCCACCAGTTCGGCGGCCTCCTCCGGAGTGCCGACGGCGGGCGGCGATCCTGCCAGCGGCTGCCGCGCGGTCTCCTTCATGCAGGCCACCGCGATCACACCGACGAGGGCCGCCCCCATCGCGTAGTACGCGGGCATCAGTTCGCTTCCGGTCACCGAGATGAGCGCGGTGATCACCAGCGGGGTCGTCCCGCCGAAGAGGGAGGCGGAGAGGTTGTAGCCGACCGAGAGGGAGCCGTAGCGCACCTGGGTCGGGAACAGCGCGGGCAGGGCCGCCGACATCGTGCCCAGCATGCAGACCAGCGAGAGACCGAGCATCAGCATGCCCGCCGACACCGCCACCAGGCTGCCCTGCTGGAGCAGCAGGAAGGCGGGGACGGACAGGAACAGGAAGCCGAGCATGCCGGCCATGAGCAGCGGCTTGCGGCCGAAGCGGTCGGAGAGTCTGCCGACCTGGCTGATGATCAGCATGAGCACCACCATGGTGGCGATCAGGACGAGCAGCCCGTGCGTCTCGCTGTAGCCCATCTCGTCGGACAGATAGGTCGGCATGTACGACAGCAGCATGTAGTCGGTGATGTTGTAGGCGCCGACCAGGCAGATGCACAGGATGAGCGTCGGCCAGTAGTCACGGAAGATCTTCGCGAGGTCTCCCTTGGCGGTCGTCTCCACGGCGGAGGCGGCGTCCGACGCCTTGTGCGAGGACTCGTCCTCCAGCTTCTGGAACGCCGGCGTCTCGTCCAGGCGCAGTCGCAGATACAGACCGACGAGTCCGATCGGCCCCGCCACCAGGAACGGCACGCGCCAGCCCCAGGACTCCATGCCGTCACTGCCCAGCGCGGAGGTCAGCACCGTGACCAGGCCGGCCGCGCCCACGTACCCGGCGAGCGTGCCCAGCTCCAGGAAGCTGCCGAAGAAGCCGCGACGCCGGTCGGGCGCGTACTCGGCGATGAACGTGGAGGCGCCGCCGTACTCACCTCCCGTGGAGAAGCCCTGCACGAGACGGAACAGGATCAGCAGGACCGGGGCCCAGAAGCCGATGGTGGCGTAGGAGGGGATCAGCCCGATGGCGAAGGTGCCGACCGCCATCATGATCATGGTGACGGCGAGCACCTTCTTGCGGCCGACCCGGTCGCCCATGGGCCCGAAGACCATGCCGCCGAGCGGGCGGACCAGGAAGGACACGGCGAAGGTCGCGAACGACGACAGCAGCTGGACGGTGCCGTTCCCGGACGGGAAGAAGACGTGCCCGATGGTGACGGCGAGATAGCTGTAGATGCCGAAGTCGAACCACTCCATGGCGTTGCCGAGCGACGCCGCCTTCACCGCGCGCTTGACCGCCGCCTCGTCCGTGACCGTGATGTCGGTCCGCCGCAGCGGGGGATTCCTGCGCCTCCGTACGGCTCTGAACAGCGTGCGATGACGCTTGACCGCCTCCGGATCGACTGGGTGCGTCTCGGTGACCGCCATGAAGCGTCCTCTCTGCCTTCTGTGTCTTCACTGCTCTGAGCCCAGGAGATGCCCAGAGGCTCGTTTACTCGTTCGTGGCAGATGCAAACAGATTCACGGCAACGATGATCTTCGTCACGCGCGGGCACCGGCTCGGCGCCGCTTCCGGCGCCGTGTCCTCGCCGGGCGCTCGCTCGTTCACCGGCCATGTCACCAGCTGATCCGATCAACCGGCCGGAGGCCGTCGGTCCCCAGCACACGGCGGCCCCGACCCGCCGGGCCGGGCACGGCCCCGAGGCCGCCGCGGCACCGGCCGCGCGACAGTCCGAGGGCCACGGGGCACCGTCCGCCCCGGACCGGTCCGCCGTCGCCAACCGATGGTGCACCGTCATCTTCTGACCGGACCGGTCCGGCGGTCTCGCCCCCGGACGGACTGCGTGGCCCGTGCCGGGCGGGGAGACTCGACGTATGGCACCCGACGAGGCAACGGCACATGGCTGGGTGGTCGCCGCCGACGGCGGACGACCTGAGGGACGGAGCTGCTCCCACTTGGAGCAGGCCGTGCACGGGATGGGTCTCTCCGGCGCGGAAGGCTGCGCGGAGTGCCTCGCCCGGGGCAACACTTGGGTTCATCTCCGCGCCTGTCTGACCTGCGGCCATGTCGGCTGCTGCGACAGTTCGCGGGGGCAGCACGCCACCGCCCACCACGAGCGGTCCGGCCACCCGCTCGTCCGGTCGGTGGAGCCGGGCGAGACCTGGGCGTGGTGCTACGAGGACGAGGTCTTCCTCCGGCGCGAGCCGTGCTGAGTCCCCACCCGCTACCGGCCGTGTCCGCCCCGTATCCCCGTCGGCGCACGGCGGCTGTCCCCCGGACGGAACCCGGTGGTCCGCGCCCCGCGGCCGGGCCGGCCGGGGCGGCGGGACGGTGGGGCAGCGCGGACCGTGCGACCCCCGCATGCCATGCTGGAGTTCCGGATCATGACGCGGGAGCGGGGAAAAGCGCAGCGTGAGGACAGTGACCAGGCCGAGTCGGGCGGGGATCTGGGACCGGTACGCGGCCTCCGACCCGGGGTTGTTGCGGCTGATGGCCGGCCTCCGGACCGTCGGTGCCATCGCGTTGGCGCTCGCCGTCCTCAGCCTGCTCGGCGCCAATGTCACTCACATGGTGGCTGGTGCGATGACCGCGATGGTCGGCACGTTCGCGATCAAGGAGAAGCAGCGCGGCGATCAGGCCCGCACCCTCTTGCTCGGGCTGCCCGTGGCCGTCGTGGCGATGACGCTCGGCGCGTGGCTGAACCACCATGTCGTCGCGGGCGACCTGTTCTTCGTCGCGCTCATCTTCACGGCGGTCTACAGCCGCCGGTTCGGCGATCGCGGGTGGGCGCTCGGGCTCATCGGGTTCCAGATCTACTTCGTGTCGCTGTTCGTCGGAGTCACCTTCTCCACGCTCCCCGGGCTGGTCGCGACGCTCGCCGTCGCCTTCGCCTGCAGTGCCGTCGTCCGGTTCGGGCTGGTCGTCGAGACACCCGAACGCGTCCTGCTGCGGCTGCGCGAGGCGTTCCGGGCACGGCTGGCCCAGCTGGTGTCCGCGCAGATCGACCTCCTCGACGCCACTCCCGACCGAGCCGAGAAGGCACTGGAGGACGTACGGCAGAACACCGCCCGGCTGCACGAGAGCGCGATGATGATCCAGGGCCGCCTGGAGGAGGGTACGAGCGACAGCACGGTCGCCTCGCTGCTCCAGCGCCGGGTGGCCGATGCCGAGATCTCCGCGGAGCGGCTCGGTGTCCTCATCCTCACCGCGCGCAGCGCCGAGCGGGCCGACACCCTCACGCTGCACCTGCCGGACGCGCCGCTGCCCGCGCCGGGTGACCGGCTGCTGGCGCAGGAGGACACGACCGCGGTCCTGCGGCGCGACCTCGACGCGCTGCGGCTGCTCGTCGCCCGCCCGGCCTCCGGTGAGCGCGGCACCGGTGTCGCCCAGGTTCGCAACCGCCTTCTCGGCTACCGGGACGAGGAGAACCTGCCGCGTGCCTCGGCCGCGGTGCAGGACGTGTTCCGCGGTATCGGCGAGGCGGCGCGCTCCGTGCTCGGTCTGCGGCTGGCGCTCGACGGGCCCCAGGACGAGTCGGACGACTCGCCGGAGACGACGCGTTCCCGCGAGGAACTGGACGCCGAGGACGTCGCCATCGCGGGCGCCGAGGAGTCCGAGGAGGACGAGTCGGCGCGCAAGGGGCTGCAGCGGCCGACGACTCGGGCTGCCGTGCAGGTCTCGGTCGGCTCTGCGCTCGCCATCGTCGGCGGGGAGTTCCTGTCCAGCCAGCGCTGGTACTGGGCGGTGCTGACCTGCTGGGTGGTCTTCCTCAACACGTCCTCGACCGGGGAGATCCTGGTCAAGGGCTATCGCCGGCTGCTCGGGACCGTGCTCGGCGTGGTCGCGGGTGTCGGACTCGCCGGTGTGGTCGGCGACCACACCTGGATCGCGTTCACGCTGGTGCTGCTGTTCATCTTCGCGATGTTCTTCACGGCCCCGCTGTCGTACGCCCTGATGTCGTTCTTCGTGACGGCGATGCTGGGGCTGCTGTACACGCTGCTCAACACCTACAGCGCCTCGGTGCTCTTCCTGCGGATCGAGGAGACGGCGCTCGGCGCGGCGTGCGGAGTGGTCGCGGCGGCCCTGGTGCTGCCGGTGCCCACGGACCGGCGTACCGACGAGCTCCTCGCCACCGTGCTGACCCGGCTCGGGGACGTCAGCAGCGCGGCCGTCGACCAGTTGAGCGGCGGGGTGGCGCTCGACCTGCTGGACAAGGCGCGTGATCTCGACACGGCGCTGGAGGATCTGCGGTCCTCCACGCAGCCGTTGACGCACCCGATCACGCCGCTCAGGGCGCGCCGCCAGACCGCCCGCTACCTCGTCGCTCTGCTGGAGACCTGCGCGTACCACGCCCGGTCGCTGGCGGCGACGGCCGAACTCCTGCCCTACAGCCGGACGGTGGCCGCCGACCCGCGGCTCAAGCTCGCGGGCCGGCGCATCAGCCACAACATCGACGTCCTCGTCGCACGGGTCGAGGACGAGACCGCCGACGGGGTCGCGGAGACGGGGGCGAGTCTCGCCTCGATGCTGGAGCCGGACGCGCCGGGTCTCCCGCGCCACGACCGCGTCACGGGCCGGGTCCTGCGTCATCTCCAGCGCCTGGACGAGGGCGTGATCGGTCTGGCCCGCCCGCTGGGCGTTCAGGTCGCCACGCCCGAGAAGACGTCGCCGCGGAGTGCGGCGCCGTAACCCCTGCGGGGCGCTCGTTCAGCCGACGTTCCAGAGGAACCGGTGCGTGTGGATGCCGAAGTACGGGAACGACTGCACCAGGCGGACCCCTTCGACCGGCCGCACGACGTCGTTGACGAAGTCCAGCAACTCCCGCGGGCCCGGGCAGACGACCTCGGCGAACAGGTCGAAGCCGCCCGAGGTCAGCACCGAGTAGACCACCTCGGTCCGTTCGGCGAGCGTGTCGGCGACGGCTCGTGGATCCCCGTCGACGCCGATGCCGAGCAGCGCCATCGCCTGACCGCCCATGCCCATCGGGTCGGTGACGCCGACGACCTGCACCGCCTGGGAGTCGAGCAGGCGTTGCAGCCGCTGGCGGGCCGCCGACGCCGACAGGCCCACCTTCGGGCCGAGTTCGGCGTAGGCGATACGGCCGTCGATCTGCAGTTCGCGCAGGATGGCCCTGTCGATCTCGTCCACGCGCGGTTCCTTTCCGTTCGGCTCGCGGGGGTTGAACGGCGTGGCTCAGCCGACCAGTTCGGCCAGCGCGCCGGCGAACACCTCGGTGTGCAGGTCGACGTCCCGCTCCGTGGTGTCGGGGCACATCAGCGCCATGTTGTGGAAGGGGGTGAGGAGGATGCCCCGGTTGGCGAGGTAGAGATGGAGGAAGTCCTCGAGTTCCGTGTCGGCGGCGGCTGCCGACGCGGTGCCGGTACGGGGCGCGGGGTCGGCGAACCGGTACTCGGTACGGGCGCCGAGCCGGCTGACCGACCACGGCAGCTCCCACCGCTCGATGCCCGCGCGCACCCCGGCCTCGAACCGCTCGGAGAGCTTCGCCATGGCGGTGAACGCCTCGTCGGTGAGGACGTGTTCGAGGGTGGCCCGCATCGCGGCGACGGAGAGGGCGTTCCCGGCGAGGGTGCCGCCGACGCCGCCCATGTCGACCAGGTCGAGGTCGGCGCGGCCCAGCAGTTGCTCGGCGAGGTCGGCCGAGAGCCCGTAGGCACCGGCCGGGATGCCCCCGCCGATCGCCTTGCCGATGGTGAGCATGTCCGGCTCCAGGTCCCAGGCGGCGGTGCAGCCGCCCGGTCCCGCGGAGAAGGTGTGGGTCTCGTCGTTGATGAGGAGGGTGCCGTACCGGCGGGTGAGTTCACGGACCCCCTCCAGGTAGCCCGGTTCGGGCAGCACGATGCCGATGTTGGTGAGCGCGGGCTCCATCAGGACGGCGGCGACGTCTTCTTGGGCGAGTTCGCGCTCCAGTTGGGCGAGGTCGTTGAACTCGGCGACGCGGCTGGTGAGGGTGACGTCGCAGGGCGCGCCGACGTTTCCGGGCCGGGTGGCGCCCCGTCCGTCGGGGCCGACCACGATCAGCGATTCGTCGACACTGCCGTGGTAGCTGTAGCTGTTGACGAGGATCTTGGGGCGTCCGGTGACGGCCCGCGCGAGCCGGATGGACCAGCGGTTGGCGTCGGTCGCGGTGAGCGCGAAGCTCCAGCGGGCGAGGCCGAAGCGGCGGGTCAGCTCGGCGCCGACCCACTCCGCCTCCTCGGTGGGCAGCATCGCGGTCGCGCCGCCGCTCTCGGCGAAGCGGGCCTGAACGGCCTCGGCCACCACCGCCGGGGAGTGTCCGGCCATCGCGCCGGTGTCGCCGAGGCAGAAGTCGACGTACTCGTGACCGTCGATGTCCGTGACACGGGCGCCGCGAGCCGTGTCCAGGTAGCGCGGGAAGGCCCCCGCCGTCTTGTTCATCCAGGTCATCGGGACCCTGCCGAAGAGATGGTCGGCCCGCTCGTAGGCGGCCCTGGACCGCGGGTTGCGGCGCTCGGCCTCGGCGCTCTCGCGGGCCAGGAGCTGCTGCAGCCGGGTGCGGTCCATCGAGGGGCTCCTTCGGTCCGGTGAACGAATACGGCGATGCTACGAACGGATGCGCCTTTCCATCAAGGCCTGACGACGGATTCGATTGCCTCGGCACACGAATCGAGCGTCTGGCGGGGTGCATGGACCGTCCGTCCGAGCGTTCGCCGTCCGGGCCGCCGTACGGGCGCGGTCGACGGCTCGCGGGTCACCCGCCGCCCGCGACCGGCCACCCGTTCCCGTTCCCTGGCCGGGTGGAGCCGTTCCTCAGGTGGCGTTCGGTCGTGTGCCGTTCGGCGCGCCCGGTGCCAGCGCGGTCAGGGTGCGTTCGCCTCCCGGGTCGCCGTCGGTGGCGGGGACGAGGGCGATCTCGTCCAGGCCCGCGGCGGCGTAGGCGGCGATCCGGGCCTCGACGGTGGTGAGGTCGCCCACCAGGCCGACCGTGGTCGCGGCCTCCCGCGGGAGCTTCGCGAGCAGGGTCTCCCGGTCGGCGCCGGACCGCGCCTGTTCGACCGACTCGCCGAAGCCCGCCGCGGTGAACATGTCGCTGTAGCCCGGCACCGTCAGATAGCCGACGACGCTGCCCAGGATCTGACGGACCGACTCCGGCTCGGGGTCGACCGCCGCGGGCAGCCAGGCGGCCAGTCGTGGTGGTGTCCGGCCGACACGCTCGGCGGCGGCCACGAGCTTGGCGCGCAGCTCGACGACCTGCTCGGGTGAGACGACGTCGAGGAGCATCCGGTCCGCGTGTTCGGCGGCCGCCGCGATCGCCCGGTCACCGAAGGCGGCCACGGTGAGCGGGCCGCCCGGCGGCCGCTGCCGGCGGCGGAACGAGCTGCCGGGCACGATCGGCTCGCCGGGCGCACCGTGCAGAAGGGCGCGGACGGCTTCCGCGGACCGGGCGAGTTCGGCGGCGGGCCGGGTCCGGGGACGGCCGTGCACGCCTTCGACGACCCGCTTGCTGGAGGTCCCGAGGACGACTCCCACCGGGCGGCCGATCACGGCGGCGGCGGACGCGGCGCCTCTGGCGATGGTGAGAGGGTCCCGGACCGAGACCGGCACCGGTCCGGCCGTCACGGAGACGCGCTCCGTGACGTGTCCGACGGCGGTGGCGAGCACGAACGAGTCCCAGGTGGGCCCCTCCCCCGCCCACACCTCGTCGTACCCGAGCCGGTCGGCGACCGTCGCGACCCTCAGGGGTTCCTCTGTCGGGCTGTCGTCCTCTCGCGCTGCGGCGACCACGCTGATCTTCATGCCTGCCACCGTAGTCACGGCCGGAGCGGGGGCAACAGCGCGCCCCGGGAGCGGACTTGCGCGCGCGGGACGCGGGTGGGCTATCGCGAGGCCTCCGGCGCCCACACCCGGTCCGCGTAGTCGAGGAAGTTCGTGCCGAGGATCTTCTCGATGCGCCCGGAGCTGTAACCCCGCTGCTCCAGAAGGCGGATCAGGTCCCGGAACTGGTCGACTCCGCGGAGGTCGAGCACGAACGGCAGTGTGTCGTCCCGCTCTCCGGCCGCGCCGACGCCGGCCTCGCGCCGCAGGGCCACGTGCTCGGCGAGCTGCGCGCGGTAGGCGTCGAGGTCGTCGATGGAGGTGACGGTGCCGTCGGTGCCGATCCCGACATGGTCCTCGCCGCACACGTTCACCGCGTGCACGATGTGCTCGACGACGTCGGCCGCGCTCGCGTGACCGGACGGGTTCAGGAACGGCATGAAGTAGATGCCCACGAAGCCGCCGCGCGAGGCCACCAGGCGCAGTTCCTCGTCGGTCTTGTTGCGGGGCAGGTCGGCGAGGGCGCGGCAGCCGGTGTGGTTGATCGACACGGGGAGCCGGGCGGCCTCGGCGGCCTCCAGGCAGGTGCGTTCACCGCTGTGGGAGAGGTCGACCATGAGGTGGTGCTCGTCGAGGGCCTCGACGAGGCCGCGGCCGAAGTCGGTCAGGCCCCGGTTCTCGGGAGCCATCGAGCCGTCGCCGATGTGGTTGGCCTGGTTGTACGTGAGCTGGACGACCCGCACGCCGCGCTCGGCGAAGGTGGGGACTCGGCTCGTGTCGTCCCCGACGGCGACAGCGTTCTGGAAGCCGTAGATCACACCGATGCGCCCTTCCCGCCGGGCGCGGTGGACGTCGGCGACCGTACGGACCTTGAGGAGGTCTGCGGCGTGGTCGTCGATGATCCCGTCCCACACGTCGATCTCGTGGAGCGTGTGCTCGTACGGGGGCAGGTCCCCCATGGTGTAGCCGAGGGTGATGTTGACGGCGGTGAGGCCCGACGCGTGGGCGTCGGCCAGGGTGCGCGCGTCGATGGTCAGTTGCTCGCTGGAGGGGTTCAACTCGGCGGCGGCCTCGGCCGACCGGGGAGCGTTCGGGTTGTCGAGCTGCCCGAGCGCGTTGACGATCAGGGGAAGGGTGGTCATCGGGTCTCCTCGGCACGGTGGGTCGGTCCGGCCTTTTCGGCCTCGGGGGACGGGACAGCGGCGGGCCGCCCCGCGCGGGAGTGGGTGCCGTCGAACGCACGGCGCTCGAAGCGGTGGCCGCGCTTGACGGTCAGCGTGACGCTCCGCAGGTTCTCGATGTCCCGCAGCGGATCGTCCGCCAGGACCACGAAGTTGGCGAGCTTGCCCGCTTCGACGCTGCCCATGACGTCCTCGGCTCCCGCGCTGCGGGCGCCGATCAGCGTGGCCGAGCGGAGCACCTGCGCGGGTGTCATCCCGCAGCGGCGCACGAGGAAGGACAGCTCGTCGAAGAGCGCCGGGAAGGGTGCCTCGTGGGCGGTCTCGTAGTCCGTGCCGGTCGCGATGTCGACGCCGGCCCGGTGGGCCTGCGCGGTGAGTACGGCGGCGAGTTCGGTGTTGGCCGCGGCCCGCTCCGCGTCCTCGGGGCCGTCGCCCGCGAGGGCCTCGCTCGCCCACATGGCTGCGGTGGCGTCGAGGACGGTCCCGCGCCGCCGCATCAGGGCGAACAGTTCCTCGACGCGCGGGTCGTCGCCGGCGGCGAACCTCTCGTACGCGACGCGGGGTTTGTGCTTGTAGCTCGTCAGGGGCTCGTCCGTGCCCTCGAAGGCGAGCAGGGTGACGTGCGAGACGCTGTCCGCGCCGGCCTCGACGATCTGGCCGGGTGAGGCCGGGAAGACCGTCGCGTGGGCCCAGACGGGGACGCCCTGCCGGTGCGCCTCGGCGGTGATGGCGGCGACGGTGGTGTGGTCGAGGTCCGCGTACACCTTGATCGCGCTGGCGTGGGTTCCGCGGGCCAGGGCGACCGCCAGCGGCAGATCGGTGTCCTTCGTGATCGCCTGCATCCATGGCACGGCGCCGGGCGTCTCGCCCTGCGACACCTGGTGGGTGCGCGGGTCGTCGAAGAAGCCGGGGCCCGCCATGAGCGCGGCGTACCGGATGTCGGGACCGGGGATCTCGCCGACGAGCGTGGCACGCGCCAGGTCACCGACCTGCCGCAGGTCGTCGGCCATGTCGCGGATGGCGGTGACACCGCTGTGCACGAGTCGGCGGAGCACGGCCTCGGCCACGGGGCGGTCGGGCGGCGTCGCGATGTGCTGGTGCGCGTCGATCAGTCCGGGCACGACGAAGCTGCCGCCGAGGTCGAAGACCTGTGCGTCGGCGGGCAGTTCCGCCGCGATCGCGGCGTCGTCGCCGACCGCGCGGACGACCTGGCCGTCGACCACGATCGACGTGCCGGGCCGGGCGGGGCGCCCGGTCCCGTCGAACAGCGTCGCGCCGCGGTACACCGCGACGGTTCCCTCCACCGCGGGCGCGTGCGGGGCCGGTGCGCCCGAAACCTCGTCCGTCATCTTCACCTCGTCATAGCTCTGCCCGAACCCCGTCGCGGCCGGACTCGTGTCCGTCCGATCGACGCCTGTCCGAATCTTGTTACGCTGTGCGTAACAGACGTATCGTCTCCTGAAACATGCGCTACCGTACGCTCGCATCCGACGGCATCACAAGGAGGGGCCGGAATTGCCCGCAGAGACACGGACCGCGGTGGACAAGGCCCTCGATCTCGTCGAGGCCGTGGCGCGCGCGGACCGGCCGCCGCGCCTCACCGACCTGGCCGAGGAGGTCGGGCTGCACCGGGCGACGGCGTACCGGGTGCTCGTCGACCTGGTCCGGCGCGGCTGGGTGCTGCGCGCGGGCGACCGCTATCTGCCCGGCACGGCCGTCCTGCGGTTGTCGTCCTCGGCCGCCAGGAACTCGCTCGGCGCGCTCGCCCGGCCGGTGCTCGACAGGTTGTCCGAGCGCACCGGCATGATGGTCAACCTCCAGGTGCCGGAGGTCGACCGCTCCCGCGTGATCGACGTCGTACGCCCCGACCGCCTGGCGATGATCAGCAGGCTGATGGGCGAGGCCCTGCCCGTCCACCGGTTCGCCGGCCCGCTCGCCCTGGTCGCCGCCCTCGAACCGGCCGACCGGGCCCCTTACCTCCGGACCGCCGAGGCGGACGGTCACCCGCTGGACGGACCCGACGGGCTGCTGGCCGACATCGAACGGACCGCGCGCACCGGATTCGCCGTCGAGTACGGGCGCAACGAACAGCCCGTCGCCTCGCTCGGTCGAGCGGTCGTCACTGGTACGGGCGCGCCGGTCTGCGCCCTGACCATGGTCGGTCTGGGCGCGGAGATCGACGAAAACCGCCTCGGCCTGCTCCAGGAGTTGCTGCGCGAGGCGACGGACGAACTGGGCCGGATCCTCTCCGGTCCCGGATCACCCGCTCCGTCTTCTCCCTCCACACCTACCGCTTCCGCGTCGGCCTCGATCGACGCGATGCGCCCGGCCGCCGACCGGGCGGAGTCGGTGACCGCGTCACCCTCGCCGTCCCCGACCCCGACCCCGACCCCGGAAGGTCCGGCATGAGCGAGATCCGCTTTCTCGACGGCGCGCAGACACGGGCCGCGCTCGATCCTCGGCGGGTGATGGACGCCGTGGCGACGGCCCTGATCGCCGTCGGCCGGGACGAGGTCTCCGCGCCGCCACGGATCGCGGCGCACGCTCCGGACGGTCTGCTCGGCGCCATGCCCGGTCACGTGCCCGGCCTCGGGCTCGCCGCCAAGCTCGTCTCCGTGTTCGCCGACCCCGGGCGACCCGGGCGCAGCAGCCACCTCGGCATCGTCGCGCTGTTCGACGCCGTGGACGGCCGCCCGCTCGCCCTGATGGATGCCGAACCCCTCACCGAGATCCGCACCGCCGCGAGCGCGACTCTCAGCGCCCGCGCCCTGGCCCGCGTCGACGGGGGCCCGGTGACCGTCGTCGGAACCGGCGCCCAGGCACGGGCCCAGCTGACCCTGCTCGCGGCGCTCGACCCGAAGGCCCCCGTCCGCGTCGCGGGCCGCGACCCCGAACGGGTGGCGAGCGCGGCGGCCCTGCACCCCGCGGGCCGGGCCGCGCGGAGCATCGAGGACGCCGTGCGCGGGGCAGGGACGGTGTTCTGCTGCACCGGAGCCGTACGTCCCGTGGTCGACCGCGAGTGGCTCGCCCCCGGCGCGCACATCAGCTCGGTGGGCGGTTCCCACGGTCCCGAACTGGACGCGGCGACCGTCCGGGACGCCACCCTCTTCGCAGAATGGCCCGGCGCGGGGGCGACCCGACCACCGTCCGGCGCACACGAGTTGCAGGGCCTCCCGGCCGAGCGCCGGGTGACCCCGCTCGGCGCGGTCCTCGCCGGCGACCGCCCCGGCCGCCGCGACGACGACGAGCTCACGCTGTTCAAGTCGACCGGGCACGCCGCGCTCGATGTCGCGGCGGCCCACGTCGCGCACGCCGTCGCGGTCGCGGAGGGATGGGGCACCCGGCTCTCCATGTAGGCGTTCACGCGGGGGCGTTCCGCTCCCGAGGCGCACGGACGTACGGGCCCAGGGGTGCGGGCGTACAACAAGGCTCCCGTACAGGGGAGTTCACGAAGACCGGCGGCGACCGGCGTCCGGTGCGGGGTCGGTCCGCTCGGCGCGCACCTCGGCGAGGATCGCCTCCCACACGCGCGGGGGCGGGCTCACGAGAGGTTCCTGGGGAAGACTGTCGCGGGCGGCCGCGTCGACGCGCTCGAAGGCCTGGACCCGGTCACGGCAGGGGGCACAGTGTCCGAGGTGATCCAGATCCTCGGGCGGCCACGGTGCGCGCGCCGCGTCGAGAACATGCTGGGCGAGGTCCGCGGGCGGGAGATGGCCCGACAGCCGGGCGCCGCTCATGTGTCACCTCTTCACCTGCTGGAGCCGCCGCGCGGACGTCGCCGACACCTGGTCCCCGTCATGCGAGAAGCGGCTCGCCCACGGGACCCCGGACCGTGACATCCGTCCTTCGCTCCTGCTTCGCGGCCTGCCGTCCCATCGGATGCACCGACGACGTGGACCGTGCTCCGCCCCGGCTCTCTCGGACGCACTCCGCGCCCCCGGGTTCACGGAGAGCCGGACGTCGGCGTGGCTCCTCCGCCGCCCGCCGTCGTCACCTCACGCCCGCGGCCCGTCCTCCCGGGCGTCCTGGAGGCAGCGGCTCAGGCCGTGCAGCCCTCGGCGGGCATGGCTCTTGACCGTTCCCAGCGGCAGCCCGGTGACCTGGGCGATCTGGGTCTGGGTGAGGTCGTCGTAGAAGGCGAGGCTGAGCACCCGCCGCTGGGCAGGGGGGAGCTTCGACAACTCGTGGCCGACCAGCACCCGGTCCAGGACCGCGTCCGGCTCACCGGCCCGGTCCTGGGTGCGGAGCGCCATCACGGCACCGGCGGCCGCCACCAGGTCGGCACGGCGGGTGCGGGCCGACAGCGCGTCCGCGATCTTGCGCCGGGTGATCCCGACGAACCAGGCCGCGAGGGCGCCACGCTCGGGCGCGTACCCGGCCCTCCCTCGCCACGCGGCCAGGAACACCACCTGGGTGACGTCCTCCGCCTCCGCGGCGTCCCCCAGGGAACGCCGGGCGAGGGTGTACACCAGGCGGCCCCAGCGGTGGTAGGCCGCGGCGAGTGCCTGCTCGTCGCCGCGGACGAACGCGGCGGCGAGTTCCTCGTCGTCGAGCGACTCCTGTACCGGAGCCGCCCACGGAGCGCCGTGCAGCGGCTGCTCGGTGGTCTGCTGTGCGGTCATGGCGACTGCTCCTCGGACCATGCGGTGGCGTCCCGCCTCCGGTCCTGCGGCCGCTCCTGGTGGCAGCCCCGTCCCGAAGGCGTCGAACGTGCCGGGCGCGCGGCGCGAAGCCGCGTTTCCGGCTCTGCCACCATCCGCAATATCGATGCATCTAGGCAACTTGCATCGACTCTGCATCGCATTGCTCTCCACTGCGGCCTTCGGACTTTCGCCCGGCCGCGTTCACGCGCCGGGAAGGGCCACCGGGGTGCCGAAACGCACCGGTACACCGGGGGCGTACAGCACGCTGACCGGCTGCTCGCGCGGCTCGGACAGGCCTGCCGCCGCGATGAGCGAGTCGTCCCAGTCGAGGAGGCCGCAGCGACGGAAGGTCCACGCCGGATGGGTGTTCGGCAGGTAGTACGACCTCCCGAAGGCCCGTCCGTGCAGTCCCCAGCGGTTGGTCAGGAACTCCTCGACCGGGTCGGGTTCGACGGGCTCGGCGCCGACGTCGACCCACACCCGCGCCCGCGCCTCGGGCGCCCCACGGCGGCTGGTGCGGTACATCAGGCGGGAGTCGAACCACTCGCTGCGGATGCGCGACCACCGGTACGGAAGCCGGAAGGACGCGTCGGCCGCCAGTACGGGCAGCAGCCGGTCGCACTCCAGCGAACGGAACACCACACCCCGGCGCCCCTGGGCGTCCCTGCTGTAGAGCCGGACGTTGACCTCGTCGAAGGAACCCAGGTACGGGACGGCGGGGGTGCCGCCGAAGGTGAGGTCGCGCAGCCGGAAGAAGACCAGACCGACGTACGTACGGCCGTTGTGGAGGTCGGGGACGGTACCGGGCGGCAGCAGCCCGGCCACCTGGAAGGGGTCCGCCGGCCAGTGCAGGAACACCAGGTCGCGCCAGTTCTGCCGGAACAGCGTCCGCCGCACCTGCCTCGGCGCGAGCGGCGTGACCGGCTCCACGGGACGCGCGGTCCGGTGGTGCTGTCGGGAGACTCCACTGCCGGACACGTGACTCCCCGTCCGCCCCTGCTACCGGACCACGCCGGAGGTCGCGCCGCCGCTCGGCCGCGCCGGCCGGGCGGCGCTCGTGAGCGCGGCGACGACCGCGTCGGGACCGCCCAGTTCGTCGGCCGCCCAGGTCACCGTGCCCGCGCACCGCGCCACGCCGTCCACGTCGAAGACGGGGGCACGACCGTCGCCGCAGGCCTGCGCCACACGAGCCGGTGCGGCGCGGTCGCGGTCGGCGACGGTCGCCGCGGCTCCCCGCGCGTGCCGGCGCGACGCCACGGCGGCGCCCCGCACTCCGGTCGCACCGGCCACCAGCATCCACGCGCCCCTGATCCGCATGTCATACCTCCTGCGGCCCGGTTCTCCGGGCCGTTCGCGTCGTCTGCCTATTCGGCCCGTGATCGACGCCCGGATGCGGCGGAGAGGCGCGCTCTGCGGGCTTGCGAGCCGTCCGCGGGCAGCGTCCCGGAGCCGCGGCGCCCGTCAGGGTCCGTGACGCCCCGCAGCCGTCCGGAGTCTGAGGGCGCGGCGCTCGGCCGCCGTCATGCCGCCCCACACCCCGTCGTACTCCGCGTTCAGCAGGGCCCAGCTCGCGCACGCGTGCAGCACCGGGCAGCGGTGGCAGACCGCGCGGGCCTGCTCGATCTGTCCTCTGGACGGGCCGTCCTCGCCGAGGGGGAAGAAGAGTTCCGGATCCTCGGTGCGACAGGCCGCCGATTCACGCCAGTTCATGACTCATCCGGTCCTCCACCGGTCGCCGCGCGCTCGCGGGCAGGTCGTCTCCGCGGTGCTCCTGGCACCGCCCGACCCGGCAGAGGTAGGCATCAATCTAGGCTTTCCCGGCGAATTCGGCCATGCTGGGGAGTGCCTCGGCCGGTTCGCGTGACGGGCCGGAACCCGCCCTCACGGGCTGCATCCGACCGGTCGCGCCCCGGCGAATTCACCGGGGGTCGGTCCGCCGTGCGACGCGGGCCGCCCGGAGGACGACACGGAGGGAGGCCGCCCGTCCCATGAGAGTCACCGGACCGGACACCGCCGGAGTACGGGAACGGCTGGGCAGCGCGCTCTTCGCCCGCGTCGCGGGTCCCGAGGGGCCGAAGAACCGCGCCCGCATCCACGACACGCCCGGACCCCGCTGGTTCGGCCCGGACCGGCCCATCCGTACGGTGCACGGGGACGCGTCCATGTTCATCGGCGGGCTCTCCGCCCTGCTGCTCCAGTCGCTCCACCCGCTCGCCATGGCCGCCGTGTCCGCCCACTCGGGATTCCGCGGTGACCCGTGGGGACGGCTCCAGCGCACGAGCACCTTCCTCGCGATGACGACGTACGGGACCGCCGAGAGCGCCCAAGAGGCCTGTGACCGGGTGCGAGCCGTCCACGAGCGGGTCAGCGGGACGACCTCGGAGGGCACGCCCTACCACGCGTCGGATCCGCGTCTGCTCGCCTGGGTGCACGTCGCGGAGGTCGACAGCTTCCTGCGCGCGCACCAGCGGTACGGCGTGCGGCCGTTGACCGAGGAGGGATACGACGGCTACGTCGCCGACACCGCACGCGTCGCCGACGCGCTGGGCGTCGATGACCCGCCGACGAACCGCGCCGAACTCGCCGAGCGGCTGGACTCCTACCGCGACGAGGTGCGTGCCACCCCCGAGGCGCGGGAAGCCGCCCGGTTCCTCCTGCTGAACCCGCCGGTGCCGCTGGCCGTACGCCTCCCGTACGGGGTGCTCGCGGCGAACGCGGTGTCTCTGCTGCCTTCCTGGGCCGCCACCGAACTGCGGCTGCCCCGGCTGCCGTTGGTCGACACCATGTGCGTCCGGCCGCTCGGCTGCGCCATCACCTCGGTGGTCCGCTGGGCTATGGCGCCGTCGCGCCCGACGGCCCCTGCCCCGACGTCCGCCGGGTGAACCGCGACCGCGCGCCCGCCCGGGTGCACCGTGCCCTCCCGGACCGAACCCGGGGGCCGAGTCGCCGAAGTCCGCGCCGTGGAGGGCCCAAGGCCGAAAGACTGTCCCCGTGTTGAGAAACCTGCCGCCCGTACCACCCGACTTCGTGGGACGCGGGGACGAACTGGCCCACCTCGCCAAGGCGTTGCACGAACACCGCGTCGTCACCCTCACTGGGGCCGGCGGTGTGGGCAAGAGCCGTCTGGCCCTTCACGCTGCGGACCAGCACCTCGGCAGCGGCGGGGGCGGAGTGGCCTGGGCGGACCTCTGGCCCCTGCAGGACGACCGGCTTCTCGTCGCCACCGTGGCCGACGCGGCGGACTTCTCCGACCACACCACGAACATGGCGATGGACTCCCTGGTCGACTGGCTGTCCGGCAAGGACGTCCTGCTCGTGCTGGACTCCTGCGAGCACCTGGTCGGACCGTGCCGCCGCATGGTGGCCCGCCTGGTGCTCTCCTGTCCCCGGCTGACCGTCCTCGCGACCAGCAGGGAGCCGCTCGGCGTACCCGGTGAACACCTCGTCGCCGTCGACCCGTTGCCACCCTCGACGGACGCCGTCGAGATGTTCTGCCGACGGGCCGCGGCCGCGGGCACCCCGGTGTCGGCCCCGGCGGACATGGTGACCGTGGCCCGGCTGTGTCAGCGGCTCGAAGGGATGCCCCTGGCGGTGGAGCTGATCGCGGGCCAACTGACGCAGCGCACGGTCACGGAGGTCGACCTGGAACTCGGCCTGCGGCTGGACATCGCGGCCGACACCGTCCTCGCCGGACCGCCACGGCACCGCGCGGTGCGGACCACGATCGGCTGGAGCCACGAGCTGTGCACACCCGCCGAACGTCTGCTGTGGGCGCGGATGTCGGTGTTCCGGGACGGTGTGGACGCGGACACGGCGCGCACCGTGTGCGCCGGTGGCCCGCTCGCGGCGGAGGACGTCGACCGAGCACTCGAGGGCCTGGTGAGGAAATCGGTCCTGACCCGCGTCGGCGCCGCCCACCGGATGCTCGACACCGTCCGGGAGTACGGCACGATGTGGCTCGAACAACTCGGTGAGAGCACCGCGTCGGCGCGGCGGCACGCGGACCACTTCCTGGCGATGGCCCGCGCGTCCCACGACAACTGGCTGGGCGAACGGCAGGCCCACTGGTACGCCCGGCTCGACGCCGCGCACACCGATCTGTGCGCGGCGCTCGACCACCTCCTCGACGACCGGCCCGACACGGCCCTCGACCTGATCGGACTGCTCGGCTTCCCGTGGAGCTGCTGCGGCCATCTGCGGGAGGCCTCCTCCTATCTGGAGGACGCCCTGGCCCTGTCCGACGCCTCCGGCCCGGAACGCACGCGGGCCCTGTGGGCGCTGGGCGTGACGCGTGTGCTGCGCGGCGAGCACGAACCGGCCCGCCAACTCGCCGAGTTCTGCCGACGGCGGGCGGACCTCCAGGACGATGTCGAGGGGACGCTGCACGCCACGTATCTGCTCGGCCTGGCCCACCTCCTCGAAGGCCGGCCCATGACGGCCAGACACCACGTGGACGGCGCGCTGCGGGGCGCCGGCGGCACCGCGTTCACCTCGGCGGGACACCTCCTGTGCCACCTGGTGCGGGTCTTCGCCCTGACGGCCGAGGGACTGCTCGACGACGCCCGCGGGGAGGCGGAGGAACTGCGGCGCGGCTGCGTGGAGCGCGGCGAGTGGTGGACCCGCTCGTACGCCGACTACCAGTTGGCGCTCATCTCCCTCTTCGCCGACCGCGCCGAGGACGCCTCCGCCCACGCCCTGTCGATGCTGGACGGCAAGCGCCGTATCGGGGACAGCTTCGGCCTGGCTCTGGGCCTCGACCTGCTGGCCTCCGCACTGGCGGCGCAGGGCGCGGGAGAGCGGGCGGTCGCCGCGTTCGGCGCCGGTGAGACGTACTGGAGCGCGGTGGGCCATCCCCAGCGCGGCACACCCGAACTCGGTCCCGTCCGCGAACGCTACGAGGACACGGCCCGTTCCCTGCTGGGCGACGCCGGGTACGAGGAGGCACTCCTGCGCTCGGCGCTCTCCGACCCCGAAGCGGTGCTTCGCCACCTTCTCGACAGTCCCGGCCAGGGGTCCTGAGGCCGGGGGGCGCGGTCCTGAGCGTCGTACCGGCATCGGCGCCGGTCCCCCGTGACAGAGGCCGGTGCCGGCCCCGAGGCGGGGAGCGCCGTCGCCGCGAAGATGCGCCCTCACCCGTTCGGACGGACGGTGGAGAGATGGCACATCCACTCGTACCACCAGGAGAGACCCCGCCCGGCGAGGGCTCCATCGCGGAAGCGCACCAGGAGCGGCCGGACGGCGGGATCTGGGAACACCCCTATTTCTGGCTCGGCCTGATCGTGATCGGCTCGCTGGTCGTCGCCGCCTTCTTCGTGGCCAGGATCAGCGGCCTCTGACCCGGCAGACGTGTCCTCCCCGCGGAGCCATGCGCTCCGCGGGGAGGACGTGCTGCCGTACCCGGACGGGCGCCACGCCGTCGGCGTACCGGGAGGCGTGCCCGGAATCCCCACCGGGCAGGACACGCACCTCTTCCGCCGATCGGCCGTCGGACCTTCCTTCCCCGCACACCGGTCCCCGTCTCTGCATCCGTCCCGCGTCCCCGGGCCGAAGGAGGGGTGAGCCCGGCGGACCAGCCGGTCCCGGACGGCTTCGGAAGCGAGGCGAGCCCCTGTCATGACCTTCTGCCGCCGTGCGCCGGAGACCGCCGCCCCGAACCGGGCCGCACCCGTCGGCCGATGCGCGCCCGTCGAACCCACCATGTCTCGGGGGGCCGGCGTATGGAGCTGAGCGCCCGCCCGGACGCGGACACCGAGAGCGTCGAGGGCGCCGACGCGGGAGTGACCACCGGCTTCCTGGCCAGGAAGCTCGGGGTGTCGCCGACGACACTGCGGTCCTGGGACCGCCGGTACGGACTGGGCCCCGCGGTACGCCCCGACGGACGGCATCGCCGCTGGTCCCCCGACGACGTCGCCATGGTCCAGGAGATGTGCCGGCTGACAGCGGTCGGCCTGCCCCCCGCCGAGGCCGCGCGCACCGCGAAGGAGACGGCCCGGGGCGGAGGTCCCGGCTCCCCTCTCACGCTCGCGCGCCGACCGGCCGACGTCCGCTTCCCGGAACGGTCGCCGGCGACGCCCTCGCGGGAGCGGCCCAAGGCCTCGCGGTCGCCCTCCGGGCTCCCGCTCGGCGACGTACGTCAGGAGTGCCGGGGGCTCGCGCGGGCCGCCGTACGCCTGGACGCCTCCGCCATCCAGGAGCAGTTGACGGCGGCGGTGCGGGTACACGGCCTGGCCAAGGCGTGGGAGGAGGTCATGGTGCCCACGCTGCGCGCGGTGGGCCGCAAGTGGGAGTCGTCGGGCGACCGGTACGTCGAGGTCGAACACCTCCTGTCCTGGCACGTCTCCGCCACCCTGCGGCACGTCTACGTGGCCGCGGCGGACCACGGACGGGACGACGTCACCTCGCCCGTCCTGCTCGCCTGCCTTCCCGGCGAGCCGCACACCCTGCCACTGGAGGCGCTGAACGCGGCACTGGCGGAACGCGGGGTCCCGGTCCTCATGCTCGGCGGCGCGGTGCCGCCGGAGGCGCTCATGACGGCGTTCCACCGCGTCGGCCCCTCGGCGGTGGTCCTGTGGTCGCAGTCGTCGGACACGGCCAACCTGCCGCTGGCCCGTCACATCGCCGCCACCCGCTGGGGCGTACGAGGCGCACGGACGCAGAGCCAGGTCCTGTTGAGCGGACCCGGTTGGGGCAGACAGTCGGGGCCGGGCCTTCTCCGCCCCCGCCACCTGGCCGACGCGCTGCGCCTGATCGGCACCCCGGAGAACTGACCGCCCGGGGGACCAGCGGCGGACCGCGCGGCTGTCTCCGCCCCTCCGCCTCACCCTCCTCGTCCCTCTTGCCCCTCTCGCCCCTCGTTCCGCTACGACCGCAGGAACGCGGCCAGACCCTCCAACAGCCGTGCCACGTCGTCCTTGTCGTTGTACGGCGACAGGCCGACGCGCAGTCCGCCCGTGTCGCCGAGCCCGAGGTGCCGGGACGCCTCCAGCGCGTAGAACGAACCCGCGGGCGCGTGCACGCCCCGGTCCGCCAGGAACCGGTAGGCGTCGGCCGTGTCCCGGCCCTCGAACGTCAGCAGCAGCGTGGGCGTGCGGTCGGCGGCCCGGGAATGGCGGATCACGCCGGGAAGCGCGTCCAGCCCCGCCTCCACCTCCGCGCGCAGTGCCTCTTCGTGGCGCTCGACGGCCGCGAACGCGGACCGGAGCCGCTCCCTGCGTCCGCCCGTCGCCTCCGGTGCGAGGCCGGCGAGGAGGTCGACGGCCGCGGTGGTGCCGGCCAGCACCTCGTAGGGCAGCGTGCCGAGTTCGAAGCGCTCGGGCACGGCGTCGGTGGACGGCAGCAGCTTGTCCGGCCGCAGTCCCTCCAGCAGGTCCGGGGAAGCGACCAGGACACCGTGGTGCGGGCCGAGGAACTTGTACGGCGAGCAGACGAAGAGGTCCGCGCCGAGTCGTTCGAGGTCCACGAACGCGTGGGCGGCGTAGTGCACTCCGTCCACATGGAGCAGGGCCCGCGGGTGGCGGTGGACGAGCTCGGCGATCGCGGCGATGTCGGGGACCGTACCGATCAGGTTGGACGCGGCCGTCACGGCGACGAGCCGGGTGCGGTCGGTCAGCAGCTCGCCCACGGCCGCGGGCGGGAGCTCACCCGTCGCCGGATCGAAGTCCGCCCAGCGCACCACCGCTCCGGCGATCGTCGCCGCCTGGATCCAGGGCCGGATGTTCGCGTCGTGGTCGAGCCGGCTGACCACGACCTCGTCACCGGGCTCCCAGTCCTTCGCCAGGGTGTGCGCGAAGTCGTACGTGAGCTGGGTGGCGCTGCGGCCGAAGACGACGCCGGAGGGATCGCCACCCACCAGGTCGGCCATCGCCTCCCGGAACGCGCGCACGCAGGTCTCAGCGTTCGCCTCTCCCGGCGTCAGCTGTCCCCTGATCGAGAGCGGGCCCGTGAGCGCGTCGGCGATGGCCCGGGCGACCCGGGCGGGGGTCTGCGTTCCGCCCGGGCCGTCGAAGTGGGCGACACCGGACTGCAGGGCGGGGATCTCGGCGCGCAGTGCGCCGACGTCGAAGGTCACTCGGGCTCCTCACGGGCGGCGTCGCGCCCCGCGCCGGCCGGACCCGGGGCCTCGCTCGATCGGGCCGGGGCCGGTGTCCGGACGGGGCACACGGTGTCCGACGATCATCGCAGGACGGCCGCCGGACGGGGAGGGCGCCTTCGCCTCCGGGGCCGGCGTCCTCGGGGGCTCACCAACCCCGCGTACCCGGACCGCCCTTGAACGGTCCGCGGATCTCCGCGGTGATCCATCCGCCGTAGAAGTCGCCCTCCTGAGCCGTGACCGGCTCGCCGTCGACCGTGCACCGGTCGACGCGCGTGGGGTAGAAGGCGAAGTGCCCGGCGAGAGAGGCGTACGCCTGCACCGGCTCGGGGTAGCTCCACGCGGCGCTCGGGCCGGCGTGGGTGTCGACGGCCAGGTCCCAGTAGACGGCGGGCCCCTTCCACTCGCACCAACTGCGTTCCGTGGTGGGGCGGAGCAGGTCGGTGCGCACGTCGTCCGGCGGCAGGTAGAAGACCGGAGGGTGGCTGGTCTCCAGTACCCGGATGGCTCGGGTGGTCTCCGCGATCCGCACTCCGGCCCACTCGACGACGACCAGGCGTTCGTCCTGTTCCGTCGCCGGGGGACGCGGATAGTCCCACACCGATTCGGGGCTCCGGTGTCCGTGCGGTGCCATGACCACTCCTGTCCGAGGCGGGACGCCGCGCTCACCCTGTCCGGCCGGCGTTCACGAGGACTTCAGGGATCACCCAGACCGCGGATGCACGGCGCGGCGGGAGCCGGGCCGGGCGGACTGCCGGTGCACGACGAACGGCTCGGGGCCGGCATCCGGAAGTTTCCGGTGCCGGCCCCGAGCCGTGAGTCATCGGTGCGCTGCGGGAGTACGGACTCCTCAGGCGTGTCGGTGCGAACGACGGTTGCCCGTCAGCACCCGGTACAGAATCAGCAGGATCAGCGATCCGACGATGGCGGCGATCCACGTCGACACCTCGAAGAAGCCGTCGACCGAGTCGACGTTGAAGATGACCTTGCCCAGCCAGCCGCCCAGCAGGCCACCGGCGATGCCGATCAGCATGGTGATGATGATGCCGCCCGGGTCCTTGCCCGGCAGGAGCAGCTTGGCGATGGCACCGGCAAGCAACCCGATCAGAATCCAAGCGATGATGCCCACAGTTCCTCCACCGTCCGTACAGGATGTGATGTCCTCAGTCCGTGTGCGCCGAACGGGCCGCCACAAACCTCCGAATCTCAAACTGTTGCCTTCTGGTCGGCCGTCGCGGCCTCGCTCAGTTCGGCCGCGAACTGCGCGCCCGCGAGCAGCGCGAGGTTGGACAGCCACAGCCAGACCAGGAAGACGACGAGCCCCGCGAGCGAGCCGTAGAGCCTGCTGTAGGTGCCGAACATGGAGGCGTACACGGCGAATCCGGCGGAGACGACCAGCCAGAGGAACGCCGCCAGGACGCCGCCGGGCAGGCTGTAGCGGCGTCGGCGGGCGACCGCCGGGCCCGTGTGGAACACGACCACGACCAACAGGGCGACCAGGCACAGCAACAGGGGCCAGCGGAGCACACCCCACGCCACGGCCACCTGGCCGTCGAGGCCGAACACCCGGCCCGTGGCCTCGGCCACGGGGCCCGTCAGCAGCAGCACGAGGGCGCTCACGACGAGCAGTCCGAGCAGCGCCAGCGCGGTCAGTACGAGGCGGTGCGCGGTGCGCCAGACCGACCGGCGGTCCGCCACGTCGTGCATCCGGTGCAGGGCACGGCGGAAAACGGCGAGATAGCTGGAGGCCGACCAGAGCGCGCTGGTCGCCCCCGCGACGAGCAGGGTCCAGGCCGCGGACCGCTGCCGCAGCATCTCCCCCAGGGCCTGGTGCAGTTCCGCCCCCGACTGGGCGGGGGCGTACGCCGTGACGTGGGCGATGAACTGTTCCGCGGTGTCCGGACTGAACAGCCCGAAGGCGACGACCATGACGAGCATCGCCGGCAGGACGGCCAGGATCGCGTAGTACGTCAGCGCGGCGGCCCAGTCGGAGATGTCGTCGTTCCACATCGACACCGGGGTGCGGCGCAGCGCCGGCCACCACAGGCCGGGACGCGGACGTCGCAGCTGGGCGGGCCGCACCGTGTCGATGGCACTGTCGGGCCCTGACTCAGCGGACATGCGCGGTCCGGTGGGAACGACTGCTGATCCGTACGTGGGTGAGGACCCGGCACGGTGCGGCCGCGGCCCGTGCTTCCTCCATGAGCGCGGCCAGGGTCAAGAGAACTCCGTTCGGTGCGGCGTCCGGGGCGAGCCGGACGTGAGTGCGAACGTACAGCCGTCCGCGGCGGGCGCGGACGGTGACGCGGCTGTGGGCGACGCCGGGGACGGCGGACGTACGCAGGGTGAGCGTGTCGGCGAGCGCCCGGGTGCGCAGGACGGCGCCCCGGGTGGTGAGGGTCAGGCGCGGGCGGGTCCCGCCCCTGAACCGGCTCGCCGCCCACAGGAGGCAGAGGAGAGTGGCGAGGGTCGTCACGGCGACGACGGCGGGAACCCACCATGCGTGGTCACGCAGTTCGGCCACCTGACCGGCGGAGACCCACACGGTGTCGGCGTCGGCCCTCGGCCACCATCCCGGCATCCGGTCCGCCACGGACGCGCCCGCGGTCGCCGACCAGATGCCGGCCGACAGCAGGACGAGTCCCGCCGCGGCCAGTGCGGCACGGTTGACCGTGCCGGACGGCTGTTCCATCACGCCTCGCTTCCGGCGGGCCGAGCGGTCTCGGCACGGGCCGGCGGGTCCGCCGACCGAGGCCCGGCGAACCGCGGCTCCGCTGGGGGATGTTCCACGGAACGCGGTCCCGCAAGCGCGGGCTCCACGGTCATGGGCTCCGGGGAGCGGGGTTCCAGCGGTCCGGGTTCACCCGTCCCGGGTCGCGTCGGTCGGGATTCCGGCGACCCGGGCTCGGAGGCGGGCGGCTGCCAGGTGGGAGTCGGCCGCACCGTGACGCGCAGCCGCGGAGCCCTGCGCAACGCGCAGGCGTCCATGGCCCGGTGGGCCGCGGCCACGGCTGCCTCAGCTGCGGCGTCCCGCTCGCCGAAGGCCAGCGCGGCCCGGACGCGGGCGCGCCTGCGGCCGACGCGCACCCGGACCTGCCCGGTCCCCGGCACGTCCGCGACGGCGTCGCGGATCACCGAGGCCACCGCCGTGCGGTCCACCGCGGCGTTCAGGCCGGTCGGGGCGGCGGCCAACAGGCCTCGTCGGCCCGGGGTCAGAGCGAGTACGCACAGCCAGAGGCCGACGGCCGCGAGGACGATCCCGAAGGCGACCGGCAGGTCCGCGGGACCGCGCCGCTCCAGCGTGTCCAGCAGTTCTGTCCGCCAGGCGGCCGCCGGATGCCCGGCGAGACGGACCCGCAGCACGTCGAAGGCGACCGCTCCGCAGGCGAGGGCCGCCGCGAGAGCGAGTCCGACGGCGGGGACGCGCCGTGCCGACCAGGGACGCCGGGGTGCGCGCCCGGAGGCGAGGGGCTTCGCGAGCGTGGCTGCGGACGGACGGGCCGGACCGATGAGTCCGGTCACGGTGACCCGCGCGGGCTCGAGATGCAGGCCGGTGAGCCGGCCGGTCCGGTCCGTCACATGCCGCTCGACGCGCTCGGCGGTGGCCGCGAGCGGCGCCGGATAAGGGAGGGTGACACCGAGGGACACCACGGCCCGCCGGCCCCGTACGGACGCGGAACCGCGGGCCGATGGACGCGAGGAGCCCGGGAGTGCCTCGGCGGCCGCGCGCTCGGCGATCTTGCGTACGGCCTTCTCCGAGACGGTGGTGGTGCCGCGCACCGCCGCGTCCGTCATCGGTTCCTCCGCTCGAAGAGGTCCCGGAGGTCCTCACGACGGACCCCGCCCTCCAGATAGCGGCCCACGCCGTATCCGACCGCGCCGAGTGCCGCCACCAGCAGGAACGCGCCGAACCCGCCGAAGTAGCCGGCGAACGCCAGGGCCATCCCCACGAACATGCCGACGATTGCTCTGCTCATTCCTCACCTCTCACCGCCGGTCGGGCCGGCGTCCTCGGCCGCGGGTTTGTTCAGGGCCGATCGGGGCTCTCATTCCACGCGCGAGTCCCCGTACGCCTCCTCACCGTCGTCCTCCGGAAGATGCACGTCGTTGACCGTGACGTTCACCTCCACGACCTCCAGGCCGGTGATGCGCTCCACCGCGGAGACGACGTTCTCGCGCACGTCCCGCGCGACGTCGGTGATGGGCACCCCGTACTCGACCACCAGGTCGAGGTCGATCGCGGTCTGCCGCTCGCCGACCTCGACCTTCACCCCGCGGCCCACGTTCGGGCGTCCGCCGGGCACACGGTCGCGCACCGCGCCGATCGTGCGGGACAAGCCGCCGCCCATGTCGTACACACCGGGGATCTCACGCGCGGCGATTCCGGCGATCTTCACGACGACGACGTCGGCGATGGACGTCTTGCCCCGGCTGTCGGCCGGCGCGCCCGCGCCGGACAGGCCACCGCTCAGCGTGGTCGACCCGGTGGCCCCGGCGCCGCCTGCCACGCGCGCCGACGGCGTCGGTTCGGGGCGGGAGGGGACGGTCTCGCGGCGGGACTCCGGTGCCGTCTGCTGGGTAGTCATGACGATCTCCCACTTCACTCGGTGTGAACTGCCTTCTCCACGACAGACCCGCACCGGGCCGTTCTGTTACGCGGCCCGACCACGTTCTTTTTTCCGGAGTACGTCCTCCGTCGCCGGAGAGGAGGACGGAACGGGTGCATCCGCGGGCGCCACGGGTGCGTAACAGGGAACCGCGCAGGCGTGTCCAACCCGCAGAGGCGAGCGAGAGGAGCCACCGAGTGCCGGGGGCCCAGAGACAGATCACCCAGCAGGAGGGCGTCGCGACCGACGACGCGTTGCTGGCCACGCGGGCGGCCGAGGGCGACGAGGAGGCATTCGAGTCGCTCGTGCGACGCCATGCCCCGCGGCTGGTGGGGCTGGCGGCGCGGCTGCTGGGCAGCCGTTCGGAGGCCGAGGACGCCGTGCAGGACGCCTTCGTGAGCGCGTGGCGCAGGCTGCCCGAGTTCCAGGGCCGGTCCTCCTTCGGCACCTGGATGTACCGGATCGTCACCCACCGCTGCCTCAACGTGCTGCGCGCCCGGCGGCAGGAGAGCGGCCTCGACACGGTCGCGGAGGTCGCCGCTCCCGAGCACGTCGCCTCTCCGGCGCGGCTGGCGGAGTCGCGGGCGGCGCTGGGCGCGTTGCAGACCGCGCTCGCCGACCTGTCGGCGGAGCAGCGCATCTGCTGGGTGCTGCGCGAACTGGACGGCCGCTCCTACGAGTTCATCGCGGACACTGTCGGGATCAGCCAACAGGCGGTCCGCGCCCGTGTCTTCCGCGCACGACACCGACTGACACAAGCGATGGGGGCTTGGCGATGACCCACCACTCCGGTCCGCCGGACCGCCGGCTCAGGCCCGACGAGGACGGCGAACTGCTGCCCTGCGGACGTCCGCTCTCCGAGGTCTGGGAGATCGCGGAGGACCCCACCCGTGACGACGATCACGGGCAGCGGTGCCCGCACTGCGGGCGGGCCCGCGACGAGTGGACCCGGCTGGAGTCCCTCGTCGGCAGCCTCCGCGACGAGACGGACACCGTCGACTCGTACGACGTCACGCCGCTGACACGGCGGGTGATGGACGTCGTCCGGGTCGAACTGCGGCCCGGCAGGCCCCTCCCGCTGGGTGACCCCGCCGAGGACCTCTGGATCATGGAAGCGGTCGCGGCCCGCACGCTGCGCACCGCCGGGGAGAGTGTCGCAGGGGTCCGCGCGGGCTCGTGCCGGATCGTCCCGCACGCACCGTCGGCGCCGGGCGGTTCCGCCGGGGTGGGCGTGCGGCTGGACATCGTCGCCCCCGTGGGTGCCGCGCTGGAACACCTCGCCGAACGGGTACGGGAGCAGGTGCTCGACGCGGCGCGCGACCGCCTGGGGATGGACGTGACGGCCGTGGACATCCGCATCACCGATCTGACCGGCCCTGTGGCCGAGTTCGAGGAAGGCCAGGACCGATGACGCGGTACGCGGTGCACGACACGTTGACGGAGGCGCTGGCCCGGACGGTCCTCGATGTGTCGGGGGTCGCCTTCCTGAAGCCGGGCTTCAGCGAGCTGCTGCGCACGGGTGCGGGGGCCGGCCGGTCCGGCGCGCACACGGCGGGGATCCGGGTGACACGCCGCGACGGGTCGGAGCCGTGGGAGGTGGACGTGCGGATCGTGGCGCGCAAGGAGCGCCGCACCGTGGACGTCGCCCGCGCCACGCGCGAGGCGCTGGAGGAGTCACTGGCGACGCTGCTCCCGGACAGCAAGGCTTCGGTCCGGGTCACCGTCACCGGACTCGTGTAGCGGTGGGAGCCTGTCGCGTCCCGGCATGTGCGAGGGCCCGCGGACACGCAGCATGGGGACAGGGAGAAAGAGAGAGACAGGGACATGGGGACATGGAGGCAGGGAGTGACCGGAACGGACGCGTGTCCCGGTCACTCCCCTTTCCTGCCCGCCACAGGAAACCCCTGGCGGCCCCGCGGCCGTCTCCCGCGGGGCCGGCGATACGCGGCGTCAGCTCTTGGGCATCAGGACCGTGTCGATGATGTACACGTTGGCGTTGGCGGTCTTCACATTGCCGCACACCACCTTGGCGGAGTCGTTCACGGTGTACGACTCCCCCGAACCGCTGGTCGTCAGCTTGCTCTTCTCCAGCGTGTCGTAGGAGCCCTTCTCCAGGTCCTTCGGCGCCAGCTTCTGGCCCACGACGTGGTACGTAAGAATCTTCGTCAGCTGGGCCTTGTCGGCCAGAACCTTGTCGAGGGTCGCCTTCGGAATCTTCGCGAACGCGTCGTTCGTCGGCGCGAACACGGTGATGTTCTCCGCGTTGTTCAGCGTGTCCACCAGGCCGGCCTTCTTCACGGCCGTCACCAGAGTCGACAGCGCCGGGTTGTTCGACGCCGCCGTCGCCACCGGGTCCTTGGCCATGCCGTCGAAGGATCCCGCGCCGTTCTTCGGGACCGAGGCGCAGCCCGGGCCGAAGGGCTCGTCCGAGCTGCCCGCCATGCCCGAGGAACCGGCGGAAGCGTCGTCCGAGGCCGGCGCGGAGGCCGACGCCTTCGCCGAACTCGACGCGTCGCTGTCCTTGCTGTCGCTGGAACAGGCCGTCAGGGCGATCGGCAGTACAGCGGCAGTGGCGAAGGCCACCGCGACGTGACGGATACGCATGCTCATGAGGTTCTCCTGTCGGAACGAAGCAGCATTCGCGGCGCTGGCCGGCAAATGCCGTGGTTTTCGAGCGGAAATACCGTGGAGAACGAAAGGGCGGTCCTCGGAGAGGCACCTGCCGCCCGCCCGGGGGCGGTTGTCGAACTCCTCGTTTCTCGACTCACACGGGGAATCCGGCGCAGGTGCGGTTCTGGATTGGTCGGAGTTCGCGCAATCACCGATTCGAAGGAAATTCATTCCCGGACCAATCCGGAACGCGAGCAGCTTCGGACAAGGCCCCCCACACACCCCACTTGGGGGTCCGGTCCGACGCCTCCCTTCCCGGCACGGCTCCCAACCCGCCCGGGATGACGCGCCGCTGACGCACCGGCGTACCGGCGTACCGGCGTACCGGCGTACCGGGCCCGAACGCATCGAAGCCGCGGCACGGTGGCCGCGGCTCCAGGACAGGGGGCAGGATCGGTTCAGCCCAGAGGGACGAACACCCGGATCGACTTCCCGCCGCCCGGACACGGCTCGATGGTGATGTCGCGGGAGAGCCGGATGATCAAAGGCCATCCGTACCCGTTCGGCTGACGGTGCTGCGGGACCTCGCCGGTGCCGTAGGCGTGGATGGGGACGACGTCGCTGCGGTCACGTACCTCCAGCCGTACGCCGCCGTCGGTGAGGGCCGCCTCGAATCCGGCGAGCCCGTCGCCGTGCCGGATCGCGTTCGTGACCAGTTCCGAGACGACGAGCAGCAGGTCGATGACCGCTTCCTGGTTCACCCCGCCGGCCGGGGCTCCTCGGTGCTCGCGCAGGACCGTCTGGACATGGCGACGGGCGGTCGCGGCGCTGGTGACGGCGCGTTCGGCCGTGGGAGGAGGGGCGCTCGGCTCGGCGAGAGTGACGAGCTGCGGGGCCTCGGTCGGGTTCGTCGTGCCGGACTCCCTGCGGTCGGACTCCCCCGAACCATCTGCTCCCGCGCTCCCGTCGGCCGCGGGAGGGCGGTTGGCCGGGGTCATCGCTCGCTCGCCGTGACCGGGAGTTCCAGCGCTTCCTGGACACTGTCGGCGAGGACGAAGAAGCCCTCGGTCCCTGTCACGTCGAACAGCCTCCGAACGATGTCACTGAACGGCCCGCAGACCACCATGAGCGTGCCACAGGCCCGGTGGGCGCGCTGCGCTTCGAGGAGGACGTGCAGGATCGATGAGTCCGCGAAGGACGTCTCCGAGAGGTCGACCACCGTGCGGGCCGAACCGACACGCTCCGCGAGGTCGAGCGCCTCTTCGAGTTGGCAAGCGGTCTCGTGGTCGATGTCGCCGCCCACCCGCACGACGAAGGCGTCTTGGGCCGCCCCGTGCGTCACGGTGGCCTCCAACCCGTCGGGCATCTGAACACTCTTTCTCGTCTGCTCCTGCAAGGGCACCCCTCAGGCCGGACGTCACGATCCGCACGTGTCCCCCGTGCCCTTCGGCACGGGGGCCGCTTGTGGATGCACGGCCCCGGACCCCGCACCCCCGGCAGACGCCTGACGGCGACTCACGCGGGCTGCCTCGGCGGCAGACTCCGGTAGTAGCTCCCGACACTGGAGAGATACGTCGGGTCGAGTGTCTCCCGGTCGGTCTTGAACACGGGCGCCGACTTGATCTCCTCGCGGCTGCACGCCACGGTGATCTTCTGCGTCTCGGTGTCGATGCCGTCGACCACGCCCACGGGGACCAGCACGCTCTTCCCGAACACCCACACCCCGGTGTCGACGACGAGGTGCCGCATCCCGGAGTCGTCCACCTGGCGGTCCACATGCCCTATGGTCCCGTCGGTGGCCTCGACGCTGTAGCCGGCCAGTTCGTGCACCTCGGGGTGGTTGAACTCCGGTGCGTACGACCAGATTCTGTCGACGGTCATGTCGTCCTCCTTCAGCTCGCCGGTCCGCCCTGCCGTCGACGCGTTCATGTCGCGTACGCGGCAGGGAGCTGGCCAGAAGGCGGGAATCCGCCTCCGTGCCGCCCTCTGAGCTGCAAATACCCTGCTATCCGGTCTGCATTCGGTGGAATTTCTTTGCGAATCGGGCCCGTCGGAGTCGGATGCGACCATGACTCGGCAGCGGCGCCACGACCGTCAGCCGGTTCCGGGGTGTTGCTCGCCGTTCCGGGCGTCGCAGGGTGCCGTGAGGTAGTCGAGGGTCCCCGTGATCTGCAGCAGCCGTTCCAGGTGCGGAGGGCGCTCGTCCAGGTGGAGGCGCACGCGGGCAGCGTCGGTGCGACGCCGGATCATCAGCAGGGCGGACAGTCCCATGGAGTCGATCCCGCGGAGTCCGGCGAAGACGAGGTGCAGGTCGAGGAGCCGTCCCTCGGCGGTGCGCCGGACGGTGAGGTTCTGGTCGACGGTGCTCATCAGCTCGTCGCAGGTCTCGTGGTCGAGATCTCCGCCGACGCGGACCACCAGATCGGTGGTCTCGGCCTCGACGATGAGCGTGAAGGACGGTGGATGCGAAGTCGTCATGCGGGCTTTCCGGGGGCGGGGATCGTGAGGGCCGGCGTTCTTCGGGTCACGCGGTGTACCTGCCCCTGGTGTGGCCGTTCACCGCACTCAGGTGCGCGTGGTGGGGGGCGGTGACCGCGACGGTCGCCATGTCGTCGTGGAGTCCGCGGCCGACCCACTGCGCGGCGAGCAACTGGACGTGCTCGACCACGGCCTCGGCCGGCATGCCCGCGCACTGCGTGAGCGCGGTCTCCAGCCGCTGGACGCCGAAGAGTTCGTCTCCCAACGGTCCGCCCCTCGCCTCGGTGATGCCGTCCGTGAAGAACAGGCAGGTCTCACCCGGCGCCAGTTCGACGTATGCGGTGGTGGAGCTGATCTCCCAGAACGCGCCGACCAGTGTCCCCCGGGTCCTCGCCTGTTCGACCAGGCCGTCGGCGCGCACGATCAGCGGCGGCGGATGGCCCGCGCTGGTGACGCGCAGGTGGACCATACCGCCGCGGCGGACCACGGAGGCGATGGCGAGGGTGGCGAAGCGGGTGTGGTGGGAGTTCAGCAACGCGCCGTTGAGCAGACCGAGCAGACGCTGGTGGTCCGCGGCCAGCGGCAGGAGTGCCTGCACGGTGTTGCGGATCTTGCCCGTCAGTACGGCGGCTTCGAGTCCCTTGCCGCACACGTCGCCGAGGACGACGAGGGACTCCTGTCCCTCGTCGGTACCGGGGTGGACGTCGTAGAAGTCGCCGCCGACGCGCTCGGTCTGACCCGCGGGACGGTACTTCCCGGCGAACTCGACACCGTGCACGCCGTGCAGCTGGGGCGGCAGCAGTTCGCGCATGAGGGTCGTGGTGATGGCCGCCTGCTCGGCGTACATACGAGCCGCCGACATGGCTGCGCCCGCACGCGAGGCGAACAGGCGGGCGAAGATCTCCTCGCTCTCCGTGAACGCGGCATGGTGGCTGGAGCGGAGCAGGATCAGCGCGCCCGCCGGTGCGCCGTGACCGGGCAGGGGTGTCACGACGGCGGAGCCGACGGGTTCGGTGAAGCCGTCGGGGACGATCCATCCGGGGACGCCGGCCGGGTCGATCCAGCGGGAGGGCACGGGCGGGAATCCCCGCAGGGCGTCACTGAGCCCGGGCAGTTGGCCGACGTCCTCCAGCACGGTGCGGTGCTCCGGGGCGCCGTCCGGACCGCAGAAGGTGAGAGACACCTTGCGGCCGCGCGGCGGGGCGACGATCACGGCGGCGTCGGCGAGGTGTTCCGCGGCCAGACGGGCCGTGACCTCCATGCACCGCTCGAAGTTCAGCGACGAGAGGAGGGCGCTGGAGGCGCCGGCCAGGAAGGCGGTGCGCTCGCGCTCGCTCTTGAGGGCGTCCTCGGCGAGGCGCCGGTCGGTGTCGTCGACCAGCCACCACATGACGTCGGCGTCCTCGGTACAGGTGGGGTGCGCCTCGAACGTCCGGTCGCCGACACGGCCGCTCGCGGGCGGAGCGGGACCGGCACGCCGGGGCCCGGGGACGTTCGTCCGCAGCCGCGTGTGCGCGTCGGCCATCCATTCGGGGACGACGTCCCGCAGCGGCGCTCCGGTGACGGCACCCGGGAAGAGGGCCGCCGCCGCGACGTTCAGGTCGATCACCGTGCCGGACGGGTCCGCGACCACCACGGGGTAGGGGGCGGAACCCCATGTGGCGCCGAGGCCGACGCCGTGCGGGCTGGCAGGAGGCTGCTGGGAAGTGTCCACAAGCAAGGGCTCGCGTCTGCGGGCCCACCACCTTTCCGGACGACAGATTGTTTCCGTCCGGCAACCATCTCGCGGCCGGTCCAGCCACTGCAAGTCACTCGCGCGAAGTCACACGAACAGGGGACACCCGGGCCGGGGTTCCGTCGCGTCGGCGCCGACGGGACCCCGGCCGAGGGGGTCACCGGCGGCGGCTGCGGGTGGCCCAGCCGCTGCCCACGCCGGCGACGTGCAGGGCGAGGAGGGCGAGACCGATGAGCATGACGTTCGTCGAGGTGAACACGTCGTTCGTCGATATGTCCGCCGCGTTGATGAGGAACGAAATGAAAAACAGTACAGCGGCAACGATGCCGAGCATGAGGTCTCCCTGTGTCGAAGTGGTGGAGACCGGATGCCCAGAGGATGCGACTCGACACTCTGTCGGGTGCCGATTCCGCTGCATCCGTCGCGTGTCCCCGGCCCGAAGACAGGAGGACCCGCCGCATTCCGTACACCATGCCCTCCGACGGCCGCGTAAGGGAGTTCCGATGATCGAGGTCGAGCGCACGCTCACGCTGCAGCACCCCCTGCCCGACGTGGTGGCGTACCTGGCGGACTTCGCGCACACGCAGGAGTGGGACCCGGGAACGGTGAGCTGTCGTCCGGCCCGGGCCGGTGTCCCGGTCGCCAAGGGATCCGAGTGGCAGAACGTCTCGGAGTTCCGGGGGCGGCGCACCGAACTCCTCTACCGTCTGATCCGTTTCGAGGACCGGCGGCTGACCTTCGTCGGGCGGAACCGGACGGCGACCTCCACGGACGACATGACCTTCCACGAGGAGGACGGAGGGACCCGGCTCACCTACCGGGCCCGGATCGAGTTCCGTGGAGTGGCCCGGCTGGCGTCCCCGTTCCTCCGCAAGGAGTTCGAGCGGCTGGGGGACGAGGTGGTCCGGCGGATGCCGGAGGCGGTGGACGGCCACCTCGGCGCCGAGGGGCAGCCCGCCGGCTGATCACGCGTTCCCGGTCTTCCCGCGCCTCCGGTGCAACCGGGCGGCCGCCTCCATCGGAATAAGGGGGCAGAACATCAGGTAACGGGCATCACGTGTGTGCCCTCTCCCGGCACGCGAAGGGAAGAGCCATGAAGCTCCAGGACGAACTGCCGGTCGACCACCAGCTCGGTGCCGTGTACCGCTGGGGTGCGGCCTTCTGCGGTGTGGTGCTGCTCGTCTTCGGCAGTCTCGGCTTCGCCGACGAACTCAGCCCGTTCACCACGGACGGGAACACCGTCGCGGGCCTGTCCAGCAACGGCGCCCTCAGTCTGATCTCCGTCCTGGTCGGCGTCGCCCTGATCGCCGGCGGCTTCATCGGCGGGAACGTCGCCTCCGGCCTCAACATGGTGGTCGGCACGCTGTTCCTGCTCAGCGGGTTCGCGCACATCTTCATCCTCGACCGACCGGCCAACGTCCTCGGCTTCGGCATGACCAACGTCATCTTCAGCTTCGTGATGGGGCTGGTGATCCTGACGTTCGGCATGTACGGGCGGGTGTCGAGCAAACTGCCGCACGACAACCCGTACTGGCAGCGGCGCCACCCCCGCGAGGCCGCGCAGGAGTCCCTGGCCCGGCGCAGGCAGCCCGCCCGGGCCGGCGCACTTCCCACGGGTGGCACGCGGACGGCCCTCGACGGACGGACCGGTACGCCCGGCCGGCACGACACCGGCTGAGCGATTCGACGACTCGGCGTTGCAGCCGTCTCAAGGGCTCGACGGCTGAAACCGCTCGACATGGCAAGGGGCGCTCCCCCGGGCGGAAATCCCGGGGGAGCGCCCCTCTCAGGCAGCCGCTCTAGGAAGCGGCCCCGACGGAAGCCCGTACGCCGTCACGCGTCACCGTGGCCTCCACCGGGCCGGTCGCCCGCCACACGCTCTCGTCGCCCTCGGCCAGTCCGAGTTCGGCCAGACCCTTCAGATGGCCGAGCACGGTCGAGCGCTGGAAGCCGACGGTCGCACTCAGCTCACCGACCTCGGCTCCGCCCGTACCGGCTTCGGCCAGCCGCTCCCAGGTCCGCACGGCGTGCCGGCTCAGGCCGCTCTCGCTGACCTTCCTCGACACGACCCCGGCCCTCTCACCGGTGCTGTCCTGCCCGGGGATCGGAGCACTGGTCCGCGTCGCCCCGGCGTTCCGGGCGACGGCCTGCTCCTGCACTGCGCGCGGTGATCTCCTCGGTCCGACCGGGCGCGGCGTCATGTTCACCTTGCGGTGCCTACGGCCCTTGCGGTGTCGGCTCATCGATTCCTCATCTCCGCCTCGACGATGCTCACAGGAGGAGAACGAGCGGGATCCGACAAGGTAGTTCAGCCGTTCGAAGGACAGGGCCGCGCAGACATCGCCCGGCCTGACACGGCGATGACGGGGTAAGCGGGCCCTGCAGAAGCCGACCCCCGCACCGGAAGGAATGCCATGCCAGGAATGGTGCAGCGTCTCAAGGAGTTCGCCAGGAGCCCCCAGGGACGGCGTACGGCCGAGGAGATTCGGCGTGCCGCGGCGGATCCCCGGCGTCGGGCCCAGGCGCAGCGACTCTTCGGCAAGCTGCGCGGACGTCACTGACTCGGCGACGACGACCGCCGCGAACCCCGATCTTTGCGACGATCGGGGTTCGAGGTGCGTCGAATCGAACATCCGGGGTAGCCAGGCCTCCTATACCCATGTTCTTACGTAGGAGGTAACCGTGTCCGCAGAGCTGGAACCGCTGTCCATCGATGTGACGCTGCCCCGTGAAGACGCCGTACTCCTGACCGTCGAGGGTTCGCTGGACATCGACACGGCCACGGAGTTGCAGCATCACCTGGCGAACCAGTTCCACCACGGACGCCGCCGCTTCCTGATCGACCTCTCGGGGGTCCCGTTCATGGACTCCTCCGGCATGAACGTGCTGCTGCGGAGTTACCAGGAGGCGCGGAAGGTATCGGGCAGCGTGCACGTCATCGCGCCGACTCCCGCCGTGCGGCGCATTCTCGACCTCACCGGAGTCAGCCTCACGGTGTCGGTGTCGGAGACCCTCGAGGAGGCGCTGACGCTGGTGGACTCGTGGCAGGAGGAGGAAGCGCGGACGGGGACATCGGCCACCTGATCCGGCCGGCCACCCTGTTCGGCGGAACTGTTCGTACGAGACACGAGGTGGGGCGGACCCGTTCGGGGTGCTGGGTCACAGCACACCCGGCCCGTCGAAGACCGGTCCCTCGCTCAGGTCACTTGGTCCGACTGGACCAAGT